>NZ_RZQL01000072.1 GCF_003997935.1 Mesorhizobium sp. M7A.F.Ca.US.006.01.1.1
TGCTTCGGACAGCGCGACCATGTCTCTCGAGCCTCCCGCGACGCCTCGGTGCCCGGGCCGCCCGAATGGCTGGGAAACAGGTGAATGCGGTCCGTATCGATACCCAGTTCACGCAGCCACACGACAACGGCATGCATCGAACTGCCGGACAGGCCGGGACCCTCGTCGACAACGGCGAAACGCGCCGATGGATTGTTCTTCCAGGTGGTGATCGACCGCGGATCGGCGTTGATGTGCCGGTGGAAGGGATGGCCGATCGGACGAACGCTGAATGGCGCCGGCGCGCCAATCGAGGCCGCCACCATAGCTGCCAGCCCAAGGCCAATGCTGCGGACACCGATCACGCATGTGTTCGCATCGAGACCCGACTTCTGCGCCGCGTCCAAATAGCTTTCGGGATAAAGCGCATAATGCGCATAACCTTCGGCAGAGCCGGTCAGAACCTCGGCCTGACAGTCGAGCCCGGCCAGCAGTTTGAGAAGTCCCGGATCGATGCCACCGCCGACGGCGAAACCGCTTCGCCACGACTTCGCCACCTCTGCCGCAAGTCCGACCAGCAGCCTGGCGCCTTGCTGTTGCCGTGGCGAAAAAGTGTCGATGCCGCAGGTTTCGAAATCGACATCGGCAAGCGCCTGAACCAGCTCCGACACGCTGATGAACAGTCGGACCAATGCAGCATGGCGTCGGATGCCATGAGACATCCGATTAAGTCTTACGGCCCTTTCGCCTGCTGCTTGGCGAAGCTGTTGTGCGTTCTGCGTCCGCTTGTGGTCGCCGTAGACGATCATCGATCGGTTTCCAATGCTTGCCGTGCGGCAACGCATCGCATGCGGCTTCGATCCATGGTGTCTCGCGCAATTTTTCGATGGGCG
This sequence comes from Mesorhizobium sp. M7A.F.Ca.US.006.01.1.1, assembly GCF_003997935.1. GTDB lineage: Bacteria > Pseudomonadota > Alphaproteobacteria > Rhizobiales > Rhizobiaceae > Mesorhizobium. Next base: position 873 of record NZ_RZQL01000072.1, read on the forward strand.
GAGGAACATTCCGGCAAGCTGATGGTTCGGCGCCAGGAACTTACCTTTGAACAACATAGGGTGGCGGTTTCGTGGGATCGAAAAAGGTTCGTGTTGGTATCGTTGGGGTCGGCAATTGCGCATCCTCCCTCGTGCAGGGCCTCTCGTTTTATCGTCACGCTAAAAGCAACGAACCAATCCCTGGGCTGATGCATGCCGACCTCGGCGGCTACCATGTCGACGACATCGAGATTGTCTGCGCATTCGATGTCGCCAAGAGCAAGGTTGGCCTCGACGTCGCGGAAGCGATCTATGCCGCCCCCAACAACACGTTCCGCTTTGCCGACGCGTTGACAACCGGCGTTCGTGTCGAGCGGGGACCGACGCTGGACGGGATCGGCAAATATTTGCGTGACGAGATTGAAGAAGCTCCGGAGCCGGTTGCCAATGTCAGCGAGATCCTGCGCGACAGCAACGCTGACGTGCTGGTTTCCTACCTGCCGGTGGGTTCCGAGGAGGCGACCTGCTTCTATGCCGAATGTGCACTTGAGGCCGGCTGCGCCTTCGTCAATTGCATACCCGTTTTCATCGCCTCACGTCCGGAATGGCGCCGGCGCTTTGAGCAGCGAGGACTGCCGCTGGTCGGCGACGATATCAAGAGCCAGGTCGGCGCGACCATCGTGCACCGGTTGCTGGCCAATCTCTTCCGCGAACGCGGCGTACGCATCGACCGCACCTATCAACTGAATTTCGGCGGCAACACCGATTTTCTCAACATGCTGGAACGCGAGCGGCTGGAATCGAAGAAAATCTCGAAGACGCAGTCCGTGGCCAGCCAGTTCGATGTCCCCCTGGAGCCGGGCAACATCCATGTCGGCCCGAGCGACCACGTACCTTGGCTGACCGATCGCAAGTGGGCCTATATAAGGGTCGAAGGCACGACTTTCGGCGGCGTGCCGCTCAATGCCGAGCTCAAGCTGGAAGTCTGGGATTCTCCAAATTCAGCCGGCGTGGTGATCGATGCGGTACGCTGCGCCAAGCTGGCGCTCGATCGCGGCATAGCCGGTGCCCTGACCGGTCCCTGCAGTTATTTCATGAAGTCGCCTCCCGAACAGTTCACCGACGCCGAAGCGCGGCAGCGCACGCTCGCTTTTATCGCAGGCAAGGACGAGCCTTTGCTCGATGCTGCGGAATGACGACGACCTTCTTTCTGATCCGCCATGCGGCACACGACAATGTCGGCTCCTATCTGGCAGGCCGGATGGACGGCGTTTGCCTCGGCAATGCCGGGAAGGCACAGGCAGCGCAGCTTGGCAGCCGCATGGCCCGAGAGCCTATCGTTGCGATCCTTTGCAGCCCGCGTGAGCGTACGCGGGAGACGGCGCTGCCAATTGCGCTCGCCTGCGGTGTCGGGGAAATCGCGATCTGCGCCGAACTCGACGAGATCGACTTCGGCGAATGGTCGGGAAAGACTTTCGATGAGCTGAATGGCGACGCCAGTTGGCGAGCCTGGAATGACCAGCGGCAAGAGGCAAGGACACCGAGTGGCGAGACCATGCAGGATGTCCAGCAACGCATTGTGTCGCTGATGACCGCGGTCCGCGAGCGGCATCAGAATCAATGCGTCGCCCTGGTCAGCCACGCCGATGTGATCAAGGCCGCCGTCTGCAACGTTCTTGGCTTGCCGGCCGGTGACTGCTTTCGCTTCGACATCGATCCCGCCTCGATCACGACGATCGTGTCGGGGGACTGGGGGGCGAAGCTGATCCGATTGAACGAAGTTGCCTGACGAGGATTTGCCGGATGCAGATGGTCATTTTCGGTCTTACCGTCACGTCGTCATGGGGTAACGGACATGCCACCTTGTGGAGGGGACTGATCAGAGCCCTCGCCCGGCGCGGCTGGTCCGTTACGTTCTTCGAACGCGACACACCCTACTATGCCGGAACGCGCGATCTTGATCATCTGAACGGCGGCAACATCGTGCTCTACCCGGACTGGGAGGACATCCGCCGGGTCGCGGAGCAAACGATCAAGCAATCGGATGTCGTGATCGTCACCTCTTATTGTCCCGACGCCGTGGACGCCTCGCGGCTGGCGCAGCAGGCAGGCCGCGGACTGCGTGTCTTCTACGATCTGGACACGCCGATCACGCTTGCCCGCATCGAACAAGGTGAGCGTCCACCCTATTTCGGCCCAGAGGGTCTCGCCGATTTCGACCTCGTCCTGAGCTACACAGGCGGCTCGGTGGTCGACGCGCTGAAGGCGGTTCTGGGCGCGCGTCACGTGGTGCCGCTCTATGGACATGTCGATCCGGATCAACACCGGCCGGCTACGCCGCGGGCCGAGTTCAAGGCCGATCTATCCTATCTCGGAACCTACGCGCCAGATCGCCAGGCGGCCGTCGAGAATCTGCTGGTTCGCCCAGCTGCGCGCTTGCCGGACCAGCGCTTCATCATCGGCGGCGCACAATATCCGCAGGAATTCCCGTGGAGCGACAACATCTTCTTCGTCAGGCACCTTCCGCCGGCCGATCACCCGGCGTTTTTCTCATCCTCTCGTCTGACACTGAATGTCACCCGCGAGGCGATGGCGAAAAAGGGCTGGTGCCCTTCAGGTCGGTTGTTCGAAGCAGCGGCCTGCGGAGTGCCTATCATAACCGACACCTGGCCGGGCCTAAGCAGCTTCTTCGAACCCGATAGCGAGATCCTGCTGGCCCACGACACCGATGACGTGGTCGCGGCGCTCGCCTTACCCGCAGGACAACTCGATGCCATCAAAACCCGTGCGCGCCAACGGGTTCTCGACGAACACACCTCTGCCCGGCGCGCGGCGGAGCTGGACCACATTCTAAACGACGCCTTTCAAAGATCTCCCGGCGAACCGATGATGGAAGCAGTCTGATGTTGGGCATTGTGCCAGCTGCCGGGCGCGGCAGCCGCATTCAACCGCTCGGCTTCTCGAAAGAGCTGCTGCCGGTCGGCAGTCGGATCGATGGACAGACCGAGCGTCCCTGCGCGGTGAGCGAGTATCTGGTGCGGCGGATGGTGCGCGCCGGCGTCGACAAGATCTGTTTCATCATTGGATCGGGCAAATCCGACATTCTCGAATATTACGCTGCCGGCTATGGTGACGCCGCTGCTCTCTTCGTGGTGCAGCCTAACCCCGTTGGACTTTGCGATGCGATTTTTCGGGCAGCGCCTCTCGTCGCTCCCGACGAGACGGCTTTGATTGGTTTGCCCGATACGATCTGGTTCCCCGAGGACGGCTTCTCGTGCCTGCCCGACAGTTCCCTATCGTTCCTGCTCTTTCCGGTGGACCGCCCGGAATTTTTCGATGCCGTGGTTCTCGACGAGAGAGATCGGGTGAAGGAAATCCAGGTCAAGCGGCAAGACGCTGCCACGAACTGGATCTGGGGGGCGTTCAAGATGCCGGGCCGGACCTTGCACCAACTGGCGGCACTCTGGCGCGAGCGGGACTGCCGCGACGAATATATCGGCACCCTGATCAATGCCTATCTGGCAGCCGGCGGTGAGGCCCGTGGCGTCAAGGCTGGGTCCGCCTATGTCGATGTCGGCACGTTCAACGGCTATCGCACGGCTCTGCGGCTGCTCGAAGAGGGCGCCGCACCCGTCCATCACCAACCCGCCACGATTACGCCAGGTGCCCGTTCGCATGTGCCTGTCGTTCCCGGCGAAGGAGCCTGATCATGCTGCATTCCCATGCCGAAATCCGTCGCCGTATCGATGCTCTCGGCCCATGGTTCCACAACATGGAATTGGCCGGTGTCGAAACCGCTCCCAACCATTTTCTCGGCAATTATCCGCTGATCAAATGGCGCAAATTCGCCGAGGCCATTCCTGCGGATCTGACAGGCAAGTCGGTGTTGGATATCGGCTGCAATGCCGGTTTCTATTCCATCGAGATGAAACGGCGAGGTGCTGCCCGTGTCCTCGGCATCGATTTCGACGACGCCTATCTGGCGCAGGCCCGCTTTGCCGCCGAGATCGCCAATTGCGAGATCGAATTCCAGAAACTTTCGGTCTACGACGTCGGCGCCCTGCGCGAAAAATTCGATATCGTGCTGTTCATGGGGGTGCTTTATCACTTGCGCCACCCCTTGCTCGCGCTCGACCTTATCCGTGAGCATGTCGCCGGTGACCTGATGATCTTCCAGTCCATGCAGCGCGGCAGCACAGATCTGCCCGAGATGGAAGAGAACTATCATTTCTGGACGCATGACCTGTTCGACCGGCCGGAATTTCCCAAGCTCCATTTCATCGAGCACCGCTATGCCGATGACCCGACCAACTGGTGGATACCCAACCGCGCCTGCACCGAAGCCATGCTGCGCAGCGCCGGATTTGAAATCGTCCTGCATCCGGAGCAGGAGGTCTATTTCTGCCGCGCCGCCGGCGACCCGGCCAGTGGCGGTCCCGTCTATCCCTCGAAAGGACAGCGCCATGATTGAAGCCGCGATGATCTGGAACGAGCCCAACAACAAATCGCATTGGGATCCCGAGCTCGACCCCGATTGGAGCCGCTTTGCCAGGATGGCGATCCTGTCGGCGGACGCAATTGCATCTGAAAACCCGGCTTTGACCAAAGTGCTCGGTGGCATCTCGCCGATAGACCCGGGGTTCATCACCCGCATGAAGGAATTCGGCGTGCTGGACCATGTCGATGCCGTCGCCGTGCACGGCTTTCCCCTCGACTGGAACCTTTGGCAGATCCAGGAATGGCCGCAGAAGATCGGCGAGATCGCGACCGTCACCGACCTTCCCATCTGGGTCAGCGAAGTCGGCGTATCGACCTTCGGCGCCGAGGAAATCCAGGTCTGGGGGCTGAAGCGCACAGCTGAATTGCTGCTCGGCAACGCACCACGCATCCAGTGGTACAGCCTCTACGATCTTCCGCGTGAATGGGAAGCAACGACGCGTCACCGCGAAGCCGAGGGCTCCTCTTATTACCGGCATTTCCATATGGGGCTGCTGCGCCAGGACGGCACGCCAAAGCCCGCGCTGGAGGAATTCGTGCGCCATACACCCGCAATGGGCCTGGTGCAGTGGTTTCATTTCGAAGATCCGCGGCTGGACGATGCCGTCGCCTGGATGAAGCGGCTGGGTGTCACCAATATGCGTACCGGGCTTTCCTGGGCGGACAGCTTTCGGCCGAATGCGCTGGAGTGGTTCGACCGGCAGATGGAAGCACTCGCCGATTTCGACGTGACGGTCACCTTCTGCTTCACACCTCAGCACCGCGGAATGCTGCCCCACCACACCAGCCCGCCGCTGGTGCCGGAGGAGTTCGCGGAATTCTGCTCGACCATGATCCGCCGCTATGCGCCCGGCATGACATCCGCCTCGCTCCCCACGCAGCGGGCCTCGGCCGCGTGAATTGCCATGCTGCCCATGCATCAGATGCCGGACTTCGCGACGCCGTTGACAGGTGGAGATGCGACGCAAGGCACCGGGACGCGACCGGGCGAGACACTCACCGTTCTCAATGTCGCCTACCCTCTCGCGCCCGTCGGACCTGACGCTGTCGGCGGTGCCGAACAGGTTCTGTCGATGCTCGATCGGGCACTGGTTCACGCCGGTCATCGATCTATCGTCATTGGTTGCCGTGGCTCCAGCGCGAGCGGCACGCTTGTGGAAATACCGGCCGAAAACGGCATGCTCGACGAGGCGGCGAAGCGCCGCGCGCAAGACGCCCATCGCAAAGCGATCGCTGCTGCCCGCGCCCGATGGCCCATCGACGTGGTTCATCTGCACGGCATCGATTTCGACGCTTATCTTCCCGACGATGGTCCGACCTTGGTGACCCTCCACCTGCCTTTGGATTGGTATCCGGCCGCGGCATTGCGCCCGACGCGTGGCGACCTCTGGCTTCATGCGGTCTCGCCCAGCCAGCAGAAAACCGCGCCACCAGGCGCTAGACTGGCAGCACCGATTCCGAACGGCGTTGACATCCAAGCACTGAACCTGCCGCAGCCGAAACGTGACTTTGCCCTGGTTCTGAGCCGGATTTGCCCGGAAAAGGGCATTCACCTGGCGCTCGATGCGGCCAAACAGGCAGGCGTGCCGCTGGTCATCGGCGGTAAGGTCTATCCCTACGAAACGCATACGCGGTACTTTCGCGACGAGATCCAACCTCTCCTCGGCGGCCGCCGCCGCTTCCTTGGTCCGCTCGGCTTCACCGCCAAGCGACGCTTTCTCAACGCAGCGCGCTGCCTGATCATTCCGAGCCTCGCAGCCGAAACCAGCTCGCTTGTGGCCATGGAGGCCCTCGCCTGCGGCACCCCGGTGGTCGCCTTTCCAAATGGTGCGCTTCCCGATGTCATAGAGCACGGCAGAACGGGCTTTCTCGTCGATAAGGTCGACGAGATGGCCCAAGCCATTCTTGCGGCGCCCCGCTTGGATACCGAGGCATGCAAGGCCGAAGCGCGACGGCGGTTTTCGCTGGAACGGATGATCTCGTCTTACATGGCTGCCTATCAGGCGCTGGCACGGCTTGGCACCGATCGCCTGCGCTTCGCAGCAACGCCGTGAACCAAGCTGTGCTGCGCAGCGAAATCATCGGTGACCTCGCCCAATTCGACGCCTTGACGCCGCACTGGTGGAAACTATGGCAGCAGAGTCCCTCGGCGACGCCGTTTCAATCTCCCGCCTGGCTGGTGCCATGGTGGGACGCATTCGCACCCGGTGAACTGGCGACGGTCGCGGTCTGGCGCGGCGGCGATCTGGTCGGTCTGGCGCCGCTTTACCTCGAGCATGGAACGGCCGGTTCGAAGCTGCTTCCGGTCGGCATTTCGCTCAGCGACTATCTGGACATTCTGGCTGTCCCTGGGATCGAAGCCGAGGTTGTCGCCATTGTCGTCGAGTCGATCCTCTCGATCGGGTGGGCGCAATGGATCTTGTCGGACTTGCCGCAGGACAGCGTCGCCCTTGCGATGACGCGTCCCGAGATGGATCGGCCGGCCGCCCATGCCGCCTGCCCCGTGCTCGCCCTCGTCGGCGACGAAACACTTGCAGGTTGCGTCCCCGCAAGACGCAGACGCCAGTTGCGTCGGGCGCGTCAAGCCGCATCAAGATGCGGCCGGATCGCGCTGTTGTCGGCAAGCGGCAGTTCGCAAACTTTCCTCGATCAATTGATCCGCCTGCACAATATGCGCTGGGCCGAACAAGGAGGCGGTGTGTTGGCCAACGCCGCCGTCGAGCAATTCCATCGGCTCTCACTTCCCTTGCTCGACGCTCACGGTCTGGTGCGATGCTGGCTGTTCGCGATCGATGGCGGAACCGTCGGCGCCTATTACGGATTTCACCACCGCGGCCGTGCCTATGCCTATCTCGGTGGCTTCGACCCTGCTTATGCCGAGGAGAGCCCAGGCGCGATCCTGATTGGCCACGCAATCGCGGAAGCGATCCGCGAAGATGCGCGCGAGTTCGATTTCCTGCGCGGCCAGGAGGCCTATAAATATGGCTGGGGCGCCGTCGACAGGTGGACGATGCGCAGGGTCTGGACGCGGAGTTGATCCATGAGTGGAACCGCACCGAAAGCCGCCCAGCGCCGGACATCGGTCAGGCTGACGGTTGAAGACTGCATGGCCGATGGTACTTGCGCCGAAGGTGTTCTCGTCAGGCTCGCGCTCCACCTGCCGTCCACAATTGGAGCAGCGGAATTGGCGGAAGTCGTGCTGAAAGTCCGTCCGGCGAATACCGGCGACGCGGCAAGACTGCGAAAAGTCGCCGGACTGCTGCGCTGCAGACCAGACGTCTTTGCCATGTTGCGAGCGACGGGTGGCGCCGTTCGGCATGAGCGCGACGAGGACGAGACGAATGTCGCTGTCGTCATGCGGCTGGCCTCCAGCTTCGATGCCGCGGCGGCGATTTCGGGAGCCGCGAGTGTCCAACTGGCATCCCTCGGCGATGAGGAAAGGCTCACAGCCACGACCGACGAAATCGTCGCATGGCTGGAAGCGCGAGAATTCACCGGAAGGGAACGGAGCGTTCTCGACATCGGTTGTGGCATCGGCCGCTTCGAGCGTGCGCTGTGCAAATCCTTCAAACGGATGGTCGGCATCGACATATCGTCGCGGATGATCTCCATCGCCTCCAAGCAATGCGCCCCGCTCGGCAATGTCGAGTTGCGACAAACCTCCGGTCTCGATCTCGCCGATTTCGACAATGCCAGTTTCGATTGCGTGCTGGCGGTCGACAGCTTTCCCTATCTGGTTCTGGCCGGCATGGCAGAGCGGCATTTCGAAGAAATTGCGCGCGTTCTGAAACGGCCGGGCTGGTTCGCCTTGCTGAACTATTCCTATCGCGGATCACTTTTCTCAGACCGAGATGATATCGGCCGTCTGGCGCAAGCTCATCAATTGCGGGTCCTCATCGACGGCGAGAAGCCGTTTCGGTCATGGGATGGCAGCGCCTTTTTGCTCGCTCGGTGAGACGGAACATTACAGCGCGATGCCAGTTCGGACGTCGAACAAGGGGCACCGACGGGTGTCCTCGCTTCGAAGGAGGCTATCATGGCATCTGGCGGTAAAAAACATTTCGGTCGCGGCAGCCAGGGCAAGGGTGCCGGCGTCGGCGCAATGACCTCCCTGGAGAAGGACAAGATCGAAGAAAACGCGGTTTTGTCGAATCGCGACAAGAAACAGCATGGCCAGGAGCGCGGGCTGGACGGCAAGCGGATCAAATCCGATCAGTATCAGGATCACGCCGCTAATCGATTGCCGAAGGACTGAACGCCACCGCGCCGTGTCCATAGCCCGCGGCGACGAAGGAGCAAGGAAATAAACCTGTGCAAGGGTCCGCTGATGAGCTTCTCGGCGGGGGACACCGCCTTGTAATGCCAGGCGCTTATCACCACACTAGGATCAAGGGACCGCTATCAAGAGAATGTGATGTCTCGTTCGAGCGACGATACCACGGATCCGCATGTCGAGATGACAGTGGATCAGGAGATTGCTTCCCTGCTGGCCGCCATCGAGCAGGAAAAGGTTCCAGACCGCCTCACCAAGCTGGCGATGGAACTGCAGAACGCACTCGTCGAGAAACGTCGGCGCGATGTGAAGAACTGACTATCTGCGGCTGTCGACCTCGACATCGAGCTGATCATCCGACAGCTGGTTTCTTCTCTCCATCAATGTCTCCAGCGAACTCTCTCCAAGGAATTCAAGGATATTGGCGCGCGCACGGTTCAGGCGGCTTTTGACCGTCCCGACCGCGCAGCCGCATATGTCGGCGGTTTCCTCGTAGCTCACTCCCAAAACGCCGATCAGCATCAGCACCTCGCGTTGGTGTTCAGGCAGCCTTTGAATGGCGCCGTGAACTTCCTTGCTCTGAACAGTCCATTCCTGTGTGGCTTCCGAAATCGGTCTCGACGACGCGCAATCGAGCAGGCCGGGCGCCTCCCGGGCAGCGATCTTGACCCGGGTGTAATAAGTGTTGCGCATGATGGTGAAGAGCCACGACTTCATCCGCGTACCGGGTTCGAACTTGTCGATGTTGGCGAGACCCTTGGTCAGTGTCTCCTGCACGAGATCGTCAGCGTCGTCGGGGACGCGGCAGAAGGTGCGCGCGAATGCCCGCAGGGCAGGTATCAGGTCAACGATGGAAACTTCATTGGTTTCCTGGTCGGCCAAAAGGCAGCCTCCGGATGACAATGCTCCAGCTCCCAGAAGAAAGAGTGTGTGAACGCAGCCCCAGCTAAATGCATGGAAGTTTGGTTCGTTCCTCGTACTGGAGACAACTCTTCATAAATTCTGCGCAGGCGGAGATATCTGTCATCCGATCGGCGCGCACCATCGCGGCAGCGGTCAAGGCTTCTCCGACAGCGGTGTCTTCAGCGTCCATTTTTTACGGGAACAAAGCCGCTCACCGGCAGTTTGATGGCTTGACCACTTCAACCTTCCGGTATCGATCGAGGACTGTCATGGCCAAATCCGCTCGCCCCTCCGCTCGCCAATCGGCAAGTGGACTGGATCAGAATAGCGTGCGCGGAAATGGCGGCGAGTTGCACCAAGTCGCCGCGGACGAAACACCTGTCCTTACGACGGCGCTCGGGACGCCTGTTTCCGACGACCAAAACACATTGCGGATCGGCGAGCGTGGACCATCGCTGATCGAAGACTCTCACTTTCGCGAGAAGATTTTCCACTTCGACCACGAACGCATCCCGGAAAGGGTCGTTCATGCCCGCGGCTATGGCGCGCATGGTTATTTCGAGACCTACCAGTCACTTGCCAAATACACACGTGCCGACATTTTCCAGCGAGCTGGTGAAAAGACGCCGGCATTCGTTCGTTTCTCGACGGTTGCCGGCAACAAGGGCTCGTTCGATCTCGCCCGCGACGTGCGCGGCTTCGCGGTCAAGCTCTATACCAAGGAAGGCAATTGGGACCTAGTCGGCAACAACATCCCGGTCTTCTTCATCCAGGACGCCATCAAGTTTCCCGATCTGATCCACGCCGCCAAACAGGAGCCCGACCGCGCCTTTCCGCAGGCACAGACGGCGCACGACAATTTCTGGGACTTCATCAGCCTGATGCCGGAATCGATGCACATGGTGATGTGGATCATGTCAGATCGCGCGATCCCGCGTTCCTTCCGCTTCATGCAAGGCTTTGGTGTGCACACGTTCCGCCTGGTCAACGCAAAGGACGAATCCACCTTCGTCAAGTTCATATGGAAACCCAAGCTCGGCATGCAATCGGTGGTCTGGAATGAGGCGGTCAAGATCAATGGCGCCGATCCCGACTTCCATCGCCGCGATCTGTGGGAGGCCATACAGGCCGGCAATTTCCCCGAATGGGAGTTGACGGTGCAACTGTTCGATCAGGCGTTTGCCGACAGTTTCGACTTCGATATCCTGGACGCAACGAAGATCATTCCCGAGGAGGTCCTCGAACCAATTCCGGTCGGTCGGCTGGTGCTCGACCGAATGCCGGACAATTTCTTCGCCGAGACCGAGCAGGTTGCGTTCATGACGCAGAATGTGCCGCCCGGAATCGATTTCTCCAACGATCCGCTTCTGCAGGGTCGCAACTTCTCCTATCTTGATACCCAGTTGAAACGACTGGGCAGCCCGAACTTTACCCATCTGCCGATCAATGCGCCGAAGTGCCCGTTCGCCCATTTTCAACAGGACGGGCACATGGCCATGCGCAATCCGGCCGGTCGCGCCAATTATGAGCCGAACTCATGGGGACTGGGACCGCGCGAGGATCCGCAGCGTGGCTTCCGTTCTTTCGCCGATGCCGAAGAAGGACAGAAAGTACGTCTGCGCGCGGAGAGCTTCGCCGATCACTACAGCCAGGCCCGGCAATTCTTCAACAGCCAGACACCACCGGAGCAGCGTCACATCGCGATGGCGCTGACGTTTGAATTGAGCAAGGTCCAGGCACCCGCGATCCGCGAACGGATGGTTTCGCATTTGTTGAACATCGATGAAACGCTGGCGACCACGGTCGCCGACAAGCTCGGCATCCGTGACATGCCCGAACCTGCCGAAGCCGCCGTTCCACCGCGCGACGACTTGCCGCCGTCGCCGGCGCTCAGCATCATCCAGAACGGGCCCGACAGTTTCGAAGGCCGCAAAGTCGGTGTCATGCTCAGCGATGGAGCCGATGTCGCGCTGTTTGAGGAACTTCGATCCGCCATCGAAGCGGAAGGCGCGGTGATGGAGGTGGTTGCGCCCAAGGTGGGCGGCGTCGAAGCCGCCGACGGCACCCACATCGAGGCAAGGCACATGATCGACGGCGGTCCATCCGTTTTGTTCGACGCGGTGGTGCTGCTGCTCTCCGAGGCGGGCGCCGAGCTGCTGGTCAAGGAGGCCGCTGCGAAAGATTTCGTGTCCGATGCGTTTGCGCATTGCAAGTTCATCGGCTTCACCCCGGGGGCCGAGCCGCTCCTGATCAAAGCAGGCGTCGCTCCCGATGCCGATGAGGGACTGACGCGGCTGGATTCGGCAGCTTCGGTATCTGCGTTTGTGCAGTCATGTCGCAAACTGCGGCTCTGGGCGCGGGAGGCGGCCGTCAAGCTTTGATGCGATGCGTCAGCTGTTTCCGTTGACGTGTCCGCAGGCCTTGGTTTGCCGCCAAACCAGCCGGCACCGCGATCTACGAGTGACTTTCCTTGGTGGACGCTTGTTGCCGCTGCTTTTCCAGGACCTCGTCGGTCCCGACCAGCTTTTTCGCTCCGCCTGAAATGGTCGTGGACACTACCGATGGCGGATCGCTCGCCGGAAAGGAATCCTCCAACCCCGCCTGCAGTTGGTCTTCGAGCGTGCGTGGTTCTTCGGAACGGCCGGGCGTTCTGCGGGTGTCTATCTTCTCAAGCGACTGTTTCTTTTTGGGCGAATCGTTGGCGTTGCGGACCAGGGCGTAAAGCTGCTCGATCGCGAATTCCTTGATCGTTTCAAAATCGGCCCGATCGTCCTTTGCCGCCTCGATTTGATCGACCATGGCTTTCTCGAAGCGGTCGAGGCTGTCGCCTCCGCAGGCATGGGAAAGGCGCAACAGGGCCTCGTTCAGCATCAACGGAGCGAAATGAGCTGAAGCTTCAAGCCTGAGTTGCCTTAAACGATCCGGAGTAGCGGCCTGCAACTTTGACATGGACAACCTCCTTTTCCCACAAGCGTCTCAACGACATTTGACCGCCGATGTTCCACCCGTGCCTGAACATCCGTCATGCCATGTGAGCTACAGGAACCAGCTTGCCACCAGTCCCGCCGATGCCGCAAAAATCGCCAAGGTCGTCACGCCGCCCAGGATGTTCGTGCTTGTGCTGTTGACCTTGTCGCCCATGATCTTGCGATTGTTGGTCATGATGAGGATGAGAAGCAGCAGCGGCGGGGTTGAAAATCCTTGCACGATGCCGGACCAGACGAGAGCTTTCATCTGGTTGAAACCGAAGAAATTGAGGCCCACCGCCACCAGCGTTATGACCCCGATCACGATGTAGAATTTGGGAGCCTGCCGGGGTTTGGCATGCAAGCTATTCTTCCATCCCATCGCCTGAGCGAAATCGAAAGCAGCGCCAGCGGTCATGATCGGCACGGCCAGAAAGCCGACGCCAATTATACCGGCCGCAAAGAGAATGCCGGCAGCGTCGCCGGCAAGCGGCCGCAGCGCTTCGGCCGCCTGTGCCGCTGTCTCGATCTGCGTCTGCCCGGACTTGTAGAGCGTCGACCCTGTCGAAAGGATGATGAAATACATGATCAGATTGGAAAACGTCATGCCGATCAGGATATCGCGGCGGGATCGGCGCAGCTCGCCCTCGGTGGCGCCTTTGCGCTCTTCGAGGCTCGTTCGACCCTTGGCGATCTCCTCCTCCACCTCCTGATTGGACTGCCATGTGTAAAGGTATGCGGAGAGCGTGGTCCCAACGATGGCGACGAGGATGGACAGGTATTCTCGGCTGAACTCGATTTTTGGCAACAGCGTGCCACGCAGAAGGGAAGCGGCATCCGGTTTGGCAAGCACCGCGGAGACCACATAGGCAAGCAGAGCCAGAGCCAGCCACCGGAACACATTTCGGATCAATTTATACGATCCGAACACCTGCAGGGCAAAAATGACGATCGCGACGACAATGACGACAAACGGAGCAGGCAGAGGAACGAACAGCACGATGGCCGCCGACATGGCACCAAGATCGGCGGCTGCCTCGATCGTGTTGCCAATCAGGACGCCCACCAACACGGACCATAGCAGCCAGCGCGGATAGAAGTCCGATATGACCTTGAAAAGCCCGCGACCCGAAACCTGGCCAAGTTTGGATGAAAGATAGACGACGAGATACATCATCGGCAGCGTGACAGGTGCCGTCCACAGCAGGTCGGGCCCGAACCGCGCTCCGGCGCTCGCGTAGGTACCGATGGCCGAGCAGTCGTCATCGGCCGCGCCGGTGATCAGACCAAGCCCGAGAGCCCGAACGACGCCGCCTTTTTTTTGCTCGCTTGCCCTGTGGCCCTCATCAGGTGGGTTGTTCATTGAAGGCGCGTCTTTACCGGGGTCACGCAAAAAATCATGACGAACATTCCAATCGGATGCCGATGAAGCAGCGTTTCAAGCTGCATTGAGATCGTGGTTCGAACCTCTGGTCAGGCTTTTTGTTCCTGGACACAGAGTCCGGCCCGCGACGGCGTTTCATCCGATGCGGGTTCTTTCGGCGGAGCCGACATCCAAGCGAATGCTCCATTCCCCTGAAGAAGAGAATGCCTATGTCGAAGCCTGTCATTCAGGCGACGTGGCACAAAACTATTCCTTGAAAGAAATCCAGCGGCGCCAAAGTCGAGAGTTCGGCCGGCCCTTCATTCGCTTCGTCAGCGGCTCGTACCGCCGCCGATCACCATCCGCACGCCGAGGCCGATGATGAGACAGCCGGCGAGCCGTTGCTGCCAAAGCCTTGCGCGAGGGTGCCGCATGACCATGCGCCGGCCGCGCCCGATGCCAAGGCGTAGGCTCCCAGCACCAGCACACCGGTTATCTTCTGCGTTGCGCCAAGCAGCACCAGCTGCAACGTGACGGAGCCCCTATGCGGGTCGACAAATTGCGGCAGGAACGCAATCATGAACATCAAAGGCCAGGGATTGCTCAGATTGGCGATCATTCCTTCCCGGGCGGCGGCGAGCGGCCGCAGGGCCTTGATGTCACCCGTGGGAATGGTAGCCGAGACTGAAAGCAGCAGCCGGACACCCAGCCACACAATATAGGCCGCCCCGGCCCATCGAAGCAGATTGAATGCCACCGGCGAGGCGTGGACAAGCGAAGACAGGCCGAATGCAATCAGCGGAAGCTGCACCAGTCCGGCGCCCAGCCTCATGCCGAGTACCGTGAACAACGCCACGCCGCGCCCGTGCCCGATGCCGCGGGCCATCACCAGCATGCTGTCGGGGCCTGGCGGCACCTGCATCAGAATGACGGTTCCGACAAAAGCTGTCCACAATGAGAGGTCGATGGGGCATCTCCTTTCGCGCCGCCGATGACATCAAAGCGGCCAGCCGTCATCCGGGTTCCGGCGGCAAATGAAAATGTCCATCGCGAAGGACCTGCCATGAAACCGTCAGATGGAACGCGGTGCAGTCCTGGAAGTTGAAAAGCCGGAGCCGTTCCTGAACCGGTTTTGGAGGCCTGATCCGTGCATGAACCGATAAACGCCTTCCCGCTCCCGCTGGACACGTCTCCGATGGAGGCCAGGCTTGCCGATGAAATCCCCAGGGATGGGAACCGCTGGCAGTACGAGCCCAAATGGGACGGATTTCGCTGCCTTGCTTTCAAGAGCGACGACACAGTTGACCTGCGCGCCAAATCCGGCAAGCCGCTCGGCCGCTATTTTCCAGAAATCACGGAGATTTTGCGTGACCTCAAGCGCGGGCACTTCGTCATCGACGGCGAGATTGTCATCGAGGTTGACGGTGAGCTTTCCTTCGAGGCGCTGCAGATGCGCCTTCACCCCGCACAAAGCAGAATCCGCAAACTGAGTTCGCAGACGCCTGCCAGTCTGATCCTCTTCGACATGCTTGCCAGGCCGGGCGGCGAGGTCATCACGGGCAAACCACTTGTCGAAAGGCGGCGAGCGATCGAGGACTTCGTGACCTCCTCGAACAGTCCGGATCTTCGTCTGTCGAAGTGCACTTATGATGCAGCGACGGCGGCTCGATGGCTAAATGGCGCCGGCCGTGCATCGACCGACGGCATCGTGGCCAAAGTGCTCGATGAGCATTATCTGTGCGGCGAACGTGCGATGGTGAAGGTAAAGCCGAGGCGCACCGCCGATTGCGTTGTCGGAGGTTTCCGCTATCTCGCGGATAGTCGTGAGGTCGGCTCGCTGCTCCTCGGTCTCTACAATGACGACGGCAAGCTCGATCACGTCGGCTTCACGTCGACCATCGCCAGGACCGACAGAGGAGCGCTCACGCGCCGGCTGGAAGGGCTGCGGTCAGAGCCCGGATTCACTGGCAAGGCGCCCGGCGGCCCGAGCCGCTGGAGCACGGAGCGCAGCGGACAATGGGAGCCTTTGGAACCTGAACTGGTGGTGGAGGTCCGCTTCGACCACGTCACCGGCAATCGATTTCGCCACGGCACCAAACTGCTGCGCTGGCGCCCCGACAAGGCGCCACGGCAATGCACGTTCGAGCAGATCGAATAGACCGCTCCTGGAAGATCGCTTCCAGAAACCTGTCACGATTTATTGTGACGAAGGAACCAACTCGGGATTCACCGGTTCGGACACCATCCACCGGAGCTACCCTGACATGCCAAATGCAGCAGAAATTCTCATCGATACACTCGTCGCCTGGGACGTGGAGGTGGTGTTCGGCTTGCCGGGAGACGGCATAAACGGCGTCATGGAAGCGTTGCGGACGCGGCGCGACAAGATTGCCTTCGTTCAGGTTCGGCATGAAGAGTCGGCTGCCTTCATGGCATGTGCCTATGCCAAGTGGACAGGAAAGCTGGGCGTGTGCCTTGCGACGTCCGGTCCCGGTGGAACACATCTTCTGACCGGCCTCTATGACGCCAAGCTCGACCAGGCTCCAGTGCTAGCGATTACAGGCATGCAGTTCCACGATCTGATCGAGACATTCACGCAACAGGACGTCGATCTGACGCGCGTGTTCAACGATGTCTCCGTCTATAATGCCCATGTCGCCGATGCCGCGCATATGGAAAACGTCGCCAGCCTTGCCTGCCGAACCGCGCTGGCGCGCAAGGGCGTCGCCCATCTTTCGATTGCCAGCGACATCCAGGAGCAGGAGCGCGATCCGTCGAAGCGCTCCAAGCGCAATCGCCCGGCGCACACGCCGCAGGATATGTTCGCCGGTCACAGCGTACCGCTGGACGTTGAGATCGACAAAGCCGCCGCCATTCTCAATGACGCTTCGCGGGTTGCGATCCTGGTCGGACGCGGCGCCATCGGGGCGGCCGCCGAACTCGAACGCACGGCGCGCCTGCTGCAGGCGCCTGTCGCTAAGGCCTTGCTGGGCAAGGCGGTGCTGCCGGACGATCATCCCTACACCACCGGCGGGATCGGCATTCTTGGAACCCTGGCTTCGCAAGAGGCGATGGAGAGCTGTGACGCGGTGCTGATTGTCGGTTCGACCTTTCCCTATATCGAATACTACCCGCAGCCCGGGCAGGCCCATGGCGTCCAGATCGACTGCGATGCGCAGCGGATCGGCTTGCGATTTCCGGTCGAGACCGGCCTTGTCGGCGACGCGGCCGAGACATTGCGCGCGCTCAACCAACGTCTGACGCAGAAGCCCTCCGATGAATTCCTGCACCGTTCCCAGGAGACCATGAGAAAATGGCGCGAGATGATGCGGCAGTCGGAAGACATGCAGGCGCAACCATTGAAGCCACAGGCGATTGCCCGGGCGTTCGGACAAAGATTGGCCGACGACACGGTGCTGGCCACGGATTCCGGTCAGAACACGGAGTTGGCCGCTCGCCATGTCGATCTTCGCAGCGGCCAGGCATTTGGGGTGTCCGGATCGCTGGCGTCGATGGCTTGCGGTCTGGCCTACGCCATCGCTGCCGGCATAGCGTTTCCCGGTCGACCGATTGCCGCCATCGTCGGCGATGGCGGCTTTGCCATGCAGCTCGGCGAATTCTCGACAGCGGTGCGCTACAAGATCCCGCTGAAGGTTCTGGTGATCAAGAACAACATGCTCAATCAAATTGCCTGGGAGCAGATGATGTTTCTGGGAAATCCGCAATTCGGTTGCGAATTGCAGCCGATCGATTTTGCCAAGGCGGCGGAAGCAATGGGCGCAAAGGGTTTTCGCATCGAGCGCGCCGATCAGATCGAGACGGTTCTCGACCAAGCTTTCGCCACGGAAGGCCCTGTCGTGATCGAAGCGGTGGTAGATGCCTATGAGCCGCTGATGCCGCCCAAAATGCCGGCGGACTACGCCAAGAACTTCCGCAAGGCCCTGCCGCGGACACCGGGACACGAACGCATAGAAGAAAATATCGCCCGGGAGCCGGCGAAATCGATGATGGACGCCTAAAGGCAGCGCAAGAAGGTGGGAACAACACGTCTCCTTGGCTTCATTCTGGATCTTTCCAGACGAACCGGTGCTCTTCCGGGTGACGGATGCGGATCATGAGCTTCGACGCGCTCTTTTCGACCTCCATTTGCTATGGGAACGGCGCTCCGCAGGCTGGTTGGACTCTGGCGCTACCCATCACATTTCCACTGGCGGCAATCCTTTTGCTGTATGTTGCCGGCGCTGGCCGGCTGTGGCGACGGAGCGGACGCGGACGTCGCTTGCGATCAAGGCAGGCTCTGCTGTTTGCTGCCGGCTGGGCCGTCCTGGCGTTCGCCCTTGTAAGCCCGGTCCATGCGTTGGGCGAACATGTGTTTGCGGCGCACATGATCGAGCACGAATTGCTGATGGCGGTCGCAGCGCCTCTGCTGGTTGCCTCCCGCCCGACGGCCGCGATGATGTGGGCGCTGCCGGTACAGCTGCGTCAGACGTTCGCAGCGGCGGGACATACAAACGTGCTTCGGGTGATCTGGGCATTCCTCAGCCGTCCTGTGGTCGCGACCGTCCTGCACGGAGCCGCGGTATGGATCTGGCATGTCCCAGCACTGTTCGAGGCTGCCCTCCAGCAGGGTTTCCTGCATTATGCCCAGCACGCGAGTTTCCTCGGCACCGGGCTTTTGTTCTGGTGGGTGCTGCTGCCTCGCCCTGGCCGCGAGCACGCTTGCGGCAATGCCGTGATGCATCTTTTCTTCACCTCGCTCCACACCGGGCTGCTCGGGGTGTTGCTCGTCGTCTCGCCCAGGCTGTGGTATCCGGATAATGCCATCGGCTCGGATTTGTGGGGGCTCAGCCCGCTCGAGGACCAGCAACTTGCAGGCTTGATCATGTGGATTCCCGCCGGCCTGATCTATGGCGGAGCCGCCCTGCTGCTGGTCGCTCTCTGGATTCAAGCGAGCAGCCGGGGGCAACAGGCTTCCCAGCAGTTGCGCATCGTCTAGCCCGCACGCTTCGTGTCAGTTTTCAGCCGGGCGGTGTGGCCAAGCATCCTTTTTCAGTCAGCCGCGTTATGGCCTTGGCAACGATGGTGGATCCTTCATGGCGAGGTGCATGAGTCCGTTGGCCAGCTCTCGCAGGCGGACACGACCGCGAATGTGGCTTGCCCCCTCATGTCCAACGCAAATCTTGCCTGGCACTGTTCCGGGAACGGTCGCGCAACGGCGTTTGAGGGCGATCAGCGCAGCGCCGATATTGGCCTTGGCAGGATGCGGCGACAGGCAATCGGCCCTCCATGCACATGGTGCGAATGCCCGGAGAATCCTGGATCTGATCTGGTCCTTCAGCGCCGTCGCGGTGGCCACTTGGCTGCTTGTCATGCTGGTCTTGGCGGCGGCGCTTTTGCATCGCCGCTTGTCCGTGACAACGCGCTCGCCGCTCGAGATCGATTCGCATCGGGAGCGCCGCTTTGCCCGCGCTGTCGGCAGCGCCATTGCGTTGACCGTTCTGGTGCTCGTCATGATGACGATAGCGAGTTTTTTCGCCGGCAAATCCATTGCTTCGCTGAGCGGAACGGAAACGCTTGCCGTGCGGATCACAGGGCACCAATGGTGGTGGGAGGTCCGGTATCCCGCAGATGATCCTTCGCAATCCATCGTCACAGCAAATGAAATCCATGTCCCGGTTGGCGAACCGGTCAAGGTCGAACTCGATTCGCTCGATGTCATTCATAGCTTCTGGGTGCCGAACCTTGCCGGTAAGCGCGATCTCATTCCGGGCCGGCCAAGCCAGCTTACGCTCATCGCCGATAAGCCCGGCATCTATCGTGGCCAGTGTGCCGAATTCTGCGGCTATCAGCACGCCCATATGGCCATCACCGTCATCGCGGAAAGCCGCGAAGCGTTCGAAGCATGGCAATCCAGGCAAAACGCCGTCGCATCCGCGCCTGGCGGCGAAGAAGAGCGCCGCGGCCAACAGGCGTTTCTTTCCACCGGCTGTGCGCTCTGCCACACGATAAGAGGCACGCCTGCCAGCGGAACGGTCGGACCTGATCTTACCCATCTCGCCAGCCGACATGCACTGGCCGCGGATACGCTGGCCATGACCCCTGGCGCGCTCGCCGCCTGGATCGCCGATCCACAGTCGATAAAGCCCGGCGCCAAGATGCCGCGCATTGCTCTTAGCGCCGACGATCTCAACGCGGTCGTTACCTATCTCGGAAGCCTCAAATGAGCGGCATTGCGGGAAAGCCGGCCGAGCACACTCAGGAGGCCCTGAGAGGCATCCGTGACACCGGCCTCGAACAGGTGAGACTGCGCGCCTTTCTGGCGCATGCCTGGCGAACGCCGAAAGGCTTCTACGGTTGGCTGGTCACGGTCGATCACAAGCTGATCGGACGGCGCTATATGGTGACGGCTTTCCTGTTTCTCATCCTTGCGGGTCTGTCAGCGCTCGCCATGCGCTTCCAGCTTGCCCAGCCTGAGGCCGGCCATATCGGTCCCGATCTCTACAACCAGCTGTTCACCATGCACGGCACGACGATGATGTTTCTGTTTGCCGTGCCGGTGATGGAAGCTTTCGCCATTTACCTGGTGCCGCTGATGATCGGCACTCGCAATGTCGCGTTTCCGCGGCTCAATGCATTCAGCTATTGGGTCTATCTTTCCGGCGGGCTGATGATCTGGATCGCCTTCGCCTTCGAAACCGGTGCGGATGCCGGCTGGTTTTCCTACGTACCGCTCGCCGGACCCGAATATGGCATCGGCAAGCGCCCCGATTTCTGGGCGCAGATGGTGACCTACACTGAAGTGTCCGCGCTCGCGGTAGCGGTCGAGATTATCGCCACAGTGTTCAAACAACGTGCTCCCGGCATGTCGCTCGACCGCATCCCGCTCTATGTCTGGTCCGTCCTCGTCACGGCCTTCGTCATCCTGTTCGCCATGCCGGCCGTGATGGTCTCGAGCACAATGCTGATCCTGGACCGCCTGGTCGGCACAAAATTTTTCGATCCCGCTGCAGGCGGCGATGCACTGCTGTGGCAGCATCTGTTCTGGTTCTTCGGCCATCCAGAGGTCTACATCATCTTCATCCCGGCGACCGGCTTCGTCTCAGCGATCCTGCCGACCTTCGTTCGCCGCCCGGTCTTCGGCTATCTCGGGATCGTGCTGTCGTTGATCGCGATCGGTTTTCTTTCCTTCGGCCTGTGGGTGCACCACATGTTCGCTACCGGCCTGCCGCAGCTCGGCGAGAGCTTCTTCACCGCTTCCTCGATGATGATCGCCATTCCGAGCGGCATTCAGATCTTCTGCTGGATTGCGACGATCTGGGGCGGCCGGCCAATCTTCGCCACGCCCATGCTTTTCGTTCTCGGCTTCATCTTCACCTTTGTGATCGGCGGCCTGACCGGGGTCATGGTCGCCTCGGTGCCGCTCGACCTGCAGGTGCACGACACCTATTTCGTGGTTGCCCATTTCCATTATGTGCTGGTCGGGGGCGCCGTCTTCCCCCTGCTCGGCGCCGTTTATTACTGGTTTCCCAAGGTCACCGGACGCATGCTGTCCGAGAGGCTGGGCCGCTGGAATTTCTGGCTCGTCTTCCTCGGGTTCAATCTCACCTTCTTCCCCATGCATATTCTCGGTCTGCAAGGCATGCCGCGCCGCGTTTACACGTATCCGCCGGCGAGCGGCTGGGGCGAGATGAACCTCTTCATCAGCCTCTCTTCGCTGGTGGTGTTCGCCGGCTTTGCGCTTTTCTTCCTGAATATCCTGCTCAGCCTCCGCAACGGCCCTATTGCAGGAGACAATCCCTGGGGCGCGAGCACGCTCGAATGGGCGACGACATCGCCGCCGCCCTCCTACGATTTTTCGCGGCTGCCCGTCGTAACTCACCGCGAACCGCTTTGGGCCGAGCCCGATATGCTCCCCGTGGTCGAAGGTCTGCGTGTCGACGCCCGCGAGGTGCTCGCGGGCACGGTCGCCGATGCGGTGCCGCAAATAAGGGTGCCATCGGCTGACAACTCGATCTGGCCGTTGCTGTCGGCTATTGCGGTCGGCGGCGCATTTCTCGGTTCGATATACACGCCGTGGGCGGTGGTCTGGGGAGCGATCCCGGTTTCGATCGGCTTCATCTGTTGGTTCTGGCCGAAAGGCGAACCGGAGGACGAGGAATGAGGCACCGCCCAGTCGCCGACGTCAGTCACCTGCCCACATACGATTTCGGGTCAGCGAGCCCGATGTGGTGGGGAACCCTTGCCTTCATTGCCCTCGAGGCAACCGGTTTTGCCTTGGCGATAGGCACTTACTTCTATCTGGCCGTGCTGGCCCGGCATTGGCCCATTGGGGCCCCTGCGCCAGATCTGCTGCCGGGGACGGCAGTACTGGTTATTCTGGTTGCGAGCGTCGTGCCCAACCACATGATCGAGGTTTGGGCACGTCGCCAGGACCTGGCGAAAGTTCGCCTTGGCATGGTCGTCATGTCGATCGTCGGCATTCTTCCGCTGATCGTTCGCATCTGGGAATTTCCGGCTCTGCGGATTTCCTGGGATCAGAACGCTTACGGATCGATCGTCTGGTTCCTGCTCGGGCTGCATACGACGCATCTCCTTACCGATGTCGGCGACACGATCGTCCTGGCGGTTCTCATGTTCACGCAAAAAGGCAAGGCAGGCCGCCGCTTCAGCGACGTCTCGGACAATGCTTTCTACTGGGACTTCGTCGTCGTCTCATGGGTCGTGCTCTATCTTGTTATTTATTGGGCTCCGAGAATGTGAGATGCAGGCGATCCGTACCGGCGTTTCCTGGGCAGGCCTGGTCAGCGGACCAGTTGCGTGGGCAATAACGCTGCAGCTCGATTATTCCATTGCATCCTGGCAATGCCACGCCGGCTTTCGTCCCACTGCCTTGTTCTCATTGATAGGCGCCGCTGTCGCCCTGGCAGGCGCGCAGCTGTCGTGGCACGCCGTTCATGACCGCGGACATGGTACGGTTCCGCCGCTGAAGGCGCGCACGCGCGCATTCCTTGCCAGGACTTCCGTGGGCATCGGGGTGCTGTTCACGCTCATCTTGCTGGCGCAACTGGTGGCGGGGCTGATCTTCAGCGGGTGCGAACTGTGACGATGCCAAAGACCTGGAGATTGGCCATCCGCCGCCGGTGCACGCTTCGGCCTGTCATGGGCATTCCATTCCCAGTCGTCATCTCTCGGGCGGTCGCGCTCATCTTGGCATCACTGGCGCTTTGCACTGAGCTGCGGGCAAGCGAAATCCAGAGGGGTGAAAACCTTACCCGAGCAGCCGACTGCATCGGCTGCCACACGTCCAATCCGAGCCGCCCATTCGCTGGTGGCTATCGCGTGCCGACACCCTTCGGCGATGTATACTCGACCAACATCACACCTGATCCCGATACGGGCATCGGACGCTACTCCGCAGACGAGTTCGTGCGAGCCGTGCAGAAAGGTATCAGGCGCGATGGAACCGATCTCTATCCCGCCATGCCCTATGACAGCTTCGCCGCGATAAGCCGCGAGGACGTGCTTGCGATCCGGACCTACCTCCTGACGCAGCCGCCGATCTCCCAGCCGCGGCCGCGAAACATCCTGCCTTTTCCATTCAACCAGCGCTGGACAGTTGCGCTGTGGAAGCTCGCGAACCTGCATACCGGCAGTTTCACGCCCGATCGGAACCGGACCGCCGCATGGAACAGAGGAGCCTATCTGGTCGAGGCGCTCGGCCACTGCGGTGCCTGCCACACGCCAAGGAATGCGACGTTCGGCATGGATGAAGACCACAAGCTTGCCGGCGGCACCGCCGGCATCTGGCAAGCCTTCAACATCACCAGCGACAAGGTCGCGGGCGTCGGCGGCTGGAGCAACGAAGAGCTGTCTCGATTTCTCAAAACCGGCGCCGTGCCCGGGAAGGCCTACGCAGGCGGGCCGATGGCGGAAACGGTCATGAACAGCCTGCAACATCTTTCCGATGACGATATCCAGGCCATTGTCGTCTATCTCAGGGACGTGCCCGCCCAACCGGGAGACGAAAAGCAGCCGCGTTTCTCATGGGGTAACGCAGCCACGGTCGACGGCGATGCTGGAACCAAAGGGATGACGCAAGGCAGCGGGACCGCAACCGGCGATGATCTCTATCGATCGCTCTGTTCGACGTGCCATGGGGCGAACGGAGGCGGATCATCAGACGGATCCTATCCGTCGTTGACCCGCAACAGCACCCCCGGCGCGGCCACGCCCGAGGATGTCGTCATGACCATCCTTGAAGGTGTCAAAGCTGGCGACGTGGCGGGGCGTAAGTCGATGGCGGCCTTTGGCGGCTGGCTGGACGATGGCCAGGTGGCAGCCCTTGCAAATTACGTCACCGCTCGGTTCGGAAATCCCGACGTCAGCGTCACCGCGGCCGATGTACGCCAGATGCGGGCAGGCTCGACAACAAGCCAGACAATCATGGTTCTGGCGGCTCAATCACTTGTGGCGGGTGCCGCCGTGTTGATGCTTGGGCTGCTGCTTCTGCTGGCAAGGCGCCTGCGCCGTGGCATGAGTTCAGCGCGCCTCATGTTCTTGCGTAGAGATAGGCGGTAATGTCGCGCGCCTCTTGAGGCGACAGATTTGTATTAGGCATGGCCGTCTTCGGGTCGACGTCCCGCGGCCTGCTGATCCAGCGCATCATCGCATCCGGGGTGGCTCGCGACGCCCCGATATATCCTCTTTCGACAACGCCCTGCAGGGACGGACCGACGGTGCCATGGGCGCCGGGTACCCCGGGGATTTCGTGACATCCGCCACAGCCGTTGCGGATCATGGCCGGCACGGCCCGTTCAGGGTCGCCGCCGATGGCCTGCACAATGGTGGTTTGTCGCAGACTGTTGCTGCGAACCGATCCGCTGGCAAAGGCGGCAAAACCGATGACGACAGCCGCCGATGCTCCTGCCAACCACAAGAATTGGGGCGACGCTTGCTTGGCGGCCTGCCGGTTCATCTGCGCTAGAGCTCTCAGCGCTCAATGCGCTGCCGGATTCTGCCGAAGCACTGGTCCGGCAGCGGATTGAGGGGCCGGCTCATTTATTACAGTTCTGCACATTCGATGTTGTCGTGCCGGTTGCGGTGTTGTTGTCGATATCGTTGCCTGCCGAATCTTTGCAGCGGTCAGTCATCCCGCTTGATTTCGTTGTCGAATTTGTCGAATTCGTAGTGCTCGGATCGGAAGGGTTCACGGACGTTCCAGAGCCGGTGCCGCTGTTGCCACTGGTATTTCCAGACGTAGCGCCGGTGTCGTTGTTCGAGCCGGTGCCAGTGTTGGAGCCGGAACCATTCGACTGCGCCATTGCCGACGCGGCCAATGTGAGCGCGAGCACAGCAGCGGAGAGAAGTTTGACGATCATGGTGGATCTCCTGGTTGGGTGTACCGCCACCAAACCAATCGTTTCCTGATATGTTCCCGGCGAAATCGCGTTCAGCAAAATTCTTGTGAAACGGATTTTTGTGCCGGTACTGCAGACCGGCAGAAGTGGTTGGCTGCGCTCCAGCGGTCGATAGGTGCGCCGCTTTGGCGGCCGCGGAAGCAGCGTTAGCCGCATGCCCCCGCCTGAAACTTATACAGTTGCTCACTGGTGGCCGCTGCCCGTGTCCCCGACCAACACCCGATCATCCTCCCCGGATCGGAGATAGCTCCAATCATCGCCATGGAAGTCATATCAACGGTCCGAACACGAATGTAGCCAGTAGAACAAGAAAAATCACAACGATAACTGCGATCGCCCACATGACAATTCTTCTTGTCCCCCGTTGCTCTTGCTTGCGAGAGATATTTTCTGCCACAGTACGAAATCCTTGCTACAAAATTCAGCTGACGGCGAGGCTCAGCGCCTGCATGGTCCTGCCGGACTGGGTGGCGTCCTGGAGCTGGCGACAGCCGGGGCTCACATGCCTACCAACCCTGCCGTCCGTACCAATCGTCGACATCGCGCCGCACACGGTCTTTTTCGATGCCGTAACGCTCCTGGATCTTGCCTTCGAGTTGATCGCGCTTACCTGCGATGCGATCAAGGTCGTCATCGGTGAGTTTACCCCACTGCTCCTTGACCTTGCCTTTCACCTGTTTCCAGTTTCCTTCCACGCGGTTCCAGTCCATGACACCGTTCTCCCTGTTTTGGAAAGGTCCGGAATAGGAAACGCAATCCAGTCAAGGATGTTCCTGGAAATAGCCAGCGCGCTGCCCGATGCCAAATCGGTTGACGGAAAGTCATCGCACCTTGCGGTCCGCAACGTACGTCCGAGCCACACTTGCAGCCGAGCCATCGTCGTTCGCTCAAACCCGCCTATTTGCACGCCGTTATACGCCCAAGGCTCTAAACGGTTCCGACGATGCTTTACATTCGTGCCCGACCACGTTTGAGTGCTGGCAGGTTGTTAAGGTAAGGCAATCGAGCAGGCGAAAAATCAGCGCTAAGTCCAGCGGGGGCGATAACACACGATTGCCGCCATTCCCCTACTCCCACTCGATGTCCAAATAGCGTATAAGCCATTGAAATCACTGCAAAATATTTTTCAGCGCCATGCGAACTTCGACATAGAGACTGTCAAAAAGTTACGCTTTTGATTTTAAAGAGGAAATCGCCGCAGACGGTGCACCCAAGCCGTCTCCAAAAAGTACCGTCGCCGCTCCAACCAGGAAACCCACTACGGCTACGCCAAACGCGCCGGCGAAATATCCCTCTCGGATAGTCCATTCGCGAGCAGGTCGGCAGGCAGACATCCCGAAACAATCAGGTCGGCCGCGGCGCGGCCCAAGGCGGGGGCCATCATGATTCCATAACCGCCCTGGCCTGCAAGCCAGAAGAAGTCGGGCGCCACAGCATCGTAGCCCAGCACTGGTGCCTGGTCGGTTACGAAGGAGCGCAAGCCCGCCCAGCTCTTGGCAATATGGCTGACGGTTGCCAGCGTCTCGCGCTGCAGCCAATCGACGAGCACTGCTACGTCCCATTCGTCAGGCTGGACATCCTGCGGTTCAATAGGCGTCTGGTCGCCCGGTGATGCCATGATCCTGCCGGCGTCCGGCTTGATGTAGGCATCGGCGGCGACGTAGTCGACGGCAGGCATTCTGGCGATGTCCAGCCCTGGAGGTCCGTCGACGATGATTGCGGTGCGCCGCTTCGCCACCAGCCCGATCGGGCCAGCGCCGACCATGTCGCCGACCTCTCCGGCCCAGGCACCTGCCGCGTTGACGACAATTCGCCCTTTCACCGAGAAATCTCCCGCGGAAGCTTTCCAGAGAC
>NZ_RZQL01000073.1 GCF_003997935.1 Mesorhizobium sp. M7A.F.Ca.US.006.01.1.1
ATCATGCAGATCGGCAGCGTCACCCTTCAGCCCTACAACCGGTCAAAACCGACCATCACCATCACGGCCATCCAGGTCTCGGCCGATGCGACGCAGGCACTGGTGGTGTGGTCACGCAAATTGGTAGCCGGCGTCGCCAGCCCTGGCGCCGCCGCCACCACCGCGACAACGGTCCCGGCGCCGCTCAGAGTCGCCAACACTTTTCTCATCCGCGTCGAGAGCAACCTCGGCTATACGCCGGTCATCGCGTGGAGCGCGAGCAGTCAACAGAAGCTTGGGCTGACCTCGGCTTTCAGCAACATAACCATGGGCGAAACCTATTTTCTGCGTCCCCGCAGAAGCGTGACGATCCCTTGCAGCGACTGTTGAACAGAGGCAGCCAGGCGCGGCGCAAGGCCGCTCCAGCTACTGCTGCTGTCCACGGTCCGAAACGAAGCGCACGATAGCAGCGGCCATCTCGTAGTCTTTTGGTGCCACGGTGGCGAAGCCGCCAGGATGCTTCGACTCCAGAAGATCGTAGATATCGGGCGTCGTCGACTTGAGGTTGGTGAGGAACACGGTGAGCCGGCGCTTGGCTTCGGGGTCGAGATCGCTGCGGACCGCGTGCGGGCCATATCTCAGCAGACCCGACGTCCACACGACACGAAGGGCCGTTGCCGAGAGCCCTGCCGCCTCCAATCTCGCCTGCGTGCCCGGTGCTCCCGGCCGGCTGTCGGCGGCGGCCGTCACCCAGCCGAACAGGCCATCGGCCTTGCCGTCGACCAGCATCGTCTCGGCCGCCGCGGCCGAATCGGCATGGACCAGAAACGGTGCATCTTCCGCGATCTTGTGGCCTTCGGCCGCCAAAGCCGCCAATGGCAAGAGAGAACCGCCGACGCTGTCCGAAGGCGCCATGGCGATGCGATGGCTGTCCATCGCCGCAAGGTCGGGCAGCTTGCCGTCCCGCGTCAGCAGAACGGAGCGGATGCCGATCGCGTCGTCTGAATCGACCGGAGCGACAAGCGGTTCGATACATAGGCAGCGCTGCGAGGCCGTTGCATAGGCGGTGGCCGAATAGATCGCATATTCGATGCGGGCGTTGGCCTGCGCCTCGATCAGCGCGGCATAGTTGCGGGCAACGACAAACTCGACCTTCATGCCCAAGGCCTTGGTGTAGGCGTCGGTCAACAGTGCCAGCCCCGGAACGGAGTTGCCGGCGCCTGGCTCGGCAACGATGCCGATGCGAAACGTGCCGATATCATCGCGCCAGTCAGCATGCGCCGGATTGGACCAGAGCGCGACCTGCGCCAGCATGAGAACGGCATAAGTCTTCAGCGCAACCCTCATGACAGGAACCACAGTCTGTTGTCCTCGATCCATGCCATGCCCGGTGCATTTGTGCATGTCGTTGCCCAAAACCGCTGCGCACCTTTGGGCGACATGCATCTCTGTTTGTGCATGTCGTTATCCCAAAACCGCTACGCACTTTTGGGCGACATGCATCTCTGTTTGTGCATCTCGTTATCCCAAAACCGCTGCGCACTTTTGGGCGACATGCACCAGACTATCACGCCAAGCCGTTGCCGTTTGGTTTCCGAATTGCCAATGAAGTCGCGGAACCCTATGTCTGGTCGTTCAAACTGGCAACAACTCGATGACGCGCGCTTTCCTCTTCGTCCTGGACTCCTTCGGCATCGGTGGAGCGGCCGACGCCGACCGCTACGGCGACGCCGGCGCCAACACATTCGCGCACATCGCAGAAGCCTGTGCAGAGGGCCGCGCGGATCGCGAAGGGCTTCGCAGTGGACCGCTGTTTGTCCCCCACATGGCCTCGCTCGGCCTTGGCAAGGCCGCCGAAACCGCGACGGGACTGGGTTTTGCCAGCAGCGGGACGGATCTGCTCACCACTGCCTTCCACGGCGCTGCTCAGGAGGTTTCGAGCGGCAAGGACACGCCGTCGGGCCATTGGGAAATCGCCGGCCTGCCGGTGCGCCTCGACTGGGGCTATTTCCCGGATACGGTTCCCGCCTTTCCGGCCGAACTGACCGAGGCGATGATCCGCGAAGGCAAGGTGCCGGGCATTCTCGGCAATTGCCATGCGCCGGGCACCGAGATCATCGAGCGCTTCGGCGAGGAGCACATCCGGACCGGCAAGCCGATCTGCTACACGTCGGTCGACTCGGTCCTGCAAATCGCCGCGCATGAAGTCCATTTCGGCCTCGATCGGCTTTATGAATTCTGCCAGGTGGTGCGCAGGCTGGTTGACCCGCTGAGGATCGGACGGGTGATCGCGCGGCCGTTCGTCGGCGAAACCACCGCCACTTTCGAGCGGACATACAACCGTCATGACTACGCCGTGCCGCCGCCGGAACCGACCCTGCTCGACCGGCTGACGGCGCGTGGCAGCCGTGTCATCGCCGTCGGCAAGATCGGCGACATCTTCGCCCATCGCGGAATTTCGCAAGTGCGCAAGGCGGCAGGCAACATGGCGATGTTCGACGAGGCGCTGGGTGCGATGGATGATGCCGCCGACGGTGACCTCGTCTTCGCCAATTTCGTCGACTTCGACACCGAATTCGGTCACCGCCGCGATGTCGCGGGCTATGCTGCAGCGCTCGAGGCCTTCGACCTGCGGCTGCCGGAGGCATTTGCAAGGCTGCGGCAGAGCGATCTTCTCATCCTGACGGCCGACCACGGCAACGACCCTACTTGGGGCGGGACCGATCACACGCGCGAGCGCATTCCGGTGATCGGCACTGGACCGGGTCTCAAGGGCGGCGACATCGGACTGAGAACGACATTCGCCGACATCGGCGAGACCGTGGCCGAGCATCTCGGGCTGGCGCCCGGACGCTACGGCACTTCTTTCTATACGGCGATCGGCGGTCATGCCTGAATTGCCGGAGGTCGAAACCGTCCGGCGCGGACTTCAGCCGGTTCTGGAAGGCGCCACCATCGCCCGCGTCGAGGCGCGCCGACCGGATCTGCGCTTTCCATTTCCCGAGAAATTCGCGCAGCGACTGACCGGCAAGACGATCACGGCACTCGGCCGCCGGGCCAAGTATCTGACGATGGAGCTTGAAGGCGGCCCCGTGCTGATCTGCCATCTCGGCATGTCGGGCTCATTCCGCATCGAGACGGCCGATGGCAGCGACATGCCCGGCATCTTCCGGCACGACCGCTCGAAGAGCTCCAATCACGATCACGTCGTCTTCCATGTCGTATCTCCGGCAGGCGCCCGATCACGCGTGATCTTCAATGATCCGCGCCGCTTCGGCTTCATGTTGTTTGCCGAAGGGCCGGACATCCATCCGATGCTGGCTGGACTCGGTGTCGAGCCAACGGGCAACACATTGGACGGTGCGCTGCTTGCCTCATTGATGAAGGGGCGGCGATCACCACTGAAGGCAGCGCTTCTCGACCAGAGGCTGATCGCCGGTCTCGGCAACATCTATGTGTCGGAGGCGCTGTGGCGCGCCGGCCTGTCGCCGCTGCGCGAGGCGGGCACGATCGCCAGGCCCGGAAAGAAAGCCCAGGCTCAAAGCGAACACCTCGCGCAAGCCGTTCGTTCGGTGATATCGGATGCGATTGCTGCCGGCGGTTCCTCACTGCGGGACTATATACAGACCGATGGGTCGCTGGGTTATTTCCAGCACGCCTTCGCCGTCTACGACCGCGAGGGCGAGGCCTGCTCGAAATCCGGCTGCAGCGGCTATATCGAACGGATCGTGCAGAGCGGCCGATCGACTTTCTATTGCCGGACATGTCAGCGGTGAGTTAGACGAGCGCGAGCGAGGAGAAGCAGCCATGGCCTATGAGACGATCATCACCGAGACGCACGGCAAGGTCGGACTGATCACGCTGAACAGGCCGCAGGCGCTCAACGCGCTGAACTCCCAGATACTGACCGAACTCGTCGCAGCCGTGAACACTTTCGGCGCCGATGCCGGTATCGGCGCCCTGGTCATCACCGGCTCCGAAAAGGCTTTTGCCGCCGGCGCCGACATCAAGGAGATGCAGTCCATCTCCTACGCGGACGCCTACGCCCAGGACTTCTTCGTCGGCTGGGAGGAACTGACGCGGGCGCGAAAGCCAATTATAGCGGCGGTGGCGGGCTATGCACTCGGCGGCGGCTGCGAACTGGCGATGATGTGTGATTTCATCATCGCCGCCGATACGGCCAAGTTCGGTCAGCCCGAGATCACGCTCGGCGTCATTCCAGGCATGGGCGGGTCACAAAGGCTGACCCGCTTCGTCGGCAAGTCGAAGGCGATGGACATGTGCCTGACCGGGCGCATGATGGATGCCGCCGAGGCCGAGCGTTCTGGCCTGGTGTCGCGGGTCGTGCCTGCCGGCGAACTTGTCGAGGAGGCGCTGAAGGCCGCGGCCAAGATCGCCGCATTCTCGCTGCCATCGGTGATGATGGCAAAGGAGGCTGTCAACCGCGCCTTCGAAACGACGCTTGCCGAGGGATTGCGGTTCGAGCGCCGGCTGTTTCACTCGCTGTTTGCATTGGACGATCAGAAGGAAGGCATGGCGGCCTTTGCCGAGAAGCGGAAGCCGAATTTCACCAACCGCTGACGCCAATCCCTTGGCTGCGAAGAAGATGACTGTTGGCCGCCAAAAAGAAGGTCAGGCAGCGTTGACGCGCCGGAAAAGCTGAACTATAAGCCGCACCAACCGAGGCGGCCCCGTGGCTGCCCGTTTGTTTTTTGCGCCCTGCGGCATCCCGCATGCGCCGACCAGATCAGAAGAGAGGCATCATGGCCAATACATCCTCGGCCAAAAAGGCAACGCGCAAGATCGTCCGCCGCGCAGCGATCAATAAGAATCGCCGCTCGCGCGTTCGCACCTATATCCGCCAGGTCGAAGAGGCGCTTGCCTCCGGTGACAAGGCTGCCGCACAGGCTGCCTTCAAGATCGCGGAGCCGGAATTGATGCGTGCCGCGACCAAGGGCGTGATCCACAAGAACACGGCGTCCCGCAAGGTGTCGCGACTGGCTCAGCGGGTCAAGGTACTGTCGGCCTGACATTACTTGCCTAGACTGACGTTCTTCGAACCCGGCCGTTTGTGCCGGGTTTTTTCGTTTGCCGGCAAGCACTTAAAAAGAATGTCCGGAAACGGCGTCTTATGCGGATTTCACTATAGGGAATAGTTTGCCGGCATATGCATGCCTGCTGTTGATCGGCATGCTTGAAAAGGGCCGGCTTAATGATTCTTAACTGTCAGAAATAGCTTATATTTTTCATACACTTACAGATGGTGATCCACAGCTTGTCCACACCGGACTGGCCCGATCGGGGAGAAGTCGCTGTCAAGCGAATTATTTCAGAATATTTCTGTCAGCGCCCGGTTTTTCATATTCGCCGGAAAAGGGTTTGAATCACAATGGCTTTGTTAAAATGTGCCGTCGCGGCACGCCACTCGAACCCGCATCCACTAACCAGATTCCTTAAAAATCCGTTAGACGTGGCCTTGCCCTATCCACAGCGATTTCGGTAGTGTCGATCTATCGAAAGGGACGGGCTCTGGCTCTTAACCCAAGCCTGAATCGGCCAGCTTAAATTGGCGGGATTTGCAACGCGGATCAAGTCCGCGGACGGTTTGGTTTGTCTTTTTCGATACGGTAGGGGACTGGCGTAACTAGACATGGCAGGTAGACGGCGCGCCGGCGCACTTTTCGCCGGGCGGTGTTGTATTGCCCTGACATACCCAACGCGGACTGGCTTCCATGGGCCGGCACCGGTTCCCACGGATAATGGGCGACGTTCATCTGCCGGCGGCGGCAGCGGACATCGTAGCAAAGACTTAGGTCGCCGGAACCGGATGCAGGAGGCGCATCCCCGGTGAAAAACAGGTACGGAAGGACAAGGAAAAGATCATGCAGAGCGGCATCGAAAGGGAACTTACGGGCGATCTCCCATTTCCTGGAACTTTGATCGGAGCAAACGACATGGCGGTGTCCAGCGACGCGGAACAGAAATTCGACCGGGTCAAGACCCAGTTGAAGGCGCGCCTAGGAACCGAAGTCTATTCGAGCTGGTTTGGCCGCATGAAGGTCGCCGAGGCTTCCAAGGGCATTGTCCGCATCTCGGTGCCTACCGCCTTCCTGCGCTCATGGATCAACGGCCATTATCTCGACCTCATCTCCGAGCTGTGGAAGCAGGAGGATCCCGATCTTCTCAAGATCGACATCGTCGTGCGCACGGCAACCCGTCAGGGACGCGCCCAGGCCGAGCCAGAGGTAACTCCAGCACGCAGCAAGGTGACACGGCAGACGCAGACGGCGCTTGCCGCCGGCACAGTCAGCCCCAGCCGGGCGGAGCGCGCATCGACTCCGCGTCCGGGCACACCGATCGAGAGCGAATTCCGCCACAACGTTCTGGGGTCACCGCTCGATCCGCGCTACACGTTCGGCTCTTTCATCGAGGGACCGTCGAACCGGGTGGCCTTCGCCGCCGCCAAGGCAGTGGCGGAATCGCAATCGAGCGCGGTGCGCTTCAATCCGCTCTTCCTTCACGCAACCGTCGGGCTCGGCAAGACCCATTTGCTGCAGGCCATCGCCGCGGAATCGCTGAAGCAGAACCCCAAGTCGCGCGTCGTCTATCTCACGGCCGAGTATTTCATGTGGCGCTTTGCCACCGCGATCCGCGACAACAACGCGCTGACGCTCAAGGAACAGCTGCGCGACATCGACCTGCTCATCATCGACGACATGCAGTTCCTGCAGGGCAAGTCGATCCAGCATGAATTCTGCCATCTGATCAACATGCTGCTCGACAGCGCCAAGCAGGTCGTCGTCGCTGCCGACCGGCCACCATCGGAACTGGAATCGCTCGAACCGCGGGTCCGTTCGCGCCTCAATGGCGGTGTCGCGCTTGAAATGTCGGCGCCCGATTTCGCCATGCGCCTCGGCATGCTCAAATTGCGCCTTGCCACGGCCAGGAGCGACGACGCATCGCTCGACATTTCGGAGGAGATCCTCAATCACGTCGCCCGCACCGTGACCGGCAGCGGACGCGAGCTGGAAGGCGCCTTCAATCAGCTTTTGTTCCGTCAATCCTTCGAGCCGCAGATCACCATCGACCGGATCGACGAAATCCTCGGCCACATCTATCGCACCGGCGAGCCGAAGCGTGTCCGTATCGAGGACATCCAGCGCATCGTGGCGCGTCACTACAATGTGTCGAAGACCGAATTGCTGTCCAACCGGCGCACGCGCACCATCGTCAAGCCGCGGCAGGTCGCCATGTACCTGTCGAAGGTAATGACGCCGCGCTCGCTACCCGAGATCGGACGGCGTTTCGGCGGCCGCGATCACACCACGGTGCTACATGCCGTGCGCAAGATCGAGGACCTTTCCGGCAACGACAACACGCTGGCGCAGGAACTTGAGCTTCTGAGGCGGTTGATCAACGACCAGGCCTGATCCTCCGGGGATGGCCGAACCGAAACAACACCGGAATTCAACGGCTTGCCAGTGCGGCGCCGGGCCTGGATCAGGCTTGTGGCGCCGCCTGGAAGCTATCTGGATTTCGGTTTTACGACACTGGCTCGCGGACTTCGGGCGCGTTATCCCCAGAAAGCCCGCCTAGCCGGCCTGAACCGGTGGCGCGGGCTTGCGTTTGCTGGTTTTTTCCTGTCAGTTTACGCAGATTCTGAGCCTGTTCAGACCTTTCGCGGGACGCCGCTCACTGGTGACCCGTCATTCATTCAAGCGAGCCTGTTTCGTCATGCGTGTTATCCTGGAACGGTCAAATCTCCTGAAGTCGC
The DNA here is from genome assembly GCF_003997935.1 of Mesorhizobium sp. M7A.F.Ca.US.006.01.1.1. Classification (GTDB taxonomy): domain Bacteria; phylum Pseudomonadota; class Alphaproteobacteria; order Rhizobiales; family Rhizobiaceae; genus Mesorhizobium. Next base: position 7,754 of record NZ_RZQL01000073.1, read on the forward strand.
TTAACCACGTCCACCGTGTGGTCGAGCGGCGAAACACCATACCGATCCTGTCCAACGTGCTGCTCAGCGCCGAAGGCGCCAGCCTTGAAATGAAGGCAACCGATCTCGACCTCGAGGTGACCGAAGCGACGCCCGCCAAGGTGGAGCGCGGCGGGGCGACGACGGTCCCGGCACATCTGCTCTACGACATCGTGCGCAAGCTCGCCGATGGCGCCGAGGTGATGCTGAAGACGGACGAGGACGGCAACGCCATGACGGTGACGTCTGGCCGCTCGAGCTTCCGCCTTCAGTGCCTGCCGCAATCCGACTTCCCGGAGCTTTCGGCCGGATCCTTCTCCCATATCTTCCGCCTCGACTCGGTTGCCCTGAAAGGCCTGATCGAGAAGACCCAGTTCGCCATCTCCACCGAGGAGACACGCTATTACCTGAACGGCATCTACCTGCACACGCACGAGGTCGGCGGCAAGCTGAAGCTGCGCTCGGTAGCGACCGACGGCCATCGCCTGGCGCGCGCCGAGATCGACGCGCCGGCGGGTTCCGAGGGCATGCCGGGCATCATCATTCCGCGCAAGACGGTGAGCGAACTGCAGAAGCTTGTCGACGATCCGGATGTTGCGGTGACCACCGAACTGTCGGACACCAAAATCCGCTTCACCATCGGCAGCGTGGTTTTGACCTCGAAGCTGATCGACGGCACCTTCCCCGATTATCAGCGGGTCATTCCGACCGGCAACGACAAGAAGCTGATCATCGACCGCCAGAGCTTTGCCGCCGCCGTCGATCGCGTCTCGACCATATCTTCCGAACGCGGTCGCGCGGTGAAGCTGTCGATCAGCGAGGGTCAGGTGACGCTTGCGGTCAACAATCCGGATTCAGGTAGCGCCACCGAAGAACTGTCCGCTGACTATTCGTCCGATCCGATCGAGATCGGCTTCAACGCCAAGTACCTGCTCGACGTCGCCGCGCAGCTGACCGGCACGGAGGCCAAGTTCATGCTGGCGGATGCCGGTTCGCCGACGCTGATCCACGACATGGCCGACGAAACCGCACTCTATGTGCTGATGCCGATGCGGGTGTAGCGGCGCGGTGTCAGCACTTCGGTCCTGTAGCGGCACGGCGGCAAGAATGACGGTTGCGGCAACTTCCAGAGCAATTCCAGAAAAAGTGTGAAGTGGTTTTCCCGGGAAAAGCGCATAGCGCTTTCCCTAGGGAATTGCGTCAAAACAAAGAGCTAGAGCGGTTCTGCGTTTCCGTGAAACGATGGAGCGCTCTATAGGCGGATAGCGGTTGCCAGCACAGAACCATATAAGTAATCTAACACTTACTAATTTCCGCAACTATGCGGCGCTGACGATCGATCTGGCGCCAGGTGCCGTGGTTTTTTCCGGCGACAACGGCGCCGGCAAGACCAATCTCCTCGAAGCGATCTCCTTTTTGACACCGGGGCGTGGCTTGCGCCGCGCGCCCTACGCTGATGTCGCCCGCGAGGGCGGCGACGGCGGCTTCGCGCTACATGCCCGGCTCGACGGACCTGACGGCCAGGTCGAGATCGGAACAGGCATTTCCGGCGGTGACACCGCCGGCGAAGGCGGCAGGCGGGTGCGCATCAACGGAGCTTCGGCGCGTTCGGCCGAGGACATGCTGGAATGGCTGCGCGTGGTGTGGCTGACACCTGCGATGGATGCGTTGTTCACCGGACCGGCCGCGGATCGCCGGCGCTTTCTCGATCGGCTGGTGCTGGCGATCGACCCCGGCCACGGGCAACGTGCGATCGACTACGAGAAGGCGATGCGTGGCCGTAATCGCTTGCTTACTGAAGGCTCCCGAGACGACCGCTGGTTCGACGCGATCGAGACGCAGATGGCCGAAACCGGCGTGGCGATTGCCGCGGCGCGGGCCGAGATGGTGCGCCTGCTCGCCGCCATGATCGACAGGCTGCCCGACACGGGACCATTTCCGCGGGCCGATATCGGCCTTTCGGGGGACCTGGAAACCGAAATCGCCGCCGCGCCGGCAGTCGATGTCGAGGAACGCTTCCGTCGGACGCTTGCCGAGGGCCGCGAGCGCGATCGCGCCGCTGGGCGCACCCTCGACGGCCCGCACCGTTCGGATCTGGTGGTTCGACACCGCCCCAAGGCGATGCCGGCCGAACTCTGCTCGACCGGCGAGCAGAAGGCGCTGCTGGTCGGCATCGTGCTGTCGCACGCAAGGCTGACCGGCGAAATGTCGGGCATGACGCCAATCCTGCTGCTCGACGAGATCGCCGCGCATCTCGACAGCCGGCGGCGCGCGGCGCTGTTTTCCATCCTCGAGGAACTGAACTGCCAGGCGTTCATGACAGGAACCGATGCTGCGCTGTTTTCCAGTCTCCAGGGACGCGCGCAATTCCTGACTGTCGACCATGGGACGGTTGGGCCAACCGAAGACCCCTGACAAGGTTTTTCCGTCCCTGTATGATCAGGCAATGACCATTGCCGCCCTGACCGCAGACGAGATTGAACGCTATGCCCGCCACATCGTGCTGCCGGAGATCGGCGGCGCCGGCCAGCAAAGGCTGAAACAAGCCCGGGTGCTGGTCATCGGCGCCGGCGGGCTGGGCGCGCCGGTGCTTGAATACCTTGCCGCCGCCGGCGTCGGCACACTCGGCGTGATCGATGACGACACCGTTTCGCTGTCCAACCTGCAGCGCCAGGTCATTCACGGTACCGACACTGTCGGCATGCTGAAAACAGATAGCGTCAAGGCTGCAATCGCTCGCATCAATCCCAATACAATTGTTGAAACGCACGCAATCCGGCTGACCACGGACAATGCGCCCGCCCTCGTCGCCCGCTATGACATCGTCGTCGACGGTTCCGACAATTTCGAAACGCGCTATGCCGTGGCCGACGCCTGCGCGAGCGAAGGCAAGCCGCTGGTGCATGCCGCCGTCGGACGCTTCGATGGTTCGGTAACGGTGCTGAAGCCATTCGAAGACGGCAAGGACGGCAAGCCCAACCCAGGCTATCGCGATCTGTTTCCCGAGGCGCCGCCGCCGGGGCTGGTGCCGTCCTGCGCCGAAGCCGGCGTGCTTGGCGCGCTAACCGGCGTCGTCGGCACGCTGCAGGCCATGGAGGCGATCAAGCTGATCACCGGCGTCGGCGAACCGCTGGTCGGCCGGCTGCTGCTCTATGACGGGCTGGCAGCGCGCTTCGACACCATCCGCTACAAGAGAAGCTGAATTCTTGGACCGGATCGAAGCTGTCTCCATCACGCGAATCCCGACCGATTTCGACCGTTGGGACGATGTGCTCGCATTGATCATGCGTGCCTTCGCCTCGATGGACGGCGTCATCGACCCGCCCTCCTCGGCCCACCTTTTGACCGCCGGCACTCTGCGGGACAAGGCGCGGCGGGAGATCGGCTTCGTGGCGATTAGGGGCGACCGGATCGTCGGCTGCGTCTTTGCTCTTGAAAAGGTGACAGAGTTCTATGTCGGCAAGCTCGCCGTGGCGCCGGACTGCCAGGGGCAAGGCATTGGCCGGCGGCTGATACAGGCGGTCGAAGACCTTGCCCGCAGCCGAGGCAAGTTCGCCATCGAGCTTCAGACGCGAATCGAGTTGACCGCAAACCATGCAGCCTTTGCCCGCTTCGGTTTTCGCGAAACCGAACGGACGGCGCATGACGGCTACGCCAGGCCGACCTCGATCACCATGCGCAAGGCTCTTCCGTAAGCCTTATCTTACGATTTGTGAGCCACGGCTATTGCACCGCGACAGAGTCAGGTCCTGAGTGGCAGCACGCGGTCTGGCGGGCGATGGCCGTCGACGAAGGCGCGGATATTGATGATGACCTTTTCACCCATGTCGATACGGCCCTCGAGCGTCGCCGAGCCCATATGCGGCAAAAGCACGACCTTGTTCTTGGCGGCGAGCTTCAGCAGCTTGCCGTTCAAAGCCGGCTCGTGCTCGTAGACGTCAAGACCGGCGCCGGCGATCTTGCCGTCCTGGATCAGCTTGACCAGTGCTTCCTCGTCGATGATGTCGCCGCGCGCGGTGTTAACGACATAGGCGGTGGGCTGCAGCAGCGCCAGCCGCCGCGCCGAAAGCAGATGGAAGGTTGCCGGTGTCGAGGGACAGTTGACCGAGATGATATCCATGCGGGCCAGCATCTGGTCGAGGCTTTCCCAATAGGTCGCCTCCAGCCCGTCTTCCACGGCCGGCAGCACGCGGTGGCGGTTGTGATAATGGATCGACAGTCCGAAGGCCTTGGCCCGCCTGGCGACGGCAGTGCCGATGCGGCCCATGCCGACAATGCCGAGCCGCTTGCCCCAGATGCGCCGGCCAAGCATCCAGGTCGGCGACCAGCCGGCCCATTTCTTGTCGCCGGTGAGCACATTGGCACCTTCCGCCAGCCGCCGCGGCACCGCCAGCATCAGTGCCATGGTCATGTCGGCGGTGTCTTCGGTCAGGACATTCGGCGTGTTGGTGACGGTGATGCCCCTCTTGGCCGCGGCCGCGACATCGATCTTGTCGACGCCATTGCCGAAATTGGCGATCAGCTTGAGGTTGTCGCCGGCCTGGGCGATCAGCGCCGCGTCGATCTGGTCGGTCACCGTCGGCACCAGCACGTCGGCCTCCTTGACCGCGGCAACCAGTTCCGGCTGCGTCATCGGCCGGTCCTCGACATTCAACCTTGCGTCGAACAATTCGCGCATCCGGGTCTCGACCGGGTCGGGCAGCTTTCGCGTGATGACGACGAGAGGCTTCTTTTTGCCTACCATTGTTTCCCTCGTTGAGACCTCTTTAACCAAGACCGGCGAAACTGAAAGCCGGTCGCGGTGCCGATTACTCCATGTAACAAGCGGTGCCGCCGAAGACAAAGAAAAAGGGGCGCCGAGGCCGATGAGCAAGCGCCGAAAGGAACGAAAGTGTCTGGTTTCGCGTCGCTTCGCCTGACCCTCAGTGCAGCATTTCTCGGCGCGCTGCTTTATTCTCCGCTTGTGGCCGCGCAGAGTGCCGCAGCACCCGCCCAGAGCGTCGTCACGCTCGGGCCGAGCGGCCTGCCGCTGCCGCGCTTCGTCAGTCTGAAATCCGGCCGCGTCAACTCGCGCGTCGGCCCCGGCGCCAACTACTCGGTCGACTGGATGTACATGAAGGCCGGCCTGCCGATGGAGATCATCCAGGAATTCGACACATGGCGCCGCGTGCGCGATGCCGACGGTTCAGAAGGCTGGATCAACCAGTCGCTGCTTTCCGGCCGACGCACGGCAATCGTCGCACCATGGCAGCGCGGCAAGGGCTCGCAGGTCAACCTTCTCAACAGCCCCGACAAGGACGCAAGGGTGGTCGCGATGGTCGAGCCTGGCGTCATGGGCACGATCAAATCCTGCGACGGCCAGTGGTGCGAAATGACGTTCGACGGCCACACCGGCTGGCTTGCCCAGTCGGTCGTCTGGGGCGCCTATCCCGGTGAACGGGTCAAGGACTGATTCTTTCACCTGCTGACCGCGATCTTTCCGGACCAAGGGTTCGCGGTCTTGGTCTAGTGACCGATGCGGCCGAGATGGGTGTCCTGAAAGCCGGTCGACAGCTTCAGGCCGTAGCCCAGCGCACGGTCGATGGCGATGTGAGCGATCCATATCAGCGCAACCGCCATCGCGGCCGCATTGACCCACATGCGCCCGCCGAGCAGCAGCAGCACGGGCACGATCAGGATGTGCGAGGCGTTGTAGGCAAGGGCACCGACGCGTGGACCCGCCAGATAGCCAGATATCGACAGGTCCGGCGCCAGGATAAGCAATCCAAAGAGCCACCAGGGCATACCGGTTGAGCCGTAGAAAACAACGGCAGCCACCCCCATGATTGCCCATTCAAGCCGGATGACGAGATCGAGGCGTTTCATCCCTGGCCGAAGATTCTGGCTTGGCCGATCATTCCGGCCTCGCCGGTCATTCGCGGCGTTTCGGGCGCAGCCTCACGACGATATCGACATTGGCGATCTCCATCCCTTCGGGAGGCTCCGGCAGGTTGGCAACCGTCACCGGACCGCTGTCGATGTCGAATATGCGGTTTTCGCCTTCGATGTAGAAATGGTGGTGGTCGGAGGTGTTGGTGTCGAAATAGGTCTTCGCGCCCTCGACGGCGAGGATGCGCAAAAGTCCCGCCTGGGTAAACTGGTGAAGGGCGTTGTAGACTGTGGCCAGCGATACCGGCACGCCGGCGGCGACCGCCTCCTCGTGCAGTTCCTCGGCCGACAGATGACGGTCGCCCTTGGCGAAAAGCAGGTCGGCCAGCGCAATGCGCTGACGCGTCGGCCTCAGGCCGGCTTCACGAACCCGCTTGTCCACAGCGACATTTTCCTTCCGGCCGTCCAGGTCCATCTTCTCGTCGAACCCCACAGTTCCGCCCCAAGACACGCCCAGAATGGCAAAAAAATGAACGTCTGCCGAAACCGGACCTCTCAGGACATATATTCTGTCGTCCGAATGCGATCAATAGCGCGCATTGACCCAGGCAGACGAGCAGGCTAAGCGCAAACGCCGGTTTCCGGCCTGAAACAGATTGTGTTAGGAAACCAACGACCAGGGCACCCGATAGCCCGGAACGATATGGGATGAGATTGATGGCGGGTAAATCCAGCTACGAATACGACGAATTGCTGGCCTGCGCCCGCGGCGAACTGTTCGGACCGGGCAATGCGCAGCTTCCCTATCCGCCGATGCTGATGTTCGACCGCATCACCGAGATCAGCGAGACCGGCGGCGCCTTCGAGAAGGGTTTCATCCGCGCGGAGTTCGACATCAAGCCGGACCTGTGGTTCTTTGCCTGCCATTTCATCGGCAATCCGATCATGCCGGGGTGCCTCGGCCTCGACGCCATGTGGCAATTGACGGGCTTCTATCTTGGCTGGCTGGGCGAACCCGGCAAGGGAATGGCGCTGTCGACCGGTGAAGTGAAATTCAAGGGCATGGTCACGCCCTCGGTGAAGAAGGTCGAATATGGCATCGACTTCAAGCGTGTGATGCGGGGCCGGCTGGTGCTCGGCATCGCCGATGGCTGGCTGAAGGCGGATGGCGAACCCATATACGCGGCAACGGATTTGAAAGTCGGTCTGTCCAAGCAGTCGGCGGTTGGCTGACCGGCATCCCTGGCCTGCCCCCCTGGCCAGCATCCCTGGAAGGAGTTGCGAATGAGACGTGTCGTAGTCACAGGCCTCGGCATCGTGTCGTCGATCGGCAACAATGCCAACGAGGTGCAAGCCTCGCTGCATGACGCCAGATCCGGCATCAGTTTCTCGGATTCCTTCGCCGAACACGGCTTCCGTTGCCAGGTATGGGGAGCGCCGACGCTCGATCCATCGGCGATGATCGATCGCCGTGCGATGCGCTTCCTGAGCCAGGGTGCTGCCTGGAACCATGTCGCCATGGACCAGGCGATCGCGGATGCGGGCCTCGGCGAGAGCGACATCACCAATGAGCGCACCGGCATCGTCATGGGATCGGGCGGACCATCCACCCGTACCATCGTCGAGGCGGCCGAAACGACGCTGAAGAACGGCAGTCCAAAGCGCATCGGTCCGTTCGCGGTGCCGAAGGCAATGTCGTCGACCGCATCGGCGACGCTTGCGACATGGTTCAAGATCCACGGCGTCAACTACTCGATCTCGTCGGCATGTTCGACCTCGGCGCATTGCATCGGCAATGGCTATGAATTGATCCAGTGGGGCAAGCAGGACATCGTCTTCGCCGGCGGCCACGAGGACCTCGACTGGACGATGTCGGACCTGTTCGACGCCATGGGCGCCATGTCGTCGAAATTCAACGACAAGGCATCGACCGCCTCCCGTGCCTATGACGCCAATCGCGACGGCTTCGTCATTGCCGGCGGCGCCGGTGTGCTGGTGCTGGAAGAGCTTGAGCATGCCAAGGCGCGCGGCGCCAAGATCTATGCCGAGATCGTCGGCTATGGCGCGACGTCGGATGGCCACGACATGGTTGCTCCTTCAGGCGAAGGCGCGGTCCGCTGCATGCGCCAGGCGCTGGCCACGGTTTCCACGCCGGTCGACTACATCAACACCCATGGCACCTCGACGCCGGTGGGCGATTCCAAGGAAATGGGCGCGATCCGCGAGGTGTTCGGCTCAGAGATGCCGTATATCACCTCGACGAAGTCGCTGACCGGCCATTCGCTGGGCGCGGCCGGCGTGCAGGAATCCATCTATTCGATCCTGATGATGCAGGGCGGCTTCATCGGCGAAAGCGCCCATATCGAGACCCTCGACCCCGAATTCGAGGGTATGCCGATCGTTCGAAAGCGTATCGACGACGCCAGGATCGACACTGTCCTGTCCAATTCGTTCGGCTTCGGCGGCACCAACGCCACGCTCGTTTTCCAGCGCTATTCCGCATAAGGATTTGCCGGCCATGGACGGATTGATGAAGGGCAAGCGCGGGCTTGTCATGGGTGTCGCCAACGATCATTCGATCGCCTGGGGCATCGCCCGAAAATTATCCGAACATGGGGCGGAACTCGCCTTCACCTATCAGGGCGACGCCTTCGGGCGCCGGGTCAAGCCGCTGGCCGACAAGCTCGGCGCCTCGCTGGTCGTGCCGTGCGACGTCGAGGACAGTGCCTCGGTCGCCGCCACGTTCGAGACCCTGCGTAAGGAATGGGGCGGGCTGGATTTCATCGTCCATGCCATCGGCTTTTCCGACAAGAACGAGTTGAAAGGCCTCTACGCCGACACCAGCCGGGACAATTTCGTCCGCACCATGGTGATCTCCTGCTACTCCTTCACCGAGGTCGCCCGCCATGCCGCCGCCTTGATGAAAGACGGCGGATCGATGATCACGCTGACCTATGCGGGCTCGGTCCGCGTCATGCCGAACTACAATGTCATGGGCGTCGCCAAGGCCGGACTGGAGGCCAGTGTGCGCTACCTCGCCAACGATTACGGTCCGCGCGGCATCAGGGTGAACGGCATTTCGGCTGGACCCGTGCGCACGCTCGCCGGCGCCGGCATTTCCGACGCGCGCCACATGTTCTCCTACCAGCAGCGAAACTCGCCACTGCGCCGCACGGTGACCATCGACGAGGTCGGCGGCTCGGCACTTTATCTGTTGTCGGATCTGTCTTCCGGGGTTACCGGCGAAATCCACTATGTCGATTCCGGCTATCACATCGTTTCCATGCCGACGCTCGACGAATTGAAGCAAACCGACGGCGGACGAGACTAACGCCTGTCGCCCAAAGGTGCGCGGCGGTTTTGAAACGGCGACATTTGAAGACACGAAGCTTAAAGCGCGCCAACTGAATCCGTTTCAGCGCTGGGCGCATTGATCCGCTCAAGAAATACTTTCGGTCCAATAAAATTGGATTCATTCGCGGAAACTCATTTTAAGGAGATATCCGCTAGAAAGTCCCGTACTCAGGGGAACTTTCAATGCTCGCCGTCAGCAACCCGAAGCGAACACCGGTGTTCCGACTGCTCACCATAGCGAGTTCGGGTCTCGGCAGTTTCGTCCTCGGGCTCTGGGGCCTGAAGCTCGGTCTCGGCGATGGCTTTGCCGGCATCTCCGCGGACATGATGGTCTCGGTGATGGCCGCTCTTTGCGCACTGGCGGCGTCGGTCGCCGCGATGTCGTTCTTCGCCGGCGTCGATGAATCGGCGGATTTCGTCTTCACGGAAACCCATTTCGACAAGCTGACTGGCCTGGTGGCACGCGCGGCGATGGTCGGCAAGATTGCCGAGGCGGCATGCGCGACCAGCCGGACCGGCGAGCCGATGTTCCTCATCGATATCGACATCGACCGGTTCAAACAGATCAACGACGCCATCGGCTACAGCCAGGGCGACGAGCTGATCCGCGCCTTCACCAAGCGCTTGAAGACGTGCGTGCCGCCGCGCGCGCTGATCGGACGCATCGGCGCCGGTGAATTCGCGATCCTGCTCCCTGACAACCAGGTTTCAGGGTCCTTGGAAAGCACCATAGAGAGGCTCATCGACGAGATGATGGAGCCCTATGATCTCGGTAAGCACCTGCAATCGGTCAGCCTGTCGGTCGGCATCGTGGCGATGCCAAAGGACGGCGTCGATCCCGTCCTCATCCTGCGCCGCTCCAATCTGGCGCTGCAGAACGCGCGCGCCAGCGGCGTCGGCAACTGGTCGGTCTTCCATGCCGAAATGGGCAGGGTCGCCGACCATCGCCAATGGATCGAATCCGAACTGAATACAGCCTTCGAGCGCGGTGACTTCGATCTTCATTACCAGCCGCAGCTGGATCTCCCGACCGGCCGCATCGTCGGCTACGAAGCGTTGATCCGCTGGCGGCATCCGGAACGCGGCATGATCCCGCCGATGGAGTTCATTCCGATCGCCGAGGAAACCGGCATGATCGGCCCGATCGGCGAATGGGTGCTGCGCAAAGCCTGCAGCGACGCCCGGCATCTGCCCGACGACTGCTTCGTCGCCGTCAACATCTCGCCCGTGCAGTTCATGACCAAGGACTTTGTCGGCATCGTGCGCGACACCATGACGAGCACCGGCATCAAGCCGTCGCGGCTGGAGCTGGAAGTGACCGAGACGGCGATGATGCAGGATCGCGACCGCGCCGCCGCCATCCTGAAGGAGCTTGCGGATATGGGCATCTCGGTCGCCGTCGACGATTTCGGTACCGGCTATTCCAATTTGAGCTACCTGATCGATTTCTCATTCGGCAAGCTGAAGATCGACCGGTCCTTCGTCAGCCGCCTCGACACCGATTCCAGCTCCGGCGCTGTCGTCTCGACCATCGTCGGGCTTTCGCGCGCGCTCGGCGTCAGCATCATTGCCGAAGGCGTCGAGACCGAAAGCCAGGCGACGCTGCTCAGGGCGGCCGGCTGCGAGGTGGTGCAAGGCTATCTTTACGGCAGGCCCGCCCCCCTAAAGATCAGGGTCGGCGACGTGCATGTCACCGATGAGGTCCGGCGCGTCGCCAATCTGCATTGAGTGCGACGCGATGTCTGTTTTCGTCTGAGCATGATCTTTTCCGAAAACCGGTATCCACTTTTCGGGATCATGCTTCAACGACGAGCGGAAAGCACCTTGAACATGCCGTCGCGGGCGAGTTCGACATGGCTCGAAAAGGCAGCCGACAGCACCGGTTCGTAGGGAAGCTGCCGGTTGGCGACCATGAACAGCCGCCCACCCGGCTTCAAGGCCTTGGCCGCCGCGCGGATCATGCCGGCGCCGATCTCCGGCTCGGCCGCCCGGCTGCGGTGAAAGGGCGGGTTCATGGCAATCGCGTCGTAGCGCTTCTCGACTGGTTCCTTCAGCAGATCGATCCAGAAGAAATTCCTGGCGATCGACTGGGTGACCCCTGCCAGATTGAGCTTCGCGGCTTCGAGCGCGGCGAAATCGGCCTCATAGAGGTCGAGCGCCTGAACGCCGGGGGAGCGGGCGGCGATCTCGGCAGCCACATAGCCCCAGCCGGCGCAGAAATCGGCAATGTTGCCACGCAGATCATTGGGCAAATTCTCGACCAGCAATTTCGAGCCGGTATCGATCCGGTCGAAGGAAAACATGCCGGGCGCGGTGTGGAACCGGCTTTCAACCAGCAGAGCGGGATTGGCAGCGCGCAATTCTTCCGCGGCGGCCAGATCGGCGGGACGTCGCAACCAGAAGGCAATGCCGTGATATTTGGGCAAATGGTCTTCAAGCGGCACAAGCTCGTCAACGCGCTTGCGCAGGCTGGCAATGCCATCGTCCTTGCCGCCGGCAATGACGATCAGGCCGCCCGGCGCCACGCGCTCAAGCGCCTGCGCGAGGCGCACTTCGTTCACGCCGCGATGCCGGCCGGCAAGCACAAATGCCATATCGAAGCCATCGCCTTCCACTTGCGCGGTGACGACGAAGCCAGACGCCTTCAGCGCGTTAAAATGCGGCCGGAAGCCCTGCACGAGGTGAAGTGTCGCCTCAATGCCTTCAGGCAAGCGAAAACCCGGCTCAGCGCCGAGAAACAGGGCGCGCGTGCCCCTTCCCGGCAGAGGAACAGCCTCCGCCTCGAAGGGATGGAAAAGCGTCTTCAACGGCTCGGCGGACATTGTTCGATCTCGACTTGTCTAGAGCATCTCACCGTTTCAGGGAAACGGCGATCTGCTCCAACTCTTTGTTTTGACGCAATTCTGGACGGAAAACCGCTTCACACTTTTCCTGGAATTGCTCTAAGCGCTTTGAAACCCAGGCTGAAAATGAAAACGGGCGCGACATAAGCCGCGCCCGTTTCGATTCATGATCTCAGACCAATCAGGCGGCGTTTTCTTCGCCTTCGGTCTTCTTGTCGCGGGCGAGTTCCTTGCCGGTGGCCTGGTCGACGACCTTCATCGACAGGCGGACCTTGCCGCGCTCGTCGAAGCCCATCAGCTTGACCCAGACCTTGTCGCCTTCCTTGACCACGTCCGAGGTCTTGGCGACCCGGTCGTTGGCAAGCTGCGAGATGTGGACGAGGCCGTCACGCGGACCGAAGAAGTTGACGAAAGCGCCGAAGTCCGCGGTCTTGACGACCGTACCTTCGTAAATCTCGCCGACTTCGGGCTCTGCGACGATGGTGTGGATCCACTTCTTCGCCGCCTCGATCTCCTTGGCGTTGGACGAAGCGATCTTGACCGTGCCGTCGTCCTCGATGTTGATCTTGGCGCCGGTCTTTTCGACGATCTCGCGGATCACCTTGCCGCCCGAGCCGATCACGTCACGGATCTTGTCGGTCGGGATGTGCATCACTTCGATGCGCGGTGCGAATTCACCCAGTTCCGAACGCGCGCCGGTCAGAGCATGGGCCATTTCGCCGAGGATGTGCTGGCGGCCATCCTTGGCCTGGTCCAGCGCGATCTTCATGATCTCCTCGGTGATGCCTTCGATCTTGATATCCATCTGCAGCGAGGTGATGCCGTTGGCGGTGCCGGCAACCTTGAAGTCCATATCGCCGAGGTGATCTTCGTCACCCAGGATATCGGATAGAACGGCGAAACGCTCGCCTTCCTTGATCAGGCCCATGGCGATACCGGCAACGGGCTTGGCCAGCGGCACGCCGGCATCCATCAGCGCCAGCGAGGTGCCGCAGACAGTGGCCATCGACGACGAACCGTTGGACTCGGTGATCTCCGAGACGACGCGCAGCGTGTAGGGGAACTGGTCGGCACTCGGCAGCATCGGGCGAATGGCGCGCCAGGCGAGCTTGCCATGGCCGATTTCGCGGCGACCCGGCGAACCCATGCGGCCGGTCTCGCCGACGGAGTAGGGAGGGAAGTTGTAGTGAAGGAGGAACTTCTCCTTGTACATGCCGGTCAGCGAATCGACATACTGCTCGTCCTCGCCGGTGCCGAGCGTGGCAACGACCAGCGCCTGGGTTTCGCCGCGGGTGAACAGCGCCGAACCATGGGTGCGCGGCAGGACGCCGACTTCGGAGACGATCTTGCGGACTGTCTTCAGGTCACGGCCATCGATGCGCGAGCCGGTGTCGAGGATGTTCCAGCGCACGACCTTGGCCTGGAGTTCCTTGAATACCGAACCGATCTGCTCGGAAGTGTACTTGGCATCTTCGCCTTCGGCCGGGGCAAACGCTGCCTTGACCTTCGCCTTGACGGCGTCGACGGCGGCGTAACGCTTCTGCTTGTCGACGTTCTTGTAGGCATTGCTGAGTTCGTCGCCGACGATCTTCAGCATCTCGGCTTCAAGCGCGGAATAGTCCGGCGCGGTGAAGTCGCGCGGCTCCTTGGCGGCGACTTCGGCCAGCTTGATGATGGCGTCGATGACCGGCTGGAAGCCCTTGTGGCCGAACATGACGGCGCCGAGCATCAGCTCTTCGCCCAATTCCTTGGCCTCGGACTCAACCATCAGCACGGCGTCGCTGGTGCCGGCGACGATCAGGTCGAGCTTGGATTCCTGCATCTCGTCGACATGCGGGTTGAGCACGTATTCGCCGTTGATGTAGCCGACGCGGGCGCCGCCGATCGGGCCCATGAAGGGCACGCCCGACAGGGTCAAAGCGGCCGAGGTGGCGACGATCGACAGGATGTCGGGATCGTTCTCGAGATCATGCTGGACGACGGTGACGACGATCTGGGTGTCGTTCTTGTAGCCAGCGGCGAAGAGCGGGCGGATCGGGCGGTCGATGAGGCGAGAAACCAGCGTTTCCTTCTCGCTCGGACGGCCTTCACGCTTGAAATAGCCACCCGGGATCTTGCCGGCGGCGTAGGTCTTTTCCTGGTAGTTGACGGTCAGCGGAAAGAAATCGAGGCCGGGCTTCGGCTCCTTCATCGAAACGACGGTGGCGAGGACCTTGGTCTCGCCGTAGGTGGCGAGCACCGCGCCATCAGCCTGGCGCGCGATCTTGCCGGTTTCGAGGATGAGCGGACGACCGCCCCATTCGATTTCCACTTTGTGGTGATTGAACATCTCTTGTCCTTAATATGAGGAAAGGGCCGCGCCGTTTCACGGTGCGCGGAGATGCCCTTTCCCTGGCTTCCTTTCTCGGGCAGCCACGGGCAAGACAACGGGAAGCTCGGGTGATTTCGGCGCGGTGCGCGCGCGAGCGTCCTGCAATCCTGCCCCATGACCGTCCATGGGCGGTTTCGAGTGCCCTCTGCACGATCGAAACCGGGTCTGGCCAGTCGATACGACTGGCAGAATGCGCGACCGGCGGGCTCTCCTGGGAAAGCCCGCCGGTCAATTCGTCAACGACGCAGACCGAGCTTCTCGATCAGCGTCTGGTAGCGCGCGTCGTCCTTGCGCTTGAGATAATCAAGCAGGCTGCGGCGCTGGGAGACGAGAGCAAGCAGACCACGGCGGGAATGGTTATCCTTCTTGTGGTCCTTGAAGTGGTCGGTCAGGTTCTTGATGCGCTCGGAAAGGATGGCCACCTGGACTTCCGGAGACCCGGTATCGCCCTTGGCGGTTGCGAATTCACCCATCAATTCCTGTTTGCGCTCGGCAGTAATCGACATCGTGTTTTTCCTTATCTGTTTGAGGAAACGGGTCGCCCTCAGCCGGGATGTCGTCCAGCAGGGGCCGGTGCAAGCAAAGCGTCACAGCGCTATGCTGCGGCGCATATAGTGCAATTCCCCGGAAAACACCAGCCCAATTCACAAGCCGGCTTTTCAGGCCGAAATGGCGTGATTTTTCCTTGTCAGAGCCATTTCTTCCATTTGAAGAAGGCGATCAGCCCGAACGCGACAAGCGCCATGAACAGCAGCGACAAGGGATAGCCATAATAGGCCTTCAGTTCCGGCATGTTCCAGGGCGAAGACTCCGGATCGAAATTCATGCCCCAGATGCCGACCAGGAAGGTGAGCGGCATGAAGATGACCGAGACGATGGTGAGATAGCTGATGACGTCGTTTGTGCGCGCCTGACTCAGCGACAGGTGCATCTCGATCAGGCCTGTCAGCATGTCGCGCTGGGTTTCGACCAGCTCGATCAGCCTGAGCGCATGGTCGAGCGTGTCGTTGAGGAAGACCTTGGTCTCGGCCTTCACATAGGGCACATCGTTGCGGATCAGCGTCGCCAGCGCATCGCGCATCGGCCACAGCACGCCTTTCAGCACGTTGGCGTCGCGCCGCAATTCATGCAGCTGCCGCATCTGGTGCTTATGCGGCGAATGCAGCATCTCGTCCTCGATGCTGTCGACCATGTCGCCGGCGGCCTCGATCGGCGGAAAATAGCTGTCGACGATGGCATCGATCAGCGCATAGGCAAGGTAGTCGGCGCCGCGGGCGCGCAGCCGGTTGGGCGCCGAACTTTCGATGCGCTTGCGCACCGGATCGAACGGATCGCCTTCCCGCTCCTGGAAGGTGACGACGAAATTATTGCCGAAGAAGACGGCGATCTGCTCATAGCGGTGCGAGGTGACATCGTCGATCATCCTGACGACGACGAAGGCATGGTCCTCGAAGAAGTCGACCTTCGGCCGCTGGCCGGTGTTGACGACGTCCTCCAGCGCCAGCGGATGCAGGCTGAAAATGCGGCCGATCTCCTCGATCAGCGGGATGTTGGCGAGGCCGGTGCAGTCGAGCCAGAGGACCGGCCATTTGTCGCAATGGATGTTGAGGTCGTCGATGCTGGCATTTTCGATGGTCTTGAATTTTTCGGGCGAGATCAGCGTCAGCCTGAGTTCGCTGCGCCGCGCCGAGGGGTCGGCGATCAGTGTGCCAGGCGACGCACCGACCGGCGGCCGCCGCGTCTTCACTGGCGCACGCGTCTTCACGGTCTCAGCCTTTGCCATATGCCCCTCGTGTGAGTCCTCGCCTCGACATTAGACGACAGGAGTCACCCGGCAAAGACTCGCTTGGGTTTGAACATGCCTTGCTCGATGGCGCCGATGGCGACCAGCTTGCCACGCGCCGTGGCGCAGGCTTCCTCGGCTTCCACCGGTGCGTCGCGGCCGCGGATGATGACTGGGTTGCCAAGGCGGATCTTGGTTGCCGCGTCATCGCTGATGGCGATCTGCGGCAGGCAATCGAGGGCAGCCGATGTGTCGACCAGGAGCGCATCGATGGCGTCGAAATCGATTGGCACTTCCACCTTGTCGGCAGCCTCTGCCGTGTCGGCGGCTTCTGTCGCGTCAGCGGCTTCTGTCGTGTCGGCGATATCAGTCGTGTCCGAGCTGTCTTCCTCCCGCACGCCGAAACGGGCGGCTTCCAGTTCGGCGATGGTGACGAAGTCTTCCGAGGTGAACGGTTCGACCTCGACCCGGCGCAATTCGCTGATATGGCCGAAACAGCCCATGTCGCGGCCCATGTCGCGGGCCAGCGAGCGCACATAGGTGCCCTTGCCGCATTCGACCTCGAAAACAGTATGGTCGGCGCTGTGTTCGACAATATCCAGACGGCCGATCTCGATCTCTCGCGCGGGTATGTCGACCGTCGCGCCGTCGCGGGCCAGATCATAGGCGCGCTCGCCCGCAATCTTGATGGCCGAGAATTGCGGCGGCGTCTGCATGATGACGCCGGTGTATTTCGGCAACAGCGCCTTGACCTCGGTTTCCGCTGGACGCAGGTCGGACTCCTTCGTCACCGGACCTTCGAGGTCATCGGTCGAACGCTCCTGTCCCCAGGCAACGGTGAAGCGATAGATCTTGGCGCCGTCCTGCACGTAAGGCACGGTCTTGGTGGCCTCGCCAAGCGCGATCGGCAGCATGCCGGACGCCAACGGATCGAGCGTGCCGGCATGGCCGGCCTTTTCGGCCTGGAACAGCCATTTGATCTTGGAGACGGCTTCGGTCGAGCCCATGCCGACCGGCTTGTCCAGGATCAGCCAGCCCGAGATCGGCCGGCCCTTCTTCTTGCCGCGACGCGCCACTATTCGGTGTCCTTGTTGTCGTCTTTGTCCTGGTCCGCGTTTTCCTGGTCCACAGGACCCAGATCGCGCGCCACTTCCGGCGATTTCAAGAGGTCGTTGATCCTGGCAAAATTATCGAAGGAGGTGTCGAGCTTGAAGCGGAACTCCGGCATGAACTTCATCTGCCGCAGCGCGCCGGAGACACGGCCACGGACGAACTTCGCATGCTTGTTCAGCGCCTCGACCACCGCATCGGTATCCTTGGCGCCGAGCGGCGAAACGAAAGCGGTAGCGACCTTCAAATCGGGCGACATGCGCACTTCCGAGACCGACACCACGGTGTTCTCGATCAGCGGATCGATGATCTCGCCGCGCTGCAGGGTTTCGGATAGCGCATGGCGCACCTGTTCGGCGACACGCAGCATGCGCTGGGATGGGCTGGATGTGGTTGGACGGGGCATTTTTCTCTATCCTGAAAGCGTGAGGCGCGGGATGGGACCGTGCCGCATGTCTCATATGGGTCGTTCTCAATAGACCTGCTCAATAGACTTGGGGCGGCGGCCTTTCGGCCACCGCCCGGTATGGACAAGTCACTCGAACTCAGAGTGTCCGGGTCACCATCTCGACGCGGAAGCACTCGATGACGTCGCCGACGCGCATATCCTCGTAGTTCTGGAAGGCCATGCCGCATTCCTGGCCGCCGGGGACTTCCGAAACTTCGTCCTTGAAGCGCTTCAGCGTCTTCAGCGTGCCTTCGTGGATGACGACGTTGTCGCGGATCAGGCGCACGCCCGCACCACGCTCGACCTTGCCCTCGGTGACACGGCAGCCGGCGATCTTGCCGACCTTGGTGATGTCGAAGATTTCGAGGATCTGCGCATTGCCGATGAAGGTCTCGCGACGCTCCGGCGACAGCAGGCCCGACAGAGCCGCCTTCACGTCATCCACAAGGTTGTAGATGATCGAGTAATAGCGGATCTCGATGCCAGCCGCCGCTGCAGCGGCACGCGCCTGGACGTTGGCGCGGACGTTGAAGCCGATGATCGCGGCACCCGAAGTCTCGGCCAGCGACACATCGCTTTCGGTGATGGCGCCGGCGCCGGCATGGACGATGCGTGCACGCACCTCGTCGGTACCGAGCTTGTCGAGTGCGGCGTTGATCGCCTCGATCGAGCCCTGCACGTCGCCCTTGATGACCAGCGGAAATTCCTTCAGCCCGCTTGTCTGCAATTGCGACATCATCTGCTCGAGCGAACCGCGCTGGCCGGCATGCTTGGCAACCGCCTTCTCGCGCGCCAGACGCTGGCGGTATTCGGTGATCTCGCGGGCACGGGCCTCGTTGTTGACCACGGCGAAGCGGTCGCCGGCCTGCGGGGTGCCCTGCAAGCCAAGCACTTCCACCGGCATCGCCGGCGGCGCTTCCTTGATCTGCACGCCACGATCGTTGACCAGCGCACGCACCCGGCCCCATTCGTTGCCGGCAACGAGGATGTCGCCCGGCATCAGCGTGCCGGTCTGCACCAGCACGGTGGCGACGGGGCCACGGCCCTTGTCGAGCTGGGCTTCAATGACGACGCCTTCGGCGGTACGATCCGGATTGGCCTTCAGGTCGAGAATTTCGGCCTGCAGCAGGATCGCCTCGAGCAGTTTGTCGAGATTGGTGCCCTTGGTCGCCGACACTTCGACGTCCAGAACTTCACCGCCCATGGATTCGACGAAGACCTCGTGGCGCAGCAGTTCGGAGCGCACTTTCTGCGGATCGGCATCATGCTTGTCGATCTTGTTGATCGCCACGATGATCGGAACGCCGGCCGCCTTGGCATGGCTGATCGATTCGATCGTCTGCGGCATGACGCTGTCGTCGGCCGCAACCACCAGAATGGCAATGTCGGTCGCCTGGGCGCCACGAGCACGCATCGCCGTGAAAGCGGCGTGGCCGGGCGTGTCGATGAAGGTGATCTTGTGACCATTCTTCTCGACTTGGTAGGCGCCGATATGCTGAGTGATGCCGCCGGCTTCGCCGGAGACGACATTGGCGTTGCGGATCGCGTCGAGCAGCGAGGTCTTGCCGTGATCGACGTGACCCATGATCGTCACGACCGGCGGACGCGAAACCAGGTCCTCGGCATTGTCGGCGATGTTGAATAGGCCTTCCTCGATGTCGGACTCGGCGACGCGGCGGACCGTGTGGCCGAATTCGGTGGCAACCAGCTCGGCCGTGTCGGCGTCGATGACGTCGCCCGGCTTCAGGATCTGGCCCTGCTTCATGAAAAACTTGACCAGGTCGACCGCGCGCTCGGACATGCGTTGCGCCAGTTCCTGGATGGTGATGGTCTCTGGCAGGATCACTTCGCGCATGACTTTCTCGCGCGGCTCATTGTGCATCGCGCGCTTGAATTTTTCCTGGCGGCGACGCATCGACGACAGCGAACGGGCTCGCGCATCTTCGTCGGACAATGCCGAATTCAGCGTCAGCTTGCCGCGGCGGCGATCTTCCTCGCTCTTGGTCGGCTTGGCCGGACGCGCCACTTCAGGTGTGACCGGACGGCGCACCGGTGCGCCGGCGCCAACCCGCTTCGGCTTGGCCACTTCCTCGTCATCGACCGTTGCCAGTTCGGCAGCCAATGGCGCGCGTCGACGGGCCTCTTCCTCCGCCCGACGGCGGGATTCGGCCTCGGTCTGCAACCGCGCCTCTTCCTCGGCCTGGCGGCGTGCGGATTCATCGCGTTCGCGCTTGCGGCGCTCTTCGTCCTCGGCGCGACGCTTGGCATCCTCGG
>NZ_RZQL01000074.1 GCF_003997935.1 Mesorhizobium sp. M7A.F.Ca.US.006.01.1.1
TCGAGGAACCGGTGCCCGAGCCGGAGCCAACCATCCCGCCAGTACCGGAGCCGGCTGTTCCCTCAGAGCCAGAACCTCTGCCGGAGCCCGAGCCGGAAGAAGAACCAGCGCCCGAGACGCCAGCCGAGCCGCCGGCGCCCGAGGAGATACCAACACCTCCCGCCGTTCCGGAGCCTGCTCCCGAACCGCAGCCGCAAGAAGTCCCTGCTCCGGCGCCGGCCGAGCCGGAGATCGTCCCGTCGCGACCGGAAAAGCAGCCGGAGCCGGCCCCGGTCGAAGTGCCGACGCCTGTCGAGGTTCCAGCCGAGACACCAGCGCCGATAGAGGTGCCGACACCGGCGCCGTCCCCTCTTCAGCCGTCTTCAGAGGTCGACGCCGCCCCTCATCCGCCTGCCGGCACCTTCTCCCCGTATAGTGACGGGGAGAAGGAAGAAGTTTCAGCGCCGACGCCCAAAGCCCCGCCTGCCGAAATCGCACCTCCCATTCGCCAGCCAGCGCCGATCGAATCGCAGCCGGTCATTGCGGAAATTGCGCCCGAGCCGCAGCCTCTTCCACCACCCGCGCCGGAGTCGAAAGCCGCGCCCGGCAAGGTGACCGTCACCAAGAAGGTCGAGCAGAAGGCCGAGCCGCAGAAGGCGCCGGAGCCGGCGCCGAGGCGCTCATGGTTCCAGCGCATGAAGGACGGGCTTGCCCGCTCCTCCAAGGAGCTCACCGGCAACATTGCCGGCGTCTTCACCAAGCGCAAGCTGGACGAGGAGACGCTGCAGGACCTTGAGGATGTGCTGATCCGCGCCGATCTCGGCATGGAGACGGCCTTGCGCGTTACCGACGCGCTGGCCGCCAGTCGCTACGGCAAGGACGTCTCCGACACCGAGGTCCGCGCCATCATGGCGGCCGAGGTGGAAAAAGTGCTGACTCATGTCGCCATGCCGCTGGAGCTCGATCTCTCGCATAAGCCGCATGTCATCCTGGTGGTCGGCGTCAACGGCACCGGCAAGACCACCACCATCGGCAAGCTCGCCGCCAAGCTGACCGATGGCGGCCTGTCGGTGATGCTCGCCGCCGGCGACACCTTTCGCGCCGCCGCGATCGAGCAACTGAAGATTTGGGGCGAGCGGACGAAATCGCCCGTCATCGCCTCCAAGATCGGCGCCGATGCCGCGGGGCTGGCCTATGACGCCTTCGAGAAGGCCAGGGAAGCCGGCTCAGACGTGCTGATCATCGATACCGCCGGCCGCCTGCAGAACAAGACCGAACTGATGGCCGAGCTCGAAAAGATCGTCCGCGTGCTCGGCAAGCTCGATCCGGAAGCACCGCACACCGTGCTGCAGACGGTCGACGCCACCACCGGCCAGAACGCGCTCAACCAGGTCGAGATCTTCCGCAATATCGCCGGCGTCAACGGCCTGGTGATGACCAAGCTGGACGGCACGGCGCGCGGCGGTATTCTGGTGGCGATCGCGGCAAAGCACAAATTGCCGGTCTATTTCATCGGCGTCGGCGAACAGGTCGACGACCTCGAACCTTTCTCGGCAAGCGAATTCGCCAGGGCGATCGCTGGAGTGGCCTAACAAGCATGGCCCAAAAAGTTGCAGACTTTTTGGATCAGATCATGCGCAAGAAAGAGATTCCATGAACCCACCCATTCTCGAACGCGATCCGTCGGACCCGCAGAAGCAAAAGAAGGAAGGCGTCAATCCGCTGCTCAAGCTGGTGCTGGAGCTGGGTCCGTTGATGGTGTTCTTCTTCGCCAATGCGCGCGGCGGGTGGCTGGTGCAGAAATTCCCTGTTCTGGCCGAGTTCGGCGGGCCGATCTTCGTCGCCACCGGCCTGTTCATGGCCGCCACGGCAATCGCCCTGATCGCCTCGTGGCTGCTCACCCGCACCTTGCCGATCATGCCGATGGTGTCGGGCGTCGTCGTCTTCATCTTCGGCGCGCTGACGCTCTATCTGCAGGACGACATCTTCATCAAGATGAAGCCGACCATCGTCAACACGCTGTTCGGCGGCGTGCTGCTCGGCGGCCTCTACTTCGGCAAGTCGCTGCTTGGCTATGTCTTCGATTCAGCCTTCAGCCTCGACGCCGAAGGCTGGCGGAAACTGACCTTCCGCTGGGGCCTGTTCTTCCTGTTCCTGGCCATCGTCAATGAGTTGGTGTGGCGCAATTTTTCCACCGACGCCTGGGTTACTTTCAAGGTCTGGGGCATCATGCCGATCACGCTTCTGTTCACCTTCAGCCAGATGCCGCTGATCCTGCGTCATTCGCTAGAGGACAAGGCCGGCAAAGAAGAAAAGGCCGGAAAGTAGAAACAGCGGTTCTGCGTTCGTGAAACAATGAACCGTTCTGGGGAGAGGGACATGGAATTCATCACCACGCGCGACCAGTTGAGGACGATCTACAAGACGCCACGGCCGACCGACGGTTCTATTCGCAAGGAGCTGAAAAAACTTGACGGCCATTGCCGCTCCTTCATCGGCAAGAGCCCGTTCGTGCTGATTGGCTCGTCCGACGGTGCCGGCAATGCCGACGTGACGCCGAAGGGCGACAAACCGGGCTTTGCCACCGTTCTGGACGACACCACCATCGCCATTCCCGACCGGCCCGGCAACAACCGGCTCGACACGCTGGAAAACATCCTCGTCAATCCCTCGGTCGGGCTGCTCTTCCTCATCCCCGGCATGAACGAGACGCTGCGCGTCAACGGCGATGCCCGCATCACCGTCGACGCAAATCTGCGCGAACGGCTCGCCGTCGACGGCAGGGAGCCGCAAAGCGTTGTCGTGGTCAGCGTCAAGGCCGCCTACATGCACTGCGCAAAAGCCTTCATGCGCTCGGACCTGTGGAAGCCGGAAACCTGGTACGACCGCGCGACGCTGCCGACGCTCGGCCAGATCATGCGCGATCAGCTGGCGGTTGCCGATTCCGCCGAGGCGACCGATCGCTGGCTCGACGAGGAATACAAGAAGACGATGTGGTAGTTTTCCGGACGCGATTCGCGTCTGGGACCGATTCCATACCTTGCTGAACATCCTTGCCATTTCCGGCAGCCTGCGCGCGGCCTCCACAAATTCGGCGCTGATCGCCGCGCTGGCGCGCGAAGCGCCGCCCGGCTGCCGCGTCACCGTCCACGACGGGCTTGGCCGTCTGCCGATCTTCAATCCCGACGATGAAGGCGAGCGGACACCGCTCGAAGTCTCCAAGCTGATCGATGCCGTCAGCCGAGCCGACGGCCTGATCGTTTCCTGTCCGGAATATGCCCATGGCGTGCCGGGCGGGCTGAAGAACGCGCTCGATTGGCTGGTCTCACGCGATGCCGCTGTCGCCAAGCCCGCCATGCTGGCACACGCCTCGCCGCGCTCGCTGTTCGCCCGCGCCGCATTGGCCGAGATCATGCGCACCATGTCGTTCGCGCTTTACGACGATGTGCTGGAGATCGCCCTGCTCGGCAGGAAGCCGCCGGAGGTGGCGGGCATCCTCGACGAGCCGGCGAACCGGCAGGCGATGCATGATGTGCTGAATGCCTTCGCGGAGTTTATCCGCTCGCGTTGAGCGGCGGCCGCGCCTGCGTCGAGGCAGCGTTTACGATTGCCGACCCATCCCCGCCTTCGTCATCCTAGGGCGAAGCAAGGAGCGAAGCGACGCGGCGCAGACCCTAGGATCCATGCCGCGACATTTGTCGTAGAATGCAGCGGTTCAGGAAGACCCCGCACGGCCTGACACTGGATAACGCCCTGCGCTACAACGAGAATTCCACCGTTGCAGAGGTCGAAGTTCGCGGCATGGATCCTAGGGTCTCCGCGACGTCGCTTCGCGACTGCTTCGCCCTAGGATGACGAAGGAAAGGGCTTCGCCACGCCTTCGAACTACCCCTTTCGCAGCGTCTCCACATCGGTCTTCCCAACATACCAGTCGCGCGCGTTGACCTCTTCAAAAACCACCCAGACATCGTCATTGCTGAGACCAGTGGCGTCCATGATGGCCGCGGTGACCTTCTTGGCGATATCCGCCTTCTTGCCCGCCGGATCGGCTGATATCACTTCCTTGACGATGCGGATGTTGACGAATGGCATTTCTTGTCCTCCCGGGGATGTTCGTGCTCACGACCCGCTTCGATGAAACCGTCGAACGGTCGCCAGTGTTCAACTCTCAGTAAGTCTTGGCGCCGTTGACCATCAGCCGCACCATGTAGAGTGACGTGGTGCCGGCGATGTAGAGGCAATTCAGCTTGTTGCCGCCGAACACGCAATTGGCGGCGACTTCCGGTACCTTGACCTTGCCGATCAGCGTGCCGTCCGGATCGTAGCAATGGATGCCGTCGGCGGCACTGGTCCAGATGCGGCCGTCTTCGTCGAGCCGGAAGCCGTCGAACAGGCCCGCCGTGCAGTCGGCGAAGACTTTCTCGCCCGAAACCTTCTTGCCGCCCTTGCCGACATTGAACACCCGCATATGTGCCGGATTCTGCGCGCCGTGCGTGCGGCCGGTATCCACGACATAAAGCTTGCTCTCGTCCAGCGAGAAGGCGAGACCGTTGGGCCGGACCATGTCGGTGATGACGGCTTCGACCTCGCCGGTGCCGGGATCGACCCGGTAGACATGGCAGGCGCCGATTTCGCTCTCAGCCCTGTCGCCCTCATAATCCGTATCGATGCCGTAGCTTGGATCGGTGAACCAGATGGAACCGTCGGATTTCACCACCGCGTCGTTGGGCGAATTCAGCCGCTTGCCTTTCCATTTGGCCGCGATCGTGGTGACCGAGCCATCGAACTCGGTGCGGCTGACGCGGCGGCCCGAATGCTCGCAGGTGATCAGCCGGCCCTGCCGGTCGACGCTGTTGCCGTTGGCGTTGCCGGACGGCTGACGGAAGACGCTGACATTGCCGTCGGTCTCGTCATAGCGCAGCATGCGATTGTTGGGGATGTCGGACCAGACGACATAGCGTCCGGCGGCGAACCAGGCCGGCCCCTCCGCCCACTGGCATCCGGTGAACAGCTTCTCGACCTGCGCGTTGCCGTTGAACAGGCGCGCGAAGCGTGGATCGAGAATTTCATAATAGTCTGCGGCCGCCATGCTTTCCTCCCGGCATCAATGACAGGGATCAAGCCAGCTGGAGGGACAGAAGGCAATGTGGGTACGCACAGTGTCATGCAAAAGATCGCTTGCCGACTCTGCGCATGACGTTAGCGCCGCATTAACCGGCTATGCGTCCAGCGCAATGGTGCATTGCAACATCTTCTTTTTGCAATGCACCATTACTATGTCATGCTTCGTATCGATCAAGGGAGGAAGAAACCGCCGCCGAAATGCGGCGCCAAAAAGGAACCTTGCTATGATCCTCGACAGTCTCATGACCCGCGCTCGCAACAGCATTGCCAAGCGCAAGCACTACAACCGCCTTGTCGCCGAAATCGACAGCTTTTCCAGCCGCGATCTGGCCGACATGCGCGCCGACCGCTCGGAAATGCTCTACCAGATCCACAAGCAGATCTACGGCTGATCATTCGGTCAGCCCATCACGTTCGTCATCCTTGGGCGTAGCGGCGCGAAGCGTTGCGAAGACCCAAGGATCCATGCCGTGATTTTCGAGCACCACACCGGTGCAGAATTTGTTTGCGCTGATCCGTGATTTTCGCGCTGGCAAGCGCGCGTTTCGGACCGCCGCATTTCCCGGCGAATGTCGCGGCATGGATCCTAGGGTCTGCGCTCCGCTTCGCGTCGCTACGCCCTAGGATGACGAAGCCGTGTATAGGCGCGTCGTCGCGTCAATTCGGCGCCGCCAGCGCCTTGTCGATCTGCGGCAACAGCAACGCCTGCACCGTCTCGGGCGTCAGCGGGCCGACATGTTTGTAGGCGATCTTGCCGTCCTTGCCGATGACGAAGGTTTCCGGCACGCCGTAGACGCCCCAGTCGATCGCCGCGCGGCCCGCTTCGTCGACCCCTATCGCCTGGAACGGATTGCCGAGATCGCCAAGGAACCGGCGGGCGTTTTCCGGCTGGTCCTTGTAATTCAGCGCCGCCATGGTGAAACGCTTGTCCTGCGCCAGCGCCAGCAGCACCGGGTGCTCTTCGCGGCATGGCGCGCACCACGACGCAAAGACGTTGACCAATGTGACCTTGCCGGCGAAGGATTTCGAATCGAGCCCCGGCAGGTTTGAGCCCTCCAGCGCCGGTAGGTTGGTCTGCGGCGCAGGCAGGCCGATCAGGGCCGACGGCACTTCCGAAACATCGCGCCCCGACAGCAGCTGCGACAGGAACAGTCCGGCCAGGCCAAGGAAGATCAGCAGCGGCAACAGCACGAACAGGCGACGCGTGCGTGGCGGCGGCGTTTCCGTTTCTGTGCTCATGGCTTTGCCGCCTTGTCGGAGCGACGCCGCACGCCGGACGCCTCCAGTTCGGCAAGCTCACGCTTGCGCGCCCGCTGGTCGAGCAGGATCCAGCCGATCAATCCGGCCAGCACCACCGCGGTAATGCCATAGGCGGCGGTCACGTAAAGTGCATGCGCGCTCATGCGGCAGACCCCGCTGAAGTGCGGCCTTCCAAACCGATCATGTCGTCCAGTCTAGACATGCTTTCCCTTAGCCTCGCTCCGCCGGCTTCGCAATCCGCAGTCATACGCCGCGTCAATCCGTGCCATGACGCAGCGCCAGTGCCGCCGAGACCGGACCCAGCACGCCAAGAAACAGTGTCAGCGCGGCAAGAATGAGGAAGGGCTGCAGAAACGGATCGGGATTGGCGGTCGCCCCATAGCTTGCCGAAACGCCGAAGATCAGCACCGGAATGGTCAGCGGCAGCACCAGCACCGAAATCAGCAGCCCGCCACGCGGCAGCGCCACTGCCACGGCGGCACCGGCGGCGCCGATGAAGGTGATGGCCGGCGTGCCGACCAGCAGGGTCAGCGCCGTGGCGCCGATGCCGAGCGGCTCCATGTTCATGAACAGGCCGAGCAAGGGAGCCGCAATGACCAGCGGCAGCACGCTGCCCGCCCAATGCGCCAGGCATTTCACCAGCACCGTCAAGGCCAGCATGTGGCGATCATTGCCGAGCACCAGGAGATCGAGCGAGCCGTCCTCGCGATCGGCTTGGAACAACCGGTCGAGCCCGAGCAGACAGGACAGCAGCGCACCGATCCACAGGATCGCCGGCCCGATGCGGGCCAGCAGCTTCAGGTCCGGCCCTACTCCGAACGGGATGGTGGCGATAACGGCGAGGAAGAAGATGACCCCGGTCAGCGCCCCGCCACCGGCACGGATGTTGAGGCGGATGTCGCGCAGGAAGAGGGCTAGCATGATGTGAAATGCCTTTGCCAAGGCACCCCCCTCTGTCCTTCCGGACATCTCCCCCGCAAGGGGGGAGATCGGATGTCGTCTCGGCCTTCGCTAATCTTCAACGTTCGAAGGCTGGCGAGGGCCACGAACTGCCAATCTCCCCCCTTGCGGGGGAGATGCCTGGCAAGGCAGAGGGGGGTGCCTCGCACCGTCATCAATCCGTTCCCCCCATCACCAGTTCCACCGCCCCAGCCAATCCAAGCGGCAGATGCGTCGCCGCAACAATCATCCCGCCATCCGTGCAATGCCTCGTCATCAGCCCCGCGAACCGCGCCTCCGAAGCCTTGTCCAGCCCCGCCGTCGGCTCGTCCAGCAGCCACAATGGCCGGTGGCTGACCAGCAGTTTCGCGATCGCCGCGCGGCGTCGCTGCCCGGTCGATAGATAGCCGAACGGCAGGTGGCCGATGCCGCCGAGCCCGACCGTTTCCAGCGCCTCTTCGACCCCGAGCTGTCCGTCGCCATTGAAGTCGCGCCAGAAGCGCAAATTCTCCGCCACGCTGAGCGCCGGCTTCATTGCGTTCTGGTGGCCAAGGTAGTGACAGGCCGAGGCGATCGACGGAAACGCTTCGCCGCCACCTTCAATCTTCACGCTGCCTTCCGCCACCGGCAGCAGCCCGGCGATGATCCGCAGCAAGGTCGACTTGCCCGATCCGTTCGGCCCGGTGACGATGAGCGCCTGACACTCCTCCAGGGCAAAGCCGATGCCGGAAAACACCGCGTCGCCGCCTCGCTCGCCGCCCAGATTTTCGGCGATCAGCCGCATTCCTCGCCTGCCCTGAAACCATGTGTCGCGGCCGCTGCCGCATCGCACAAATTTGCTTTCCAACTGTCTAGAACTATTCCAGAAAATTCTCTATATGCGGTGCATCCGTGCCAGCGGTCGGCACGGGAACAGAATTAGCGCCGAACCAGCGCACGCGCCGCCTTGAACGGCTCGGGTTGCTTGGGAACGGACAGCGGAAATGGCCGTACCCGCACCTTTGCGCGTGATTGCATGCCATCGGAGTCCGTTCCCTTTCAGGCTGAACAGACAAGGATCGCACGTGTCAAAATCCCTCGACAGTTTCAATTGCCGCCGCACGCTGACCGCAGGCGGCGCTGAGTATGCCTATTTCGACCTCATCGAGGCGGAGAAGAACGGCCTCACCGGCATCTCGCAGCTACCCTATTCGATGAAGGTGCTGCTGGAAAACCTGCTGCGCAACGAAGACGGCCGCTCCGTCACCAAGGAATCGATCCAGGCGGTGGCCGGCTGGCTGACCGACAAGGGCACCGCCGGCGTTGAGATCGCCTATCGCCCGGCCCGCGTGCTGATGCAGGATTTCACCGGCGTTCCGGCCGTGGTCGACCTTGCCGCGATGCGCGACGCCATGGCTTCGCTCGGCGGCGATCCGCAGAAGATCAATCCGCTGGTGCCGGTCGACCTCGTCATCGACCATTCCGTCATCGTCGACGAATTCGGTACGCCGATGGCGTTCGCCCGCAATGTCGAGCTCGAATATGAGCGCAACGAGGAACGCTACAAATTCCTCAAATGGGGCCAGCAGGCGTTCCGCAACTTCCGCGTCGTACCGCCCGGCACCGGCATCTGCCACCAGGTCAACCTCGAATATCTCGGCCAGGTGGTGTGGACCAACACCGAGGACGGCGAAACCACAGCCTATCCCGACACCTGCGTCGGCACCGATTCGCACACCACCATGATCAACGGCCTTGGCGTGCTCGGCTGGGGCGTCGGCGGCATCGAGGCCGAGGCCGCCATGCTCGGCCAGCCCGTCTCCATGCTGCTGCCGGAAGTCATCGGCTTCCGCCTCACCGGCAGGCTCAAAGAGGGCGTCACCGCCACCGACCTCGTGCTCACCGTCACCCAGATGCTGCGCAAGAAGGGCGTCGTCGGCAAGTTCGTCGAGTTCTTCGGGCCGGGCCTCTCCAACATGACGCTGGCCGACCGCGCCACCATCGGCAACATGGCCCCCGAATATGGCGCCACCTGCGGCTTCTTCCCGGTCGACTCGGAAACCATCCGCTATCTCACAATGTCCGGCCGCAGCGAGGACCGCATCGCGCTGGTCGAGGCCTATGCCAAGGCGCAAGGGTTGTGGCGTGAGACCGGCTCGACCGATCCGGTGTTCACCGATCTGCTCGAGCTGGAACTTGGCTCCGTCGTGCCGTCGATGGCCGGACCCAAGCGGCCCGAGGGTCGCGTCGCCCTGGAAGGCATTCCGGAAGGTTTCGCCAAGGCGATGGAGACCGAATACAAGAAGGCCGCCGAAATCTCCAAACGCTACGCAGTCGAAGGCACCGACTATGATCTCGGTCACGGCGACGTCGTCATCGCCGCCATCACTTCGTGCACCAACACCTCGAACCCGAGCGTGCTGATCGGTGCCGGCCTCCTGGCCCGCAACGCCAACCGCCTCGGTTTGAAGCAGAAGCCGTGGGTGAAGACCTCGCTGGCGCCGGGCAGCCAGGTGGTAGCCGAATATCTGGAGAAATCCGGCCTGCAGAAGGAACTCGACCAGATCGGCTTCAACCTGGTCGGCTTCGGCTGCACCACCTGCATCGGCAATTCCGGCCCGCTGCCGGCGCCGATCTCCAAAACCATCAACGACAAGGGCTTGATCGCCGCCGCGGTCTTGTCCGGCAACCGCAACTTCGAAGGCCGTGTTTCGCCCGACGTGCAGGCGAACTATCTGGCCTCGCCGCCGCTGGTCGTCGCGCACGCGCTGGCCGGAACCGTCACCAAGGACCTCACGACAGAGCCGCTCGGCGAGGACAAGAACGGTGAGCCGGTGTATCTCAAGGACATCTGGCCAAGCTCGGCCGAGATCCAGGAGTTCATCGAGAAGAACGTCACCCGCGAGCTGTTCGCCCGCAAATATGCCGACGTCTTCAAGGGCGATGAGTACTGGCAGAACGTCAAGGCGCCGGAAGGCCAGACCTATGCTTGGGACGACAACTCGACCTATGTGCAGAACCCGCCCTATTTCGCCGGCATGACGTCAGGTTTCGGCAAGATCGGCGACATCAAGGGCGCCCGCGTGCTCGGCCTGTTCGGCGACAAGATCACCACCGACCACATTTCGCCGGCCGGGTCGATCAAGGCAGCGTCGCCGGCCGGAAAATATCTCACCGACCACGGCGTCGGTGTCGCCGACTTCAACCAGTACGGCACGCGGCGCGGCAATCACGAGGTGATGATGCGCGGCACCTTCGCCAACATCCGCATCCGCAACCACATGCTGGGCGAGAACGGCCGCGAGGGCGGCTACACCATCCACTACCCGTCGAAGGAAGAGGAATCGATCTACGACGCGGCGATGGAGTACAAAAGGGAAGGCGTGCCACTGGTCGTCTTCGCCGGCGTCGAATACGGCAACGGCTCGTCGCGCGACTGGGCGGCCAAGGGAACCAATCTCCTTGGTGTCCGCGCGGTCATCGCCCAGTCCTTCGAGCGCATCCATCGCTCGAACCTGGTCGGCATGGGCGTCATCCCCTTCGTCTTCGAGGAAGGCACCTCATGGGCATCGCTCAACCTCAAGGGAGACGAGCTGGTCGAGATCGACGGCTTGAGCACCATCAAGCCGCGCCAGACGATGATCGCCAAGGTCACCTATGGCGACGGCACGGTGAAGAATGTGCCGATCATCTGCCGCATCGATACGCTGGATGAGCTCGATTACTTCAAGAACGGCGGCATCCTGCAATACGTGCTGCGCGATCTGGCAGCTTAGTACGGCAGTAAGGGAGTAGGGAAGGGAATCCCTATTCCCCTATTCCCCTATTCCCCTATTCCCCTATTCTTCGGCGCTCCAAACCGCGCCGCCGCGGCCAGAAGCACGCCGAGCATCAGCCCGTTGAGGAGGTGCCAGAGGAAGTGCGTGCCGAGCGGGAAGCCGCCGCAGACCAGCGGATCGATCATCCGGCAGATGACCGACACCACGAAGATCGCCGACCCCGCCAGATTGTACCAGCCGGCGCGATTGCCGCTGGCCGCCACCAGCGCGCCGAAGAAGGCGAGCGCCAGGAACGGCGGCAGATAGCCCGTCGTGCCGTTCGACGCCTGGCGCAGCCAGTCCGGCACGGCCAGGGTTATCGCCCCGGTAATCACATAGAAGGCGATGAAGATGGCTATGGCCTTGCCCCATCGCAGGCCGAGGAAGCGGCGCAGGTTGAACAGCGTGTAGGCCAGCGTGAAGCCGGCGATCGGCAGCACGTCGGCCCAGACCGTGCCCTTGGTGGCAAAGGTGTGGAAGATCGTCGAGCCGATGCCGATCGCCACCACCCACCAGGCCAGCACCTCGGCGAAGGCGCCGGTGCCCAGCCTTCGCACCTCGCGCACGCCCCACAGGCCGGCGGCGATGAAGGCGAGGTTGGTCAGGGCGTTAACCGGCTCGGACCAGAATTCCGGGCCGGTCCGCTCGCAATAGAGGTCGACCGGCGCCAAAAACGTTTGCCACATCGTGATTGCCGCCCGAATCGGTTTCTATCCTGAAGCGCAGATCCTTCCTATTGCGGGGTTGCGGTCGGCTGCAATGACAAAATTTCACCGCAACGTGACTTCCCGTTGACTTCCGCTTCTGCCACATATTTTAGCAATCAAGATAAAGCCGGCACCACCGGCGGGAATCGGAATGGCCATGGCCTCGCGAAAATCATTGTGGCTGGCAGCTCTTGCGCTGGCCTTCTCGGCGTCTGCCGGCGCCGGGCATGCCGGCGAGTCCGATCGCGCCCATGCCGACCGGGTCCAGATCGACAGGCCCCAGATCGACAAGCCATTGGGCGTGGTGGAGCTGTTCACCAGCCAGGGCTGCAGTTCCTGCCCGCCGGCCGATACGCTGTTCTCTGAACTTGCCGCCAAGGAAGATATCGTCGCGCTCGCCTATCACGTCGACTATTGGGATTATCTCGGCTGGCAGGACACGCTGGGCCGCAAGGAGAACACCGAGCGGCAATACGACTATATGCGCGCCTTCGGCAGCCGCTCCGTCTATACGCCGCAGGCCGTCATCAATGGCCGCGTCCACGTCAACGGCGCCAGCCGCGGCGAGGTAGATGGCGCGCTCGCCCGCATGGCCAAAAGCGGCGAAGGCATGCGCGTCGCCGTCAAGGTCAGCCGCACCAGCGACCGTGTGATGATCGACGCCGGTGATGCCGGCAACGGCCCCAGCGACGCCCACGTCGTCATCGTCTATTTCGACCCGCCGCAGACGGTCAAGGTCGGCGAGGGCGAGAATACCGGCCGCAAGATGACCTACTGGAACGCCGTCACCGGCATCCAGACCGCCGGCATGTGGCATGGCAAGGCACAGCGCTACGAACTGCCGATGAGCGAGATCGCCAAAAAGGGCGGCTGCGCAGTGCTGCTGCAGTCGGTCGGCAAAGACGGCATGCCCGGTCCCATTCTCGGCGCCGCGTTCATCCACAAGCCGTAACGGACGCTGGCGCCGCCCCCAGCTTCGCTAGGACTGTGGATGGGAGGGGCCCCTCATCCGGCCGCTTCGCCGCCACCCTCTCCCCGCGGGGAGAAGAGGTAAAGCGCCGCCGCGATCTCCTCTCCCCTCGGGGAGAGGTCGGATTATCCCTTCGCAATTCGGTTGGCAATCCGGGTGAG
The DNA here is from genome assembly GCF_003997935.1 of Mesorhizobium sp. M7A.F.Ca.US.006.01.1.1. Classification (GTDB taxonomy): domain Bacteria; phylum Pseudomonadota; class Alphaproteobacteria; order Rhizobiales; family Rhizobiaceae; genus Mesorhizobium. The sequence continues at coordinate 12,938 of NZ_RZQL01000074.1, forward strand.
GGGGACGCGACGCTCGGTGAAAACCGCACTCGACTCACCAGCCAATAAAAAACCGACGCCAGCTTGCTTCTGACGTCGGTCATTTAGGTTTTGGGATCGTCGCACCCGGTTCTTCCGGAGAAGAGCCGAGGTTGGTTCGATCCGACGCAGACCCGTGGGCGGGGGGCTTGGGGTTTACGAGCCGGTGCCGGACCGAACCGTCTCAGGCAACACCTGTAAATTCGTCGGACATTGGGGCATGAGCGCGGATAAAAAAAGGCAGAAATGTGGCGGAACATCACCAATTCCAACACGGCGTTTCATAAAAGTGACTGGACGTTGCGGAAACAGCGCGGCGCGGGGCCCGCTTCGCCCGGGTCTTGCAATTCAATCGCGAACGCGCCAACTTTGGTTGGCAAAGATTCATTTTGAAGGATCGAGGCATGACCGATGACAGCGGCGGGACGGGGGATGGGGACGCATCCGCGATATTGATCCCGCTGCACGAGGCGCGACGCGAACGTCTCGATCAGCCGGTGCGGTTCGACCGGCGCGAGTTGGACCAGATCCTCAGGCTCTACGGACGCATGGTCGCCGCCAATGAATGGCGCGACTACGCCATCGATCATCTCGCAGACCGCGCTGTGTTTTCCGTATTCCGCCGCACCAGCGAAGTGCCGCTGTTCCAGATCGTCAAGGATCCGAAACTGGCCCGCAAGCAGGGCGCCTTTGCCGTCATCGCCGCCGGCGGCCGCATCTTGAAGCGCGGCCAGGAACTCGGCCGCGTGCTCGGTGTGTTCGACAGCAAGCTGAAGCTGGTCGAAGCCTGAGCAGGGAATTAGATCAGGGGAATTGAAGAAATGGAGAATTGATGAGTTGAAGAAAAGGCCCCCAGCGTCATCTGTTGCCGCCGCTTCCTTTATTCTTCAGTTCTTCAATTCCCCAATTCTTCAGTTCCTTCTTCAGTCCCCTCTAAGGCGAAACTTCCGCTCCGGCAGCGAACTCGGATCGGGCGGCGCCGAGGCACCGCCATTCAGCGACAGCTGCATGAACACCGTGTCCAGCCAGCGCCCGTGCTTGTAGCCGGAACCTTCAAGGCGGCCCGAATGGCGAAAGCCGAGCTTTTCGTGCAGCCGCACCGAGGCACTGTCGGGACGGCCGTCGCCGATCACCGCGATGATCTGGCGAAAGCCCGCCGTCCGCACCGCCTCGATCAGGCTTTGCATCAGCTTGAGCCCGACGCCCTGGCCCTTGGCCTCGGGCGCGACATAGACCGAATCCTCGACGATGAAGCGATAGGCCGGGCGTGGCCGGAAGGCGCCAGCATAAGCGTAGCCGAGCACCGCGCCGTCCTTCTCCGCCACCAGGTAAGGAAAGCCGCCGGCCATCAGGCTGTCGAATCGAACACCCATCTCCGTGCGGCTCGGCGGCTCCAGCTCATAGCTCGCCGTGCCCTGGGTCACCGCGTCGGCATAGATGTCCGTGACGCAGTCGAGGTCGGCCACCGTGGCAGGCCGGATCGTAATATTGCTCATTGTTTATGCATGCCGTTTCTCTGCTCGCAATAACAGCAAAGCCCGAGACAAAAGAAAAGGGCGGCCGTTGGGCCGCCCTTTCGGAAGTTGATGGTCCAATCGCTTAGCGGCGGTCGCCCATGAACTGCAGCAGGAACATGAACAGGTTGATGAAGTCGAGATAGAGCGTCAGCGCGCCCATGATCGCCTTGCGGCCCGCGACGTCGGAAGTGTCGCCCTCGAAATACATCTCCTTGATCTTCTGCGTGTCATAGGCGGTGAGACCCGAGAAGATCAACACGCCTAGTGCCGAGACGGCGAAGGACAATGCCGACGACTGCAGGAAGATGTTGATCACCGACGCGATGATGATGCCGAACACGCCCATGATCAGGAACGAACCGAAAGCGGTCAGGTCGCGCTTGGTCGTGTAGCCATAGAGCGACAGCGCGCCGAAGGCCGCGGCGGTTGCGAAGAAGGTCTGCGAAATGCTGGCCGTGGTGTAGACCAAGAAGATCGAAGACAACGACAGACCGACGAGGCCGGCATAGATCCAGAACGTCGTCTGCGCCGCCGAAACACTCATCGACTGGACGCGGAACGACAGGAACAGCACGGCGGCCAGCGGCGCCAGCATCACCACCCAGCGCAGCGGCGAACCGAAGATCGCGTAGCCGAACGAGGTCAGCATCTCGCCGCTTGGCAGCGTCGCAACAGCCGAAGCCGGATCTGTGGTGGTGGCCAGCATGATCGTGCCGACAGCGGCAAGACCGGTGATGAGGAGGCCAAGCCCCATCAGATTGTAAACCTTGATCATGTAGGCGCGCAGGCCCTGATCGATGTCAGCACCGACGCTGACGCCGGGCACGGCGCGCGTCTGGTAGTTGCGAATGGGATCAGCCATTGTAGTCCTCTATTGCTTCTGCCCCGTCCGGTGTCAGGTCCTTCCGGACCCAGGCGCCGCTGGCAGGGCTCCAGCATGCCTGTGGCGAAATATGATGGTTATTCGCGTCAAGAACAAGACCGTAACCGGATGTAACGGTTCGTGAGGCAACGAAGTGCCGATTCCTCGGCTTTCCGGACGGCTTTCTTACCAAGATTTAATCCAGGATGCCATTCCGGGCCTGTCGTCACAGATTGCGCAGCACCGGCGCTGCCTTGTGGCCGAGCACCCGCCAGGTGCCGGCGAGACCAATGCCGACCGTGATCACCAGCGAAAACAGAATGGTTGCCACCGCCACCTCGGGCATGAAATGCGACGGCAATGTCATGATGCGCGCGACGACGAACCAGGCGGCTGCGCTGCCCGCCGCCAGCGCGAAGATGGCGGTGGCCAGCCCGATCAGCATATATTCGAGCGAGAAGGCCGATATCAGCGTCGTGCGTGTCGCACCCAGCGTCTTCAACACCACCGCATCATGGATGCGCGCCCGGTTGCCGGCTGCAAGCGCGCCGGCCAGCACCAGCACCGAAGCGATCAGCGCCACGCCGGCCGCCGCCCGGATCGCCGTGCCGAGTTGCCCGACCAGCCGGTGGACGACATCGAGCGCGTCCTTGACCCGCACCGTCGTCACCGCCGGGAAGGCGCGGGTGACGGCGTTGAGGATGCGGGCGTCGTCAGCCGTCGAGGCACTCTTTTCGGTCAGCGTCGCCATCCAGCCATGCGGGGCGCCTGCGAATGTGTTGGGCGAGAACACCATGACGAAATTGATACCCATCGTCTCCCATTCGACCTGGCGGAAATTGACGATCCTGGCCGTGACATTGCGGCCCAGCACATTGACGGTGATGGTGTCGCCGAGCTTCAGCCCGATCTCCTTGCCTTCTTGCGCCGAAAACGAAACCAGCGGTTCGCCGCTGTAATTTTCGGGCCACCAACTGCCCTCGGTCAACGTCGCGTTCTCCGGCTGCCTGGTGTCATAGGTCAGGCCGCGGTCCCCCCTCAGCACCCAGGCGCCTTCCGCCGGAACCTTCACCTTGTCGACATCGACACCGTTCAGCGCCATCACCCGGCCGCGCAGCATCGGCACCTTGGCCAGCACGCCCTGCGGCGCCTCCTTGCCGATCAGCGCCGAGAAAGACGCGACATCGGCGCTCTGGATGTCGACGAAGAAGAAGTTCGGCGCCCGTTCCGGCAGGCTGCCGGAGATCTGCCGCCTGAGATTGCCGTCGATCAGCGCCAGCGTCACCAGCAGCGTCAGCCCGAGCCCCAAGGACAGCACCACCGATGGCGTCAAGGCGCCTGGCCGATGAATGTTGCCGATAGCGAGCCTGAGCGCCACGAAGCGAACGCGCGGGCTTTTCCTGGCCGCCCATTGCACCAGTGCGCCGACCACGCGCAGCACCAGGAAGGCGAAGACGGTAGCACCGACAAAGATCGAGGCTATGCGCTGGTCGCCCGAGAACAGAATGGCCAGCGCCGCCAGCAACAGCGCGATGCCTATGGCCGCCGCGACATAGGCGGGGCGCGGCAAGCCGCGGCCTTCCAGCCCCATTTCGCGAAACAGCGCGGTTGCCGGCACGTCGCGGGCGCGGCCGAGCGGCAGCAGCGCGAAAGCCAACGTCACCAGCAGGCCGAACAGCGCCGCCATGCCGAGCGCGCCAGGATAGAAGCCGCCTTCGGCCGGCACCGGAATGACGGATTGCAAGGCCGCACTCGCCGCGAACGGCATCAGTGCGCCGAGCACAAGGCCCAGCACGATACCCAATCCGGCAATGATCAGGATCTGCACGAGATAGACGGCAAAGACGAAGCCGCCCGAAGCGCCCAGGCTCTTGAAGGTGGCGATGACGCCGCGCTTGCCGTCGAGATACGCGCGCACCGCATTGGCGACGCCCACACCGCCGACCACCAGCGCCGTCAGCCCGACCAGGGTCAGGAACTGCGAGAAGCGTTCAATGTTCGACGACAGTGCGGGCGCCGCGTTGCTGCGTGTGCGGATCGACCAGCCTGCTTCAGGGAAATCCGTGGCGGCCTGGTCCTGGACGGCCTTCAGCCGCAGCTCGTCGGCGTCTGCCGGCAGCCGGATCTTGTAGGCATTCTCGACCAGGCTGCCCGGCTGGATCAGTCCAGTCGCCGCCAGCCCGTCGGTCGAGATCATCAGCCTTGGCGCGAAGCCGAAACCGTCGGACACGGCGTCCGGTTCGGCGACCAGCCTGGCGCGCAGTTCGAAAGTGGCGGTGCCGAGCTTCAGCCGGTCGCCGATCTTGACGTGCAGCCGCTCGAACAGAAGATCGGGTGCCGCCGCACCGAAGACGCCGAACTCTTCGCCGAACAATTCCTGTTTCGACAGTGCCGGCTCGGTCTCCAGCGTGCCATAGAGCGGATAGGCATGGTCGACCGCCTTGGCCTCGACCAGCGCCTGGTCGGATCCGTCGGCCAGACGCGCCATCGAACGCATACTGGCGGTCCGGGAAACCGTGCCGAGCCCGTCAAGGAAACTGCGCTCCGCCTGGCTGGCGTCACGCTGGTTGATCTCGAAGCGAAGGTCGCCGCCCAGCAGCGTCTGGCCCTGATTGGCGACACCGGCGGTGATCGAACGCGCCACCGAGTTGACGCCGCCGATGGCCGCGACGCCGAGCGCGATGCAGGCGAGAAAGATCAGGAAGCCGGACAGGCCGCCGCGCATCTCGCGCAACGAGAAGCGGACAGCGAGCCTCAACGTCCGGGACAGCGGCATCAGGCCGTCACCTTGACCGGCGCCGGTGCCTCGATCCGGCCCGAGCGCATCGAAACCTGGCGCGAACAGCGTGCCGCGAGCGCCGGATCATGCGTCACCAGCACCAGCGTCATGCCACGCTCGGCCGCCTTCGCAAACAGGAGGTCGGCGACCTGCCGCCCGGTCGCCTGGTCCAGATTGCCGGTCGGCTCGTCGGCGATCAGGATGCGCGGCGACGGCGCCAATGCGCGGGCGATCGCCACGCGCTGCTGCTCGCCGCCCGACAACTCGCCGGGATAGTGGGTGACGCGGTCGCTGAGGCCAACCGCCGCCAGCTCGCGCGCCGCCACCGCGAACGGATCGGAATGGCCGGCCAGTTCCAGCGGCACCGCGACATTTTCGAGCGCCGTCATGTTGGGAATGAGATGGAAGGACTGGAACACGATGCCAATGTTTCGGCCACGAAACGAAGCAATCTGGTCCTCGCTTTTGCCGTTGAGCAGCTCGCCGGCGATTCGGACCGTACCCGAATCGACCCTTTCCAGGCCTGCCAGGACCATCAGTAAGGTCGACTTGCCGGAACCCGAAGGTCCGACGATGCCGGTCGCCTCGCCGGTCGCCACATCGAGGCTGACACCCTTCAGCACATGGACCGATGAAGCACCCTCGCCAAGGGTCAGGGAAACATCTTTCAGCGCGATGACGGCTTCTGTCAAAATGAAATCGTCCTATATCTGGGGAGGCTCTGCTTGCCGGAAGCCGTCGACTGAAGAATTCCTAGCTCATATGGGGCCTGCCGCATGTCTTTCAAACGCAGTATTGCCGCAGGCTTCATGGTTCTCCTCGCCATTTGCGGCGCCATGTCGTCAGCGCGTGCCGAGCCGTTCAAGATCGTCGGCTTCGGTGACAGCCTGATGGCGGGCTTCGGCCTTGGCCCGGACCAGGGCTTTACCGACAGGCTGCAGGCGGCGCTTGGCGCCAAGGGCCACGATGTGACCGTCGCCAATGCCGGCGTCTCCGGCGACACGACGAGCGGCGGCCTGGCGCGGCTTGACTGGTCGGTGCCGGACGGCACGCAACTGGTCATCCTCGAACTCGGCGCCAACGACATGCTGCGCGGCGTTTCGCCCGACATCGCCAGGAAGAACCTCGACGAGATGCTGAGCAAGCTGAAGCAGCGCAAAATTGCCGTGCTTCTGGCCGGCATGCGCGCCGCACCCAATCTCGGCCCCGACTACCAGCGCGCCTTCGACGCCATTTTTCCGGACCTGGCGAAGAAATATGACGTCGCGCTCTACCCGTTCTTTCTCGACGGCGTCGCCGGCCAGCCCGGCATGCAGCTCGAGGACGGCCTGCATCCGAGCGCACGAGGCGTCGGCCAGATGGTCGAACGCATCCTGCCGACGGTGGAGAAGGTGATCGCGGCAGTGCCGGGCGATTCCTAACGGATTGGAACTGTTTGCGCCCAACGAGCTTTTAACGGGGAGTGTGGCCAACAAACCTCTTGCCCCGTTTGACTATCGATGATTCGCTATGGGTACAGTTCGATTCGAGGAAGGGAGGCTCTTCATGCCGCGTCTTTTCACCGCCCTCGAAATTCCGCGTGACGCTGCCCTTTCGCTGTCCCTGCTGCGGGGCGGCCTGCCCGGCGCCCGCTGGATCGATGTCGAAAACTACCATCTGACGCTGCGCTTCATCGGCGATGTCCCCGGCCATGTCGCCGACGAGATCGCCAACGCGCTCGACCGCGTCCACCGCCCTTCCTTCTCGCTGGCGCTGTCCGGCGTCGGCGCTTTCGGCCAGAAGAAGCCGCATGCGGTGTGGGCGGGCGCTTCCGCCTCGCCCGATCTGGCCGCCCTTCAAGGTGAGATCGACCGCATCTGCCAGCGGCTCGGCATCCCGGCCGACCCGCGCAAATTCATGCCGCATGTGACGCTGGCGCGCTTACGCAATTCGACCCCGCTGGACGTGGCCCAATATCTGTCGGCGCGCGGCAATTTCTCGACGCTGCCGTTCCGCATCGGCCGTTTCGTGCTGATGTCGTCGCGCGATTCGGTTGGCGGCGGACCCTATATCGTCGAGGAAGCCTGGCCGCTGTCAGGCACGGACGCCCGCGCCTCCAGCCTTGTCGCCAGCGCCTCCGACGCCTCGCGGATCATGCGATAGGCGGAAGCAAAGGCTTCTGCCTCGTCATGATAAGGATCCGGCACGTCGCGTGCCTTTCCCTGCGCGAACTCCAGGAACAGATGGATGCGGTCCTGCACGGCCGCCGGCGCCAGCGCCTTCAGGTCGGCGACATTCGACCGGTCCATGCCGAGGATCAGGTCGAAACGGTGGAGATCCTGCGGCGTGACCTTGCGCGCCCGCTGTCCGGAAATGTCGACGCCGTGCCGTGCCGCAACCGCGATCGCGCGTCGATCGGGGGCAGAGCCGGCCTCCCAGTCACTGGTTCCCGCTGAATCGAGCAGGATATCCCGGGCCGACCCGCGCTCCGCCCAAACGGCGCGGAAGACACCTTCCGCCAGCGGCGACCGGCAGATGTTGCCGAGGCAGACGAAGAGAATGGAATTTATGGGCTTCGCGCTCATCGATCCGTCGCTATGGTGAGGGTCGTTTTCGAATAGCACAGGATATGGACATGGCGAGAGAGAAACTGGGCAGGCAAGCCGCTGAAGCCGCATTGACCGGTCTCGACGGCTGGGCGCTGGCGGAAGACGGCGCCTCCATCAAGCGCACATTCACCTTCGCGAATTTCTCCGAGGCTTTCGCCTTCATGACCCGCGTCGCGCTTGCCGCCGAGACGATGGACCATCATCCCGACTGGTCGAATGTCTACAAGACAGTCGACGTGACGCTGAACACCCACGACGCCGGCGGCGTCACCGCGCTCGATATCGATCTGGCCAAGAAAATGAACCGTTTTGCCGGCGCCTGAGGCCTTGATATCGTCTCGGCAGGCCCAAATCGGCACCGGCATCTTGTAGCGGAGGTCGGGTTTCACCACATTTTCCCCCGCGGGCATGCGCCGGGTGCGCATGGGCGCTCGCAAGGAGAGACTGATGGCGCAACAATCCGGTTTTGATTTCTTCGGCTTTGGCGGCAAGCTGGCGGACGAGAGCGAAGTGCGCGAGAAATTCTGGCGCACAGCCAAGAAGGCCGCACGGCAGATCCCCTTCATGGAAGAGGTCGTGGCCGCCTATTACTGCGCCATGGACAAGAACACGCCGCTGCGCGCCAAAGGCATTCTGCTGGCCGCACTCGGCTATTTCGTGCTGCCGGTGGATGTCATCCCCGACTTCGTCTTCGGGCTTGGCTTCACCGACGACATCGCCGTGCTCACCGCCGCGATCACCGCCGTCAGTGCCCACATCACCACTGCGCACCGGCAGGCCGCCAGGGACGCCATGGCCGACAAGGGCTGAACGCGCGCGCGGAACGCCGTTCAAGCCGGCTTTCGGCGACAGCGTAAAAAGTCAAACTCTTGCCGCTTTCGTGGCCTCCAAGTCGCCAAAGGGATGTCGCGCCACCCGCTCGCAAGGCGGCGGCGCGGGAATGGCGGCGGTTTCCTCGGGTGAGGGTCCTTTTCTCTTCGGAAATTCACCGTTTGGTAACCCAGATTAAATCAAAATGAAGCGACGGGCAGGACGCCAAGCCGGCCTGCCTCCGCACCAGTTGGAATACGGGAAAAGCGATGCGCGGATTGATTGCACTAGTTTCGAGCCTGGTCCTGGTGGCCGTGGCAGCGCCGGCGCTGGCGCAGTCGGCGACCAAGATCGGCCAGCACAATGCCTGGGGCACCTACAGCTACCAGGCATCGGGCGGCAAGGTCTGCTATGTCCTGACCGTGCCGACGGACAAACAGCCGCCTACGCTCGACCACGGCGACATGTTCTTCTTCGTCAGCCAGCGGCCCGGCCAGCAGGTTTCCTACGAGCCGCAATTCATCGCCGGCTACAACTTCCAGGAAGGCTCCAAGGCCACCGTGACCATCGACAAGAAGACGTTTTCGATGTTCACCCGCGGCAAATCGGCCTGGGTCGAGAATGCCGCCGAGGAGCCGGTGCTGATCGCCGCCATGAAGACCGGCACCGACATGAAGGTGACGGCGAAGTCCGGCCGCGGCAATCCCACCTCCTATGTCTTCTCGCTGAAGGGCATTTCGGCGGCGCTGACGTCGATTGCCAAGTGCAAATAGACAAAGAGTGCAAGCACGCAGTTCGTTTTGAATGAAAAGAGTGCAAGCACGCAGTTCGTTTTGAATGAAAGGCCGGGCCGCAAAGTCCGGCCTTTTTTGCTTTCAGCCTTGCCCCGATCCCGGCCCGGCCTCCGCTCGGCGGCGCCGGATCGCCTCGGCGATGAAGACGCGCGACAGCGCGTGGTAGAGCGGCTCGTGCGAGATCATCCGCGCCGTGCCATAGCCCAGCATCGAGGCCAGCATCAGCGCGATGACATTGTCGTGATTGCCGGTCATCTCCAGGATGATAACGAAGGCCGTCATCGGCGCCTGCACCACGCCGGCGAAATAACCGGCCATGCCGAGCAGTGCCGCCGCCCCCGTGCTGGCGCCGAAGAGGAGGCCGAGCGAGCTGCCGATGCCGGCGCCAACCGCCAGCGAGGGCGCGAAGATGCCGCCCGGAATGCCCGAGATCATCGACAGCAGTCCCGCCAGGAACTTTTCGGCAAAGAAGAACCACGGCAGCGGCGTGCCTTCGACGGCGCCCCGCGCCTGGACGTAACCGGTGCCGAAGGTCAGCCCGCCCGAGGCGATGCCGATCACCGCCACCGCAAGCCCGCAGATTGCGGCCACGATCAGGGCGCGCCGCAAAGGCTGCCCAGTGTTCCAGCGCCGGATCCGCCGCGTCGCCTTCAACGCCAGCAGCGAGAACAGCGCGCCGAACCCGCCGCCGATGATGCCGCAGGCAAGCACCAGCGGCCACTCGGCGGCAAACGAGATCGTGTCCCTGGCGACGCCGAAATAGGTGTAGTTGCCGAGCAGGCCGAGCGAGGCGAGACCGGCCAGGATCACCGCCGTCAGCACCAGCCCGTTGGTGCGCGCCTCATAGGTGCGACCCATCTCCTCGATGGCGAAGACGATGCCGGCCAGCGGCGTGTTGAAGGCGGCGGCGATCCCGGCGGCCGACCCGGCCAGGATCAGGCCGCGCGCCTGCACCATGCCGCCCCAGCGTGCCGCCTGCAGCATCAGCGACGCGCCGACCTGCACGGTCGGACCTTCGCGGCCGATCGAGGCGCCGCAGAACAGGCCGACGATGGTGAGCATGATTTTGCCGACCACCAGCTTGAGGGACAGGATGTGGCCGCGGCCCTCGTCGTCGCGAAGATGGCGGGCGGCGATCGCCTGCGGAATGCCGCTGCCTTGCGAGCCAGGAAAGAAGGTGTGGGCAAGCCAGGCGCACAGCACGAAACCCAACGGCGTAATGGCAAGCGGGAGATAGAAACGCCAGCCGCCTGCGTCTCCTGTCATCAGGTGAAACAGTTCCTGCGCCCTGTCGGCCAGCACTGCGAACAGCACGCTGATCACACCGATGCCAAGCGCCCCGGCCCAGAACACCAGGCGCGGCTGCCACACCCGCCGTGAGCCCCACATCGCGCGCGAACGCCGCAGCATGGGATATCTTCGCGATGTGCCGGCCATGTCTGTCCTCGAGCGGGGAGTATCGAGCCCTAACACGTGCAGGCCAGAGGTTAAACCGGCACAACCCATGACTCTGCCCTCAACCTGTGCTATGCGCCGCGCTTCCTTTCCGGCACGATGCGTGAAATCGGCCGCAAACCGCTTATATTGGCGTAGACCATGACCCTTTCATTCGATCTTACCATTGACGGCGCCCGTGACGCGTTGCGCGCCCGCTCGGCACAGCCCGAAAAGCCGTCGCTGATCGGCCTGACGCGGGTCGAACTCGCCGAGGCTCTGGTTGCATCAGGCACTGTGCCTGAGCGCCAGGCGAAAATGCGCGCCCAGCAGCTGTGGCACTGGGTGTATGTGCGCGGCGTCTCCGATTTCGCCGGCATGTTCAATATTTCCAAGGATCTGCGCGCCGAACTGGACAAGCACTTCACCGTCGCCAGGCCCGAGATCGTCGAGGAGCAGATTTCCGCCGATGGCACGCGCAAGTGGCTGTTCCGCTTCCCGCCGCGCGGCGCCGGCCGGCCGGTCGAGATCGAGACGGTCTATATTCCCGAAGAGGGTCGCGGCACGCTGTGCATCTCCTCGCAGGTGGGCTGCACGCTGACCTGCTCGTTCTGCCACACCGGCACGCAGAAGCTGGTGCGCAATCTGACGGCAGAGGAGATCCTCGCCCAGCTGCTCACCGCCCGCGACCGGCTCGGCGATTTCCCTGACCGCGACACGCCCGACGGTGCCATCGTGCCGGCCGAAGGCCGCAAAGTGTCCAACATCGTCATGATGGGCATGGGCGAGCCGCTCTACAATTTCGAGGCGGTGAAGAAGGCGCTGCTGATCGCTTCCGACGGTGACGGCCTGTCCCTGTCGAAGCGGCGCATCACGCTGTCGACCTCCGGCGTCGTGCCGGAAATCTTCCGCACCGGCGAGGAGATCGGTGTCATGCTGGCGATCTCGCTGCATGCCACCAATGACGATCTGCGCGACTTGCTTGTGCCGATCAACAAGAAGTATCCGCTCAACGAGCTGATCGCCGCCTGCCGCGCCTATCCCGGCCTGTCGAACGCAAAGCGCATCACCTTCGAATATGTGATGCTGAAGGACGTCAACGATTCCATCGAGGACGCCAAGGGACTGATCAAGCTGCTCAAGGGCATTCCGGCCAAGATCAACCTGATCCCGTTCAACCCGTGGCCGGGCACCAATTACCAGTGCTCGGACTGGGAGACGATCGAGAAGTTCGCCGACTACATCAACAATGCCGGCTATGCCTCGCCGATCCGCACGCCGCGCGGCCGCGACATCCTCGCCGCCTGCGGCCAGCTCAAATCCGACTCCGAGCGCATGCGCAAGGTCGACCGGCTGGCTCTGGAAGCGATGATGATAGCAGGGCACGGCGAGGCGTGAACCGCCCCTTCGCCTGGCTAAGACGCCTCGCCATCATGGCGGTCGGCTATGTCGCCGCCGTGCTGACCTCGATCCTGGTGCCGGTGCTGCTGATCGCTCTTCTGGAAGGCATCGAAGACGGCAACTGGTCCATCATTTTCGCCTTCGACTGGCTGGGCTCGTTCCCGCTCGCCGTGTTGACCGTAATGATCGGCGCGCTGTTGATCGTCGGCCCGGCGCTCTTTGTCGCCGAACGGTTTTCACTTCGAGGATGGTTCTACTTCGCCGCCACCGGTGCGATCACGTCCATCGCCTTTGGCGTATCCATGCCGCGCTCGGCCAGCAGCTTTGTCTTCAATCCGGGCTTTCTGGGTTTTCTCGCCACCGCCGGCATCGCCGCTGGTTCGGTCTACTGGCTTCTGGCCGGACGCAGGTCCGGCACGCGACAGACTCTGGGCCGGGATTGATGGCGCGTCTCGTCGGCTACCTCGTCCGTTTCACCGTCATCCTGTTCGGCTATGCCGTCGCCTCGCTGGCGGCGAGCGCCTTCCTCAACATCCTGTTGCTGGCATCGCTCGGCTACACGCCGGACCATGCGCACCCGACGGCGACGGCTTCCCTGTATTTCTCAATTCCCGTCGCCGCCCTGTTCGTCGCCTATTTCGCCCTGATGCCGGCCTCTGTCGTCATCCTGCTCGCCGAAATCCTGGGCCGGCGCGACTGGCTGTTCTATGCGCTGGCAGGCGCGGTGGTCGCCGGTGTTTTCCTCGGGCTTGCCGACCACAGCGATGACACCGCCTTCGTCGTCAGGGACACCAGCGCCATCCTGGCCGTGATAGGCAGCGGCATGGTCGGTGGTATCTTTTATTGGCTCAGCGCCGGGCGCTGGGCCGCAAGCTGGTGGCAAGGCGAACCAGGCTCAAAAGAGGATGGCCAGACAGGATGACGGCGCCTACTTCGCCTGGGCCGTCAGGATCTTGAGCGCGAAGGCGGAAAACACGCCGGCGAAGAGATAATCGACCACCCGCGTGACGCGCGGGCTGGCCTTCATCGCCGCCGAAAACTTTTCCGCCGCCAGCACCATCGGCACCGTCACCGGGACCGACAGCACGATGAACATCGTGCCCAGGAAAAACAGCTTTCCCGGTGCGTTCGGATCGTGCGCGGAGACGAACTGCGGCAGAAAGGTCATGAAGAACAGGATGATCTTCGGGTTGAGCAGATTGACGCCGAGGCCCGCCGCCCAGCTGCGCAACAGCGAAATCTCGGGGCCTGTCTTCTTCTCCGGCGAAAAGGCCGAGCCCCTGGTGATTGCCTGCCAGGCCAGGAAAACGAGATAGCCGGCGCCAAAGATCTTCAGCACGAAGAAAGCCATCGGTGAGGCGACGATCAACGCCGAGACGCCGACCACTACCAGCGTGGTGTGGATCAGCGTGCCGCACAGCGCGCCGGCCATCGAGGCAAAGCCGGTGGCACGGCCCTGGCTCAGCGTGCGCGAGACGAACAGGGTCATGTCCGGCCCCGGCGTGATCGCCAGGATGACCGTGGCGATGGCGAACTGGATCAGCGTGGTGGTGTCTGGAATGAACGACATGAGCGGCCCCAGGGGATTGGGAGCCTATACAGGATGCGCCATGACGATGCCAGACACAGCAGCGACCCGATCTCGATCCAGCAGGCGTCTGCACGGCATTCGCTGGACGGCGGCCGCGGCGTCCTATGCCTGCCTGCTCAGCCGTATCCTCGCCGGCTCCTCCGCGACGAGTTGATCGTTGCGGATATTGGCGTCCCCGGTGATCTGGTCGATCGGCTTGGGCCGGCCGAGGAAGTAGCCTTGCGCCTCGTTGCAGCCTTCGACTTGCAGGATGGTGAGCTGGACATGCGTCTCGACGCCTTCGGCAAGCACCGGAATGTCGAGGCTGCGGCCCAGCGTCAGCACCGCCCGGATGATGGCCTTGGCCTGCGGGCTCCGCTCGACGTCGGCCATGAATGAGCGGTCGAGTTTGATCTTGTCGAAAGGAAACGAGCGCAGCGTATCGAGCGATGAATAGCCGGTGCCGAAATCGTCGATCGCGATCGTCACCCCAAGCGCCTTGATCTGGCGCAGGACATGCAGCGTACGCACCTTGTCGGCGACGATCGTCGATTCGGTCAGTTCCAGCTCCAGTCGTTTCGGCGACAGCCCGGTCTCGATCAGGATCTGATGGACGAGCTTGGCGAGATCGGCATGGGCGAACTGTACCGGCGACAAATTGACCGCGATCTTGTGGCCATTGCCCCACGAGGCCGCCTGCCGGCACGCGGTCCGCAGCACCCATTCGCCGATCGCCATGATCGAGCCGTTCTCTTCGGCAATCGGGATGAATTCGGCGGGCGGGATCATGCCATGCACGGGATGGGTCCAGCGCAGCAGCGCCTCGTAGCCGCAGGTCGCGCCGGTCGGGACCGAGGTCTGCACCTGATAGTGAAGCGAAAGCTCGCCGCGGTCGATCGCCTGGCGAAGGTCGGTGGCCAAGGCGCGGCGCGCCCGCGCCGTCTCGTCCATGGCGGATTCGTAGAAGCAGACGGCCCGCGTGACGTCGTTCTTCGCCCGGTACATGGCAAGATCGGCGTTGCTGACCAGCCGCTCGCGGTCGGCCCCGTCGCGCGGATAGACCGCGACGCCGATGCTGGCGCCGGCGGCGATCTCGAAA
>NZ_RZQL01000075.1 GCF_003997935.1 Mesorhizobium sp. M7A.F.Ca.US.006.01.1.1
GGCGGATATGTCAGAGATCTTGGCATCCGGCTTGAACTTGACCAGAGCGAACGGCATTTTCGCCAGATCGTTTTCCGCGCCGGCAATCTCGAAATCATTTCCCTTGCCGCCGGGTTCGACAAACGACTGCACCATGACCAGGGCCAGCAGAACCGCGGCTGCCGCCCAGGCGACACCGACCGGCACCGCCATGAAGCGGCCCCAGGCCTGCGCCAGCCAGGACGATTCTGCCGGCTTGCGGACAGGCCCGGCCTCGGCGTCGAGTGCCTTGGCAAAGCGGCTGAGCGCATCGGCCGGCGGCCGGATCGCTTCGTTGGCGGCCGTGGCGCCGGAGAATTCGGCTTCAGCCTCGCCAAGGGCGGCAAGTGCAGCGGGATCGTTGGCCAGCCATTCCTCGACGGCCTCCAGATCCGAACCTTCCAGCGAGCCGTTCAGATAGAACGGCAGCAGCGTTTCCATTTCGTCGCGGCGCGACATTTTTTCAGCGGCACTCATGGCCACCCCCTGTCGTAACCGGCGGCCTTGAGGGCTTCGCCGAGTTTCTTGCGGGCGTAGAACATCCGGGTCTTGACGGTGGCGACCGGAATGTCGAGCACCTCGCCGATCTCGTTCACCGACTGTCCGTGATAATAGGCAAGATCGATCACCACGCGGTGCTCTTCGGGCAAGGCGTTAACGAAGCGCCGCAGGGCGGCAGCCTTGTCTTCCTTCATGGTGACGACTTCCGGGGTGTCGGCGCCGTCGGGCACCGCGGCGGCGGCCTCGTCGTCGATCCAGTCTTCCTTCTTCTTGCGCAGCAAGGACAGCGCCTTGAAACGGGCGATGCCGAGCAGCCATGTGGAGACTTCGGAGCGTCCCTCGAAGCCGGGCGCCTGGCGCCACAGCTCGAGGAAGACTTCGTTGGCGATATCGTCGGCCATCATTTCCGATCCCGTCTGGCGCGCCACGAAGCGGTAGACCCGCGCGTGGTGACGCATGAACAGGAGCCGCACGGCGGCACGGTCGCCCTTCGCGACCCGGTCGACAAGCGCGCGATCGGTCTCCGTCGCTGCCGTCATGGCCGGTCGAGCCACCTGGCTCCTGTCTGCTCTGTCGCTGATCGGTCCAAAAAGGTTCATCCTCCGCCAAGGAATTTTGCGGAGGCTAACCGAAGAGCGGGGCGGTTGCCAGAGCCGGGCCTTTTTCTTGCTCCCGCAAGGGGAGAAGGGAGGGCCGCGCTCAGCTCAAGAAAACCTTCGCCTTCATCGTCGCCGGTATTGCCACACCCAGCCGGCTCAGCACTGTCGGCGCCAGCTGCAGCTGGTCGAGCAGCGTGTCGGCCTGCGGCCCCTTTCCAGGTCCGAAATAATACAGCGCGAAATCCTGCATCTCGTCATCATGGCCGCCATGATGGCCACGATCGGTCTGGCCGTGATCGGCGGTGACGATCACCTCATAGCCGGCTTCGATCCAGCGCGGCAGGAAGGCGGCCAGCATGCCGTCCATCGCATAGACGGCATGGTCCATCTCGTGGCAGTCGTGGCCGAAGCGGTGTCCCATCGAGTCCAGCGTGCAGGTGTGCAGGATGCCGTAGTCGATGCCATGGCGTTTCGTCAGCATGGTCAGCGTCGCGAACAGGTCGACATCGCTCGGCGTCATCTGGTTGCGGAGATTGTAACCGGTCATGGTGTGAAAGCGGCCATGCGTGATCGGCCCGCTTGGCTCGTCGAATTCCATGTCCTCGGCCAGGTTGAACGGATAGGCGCGGAAGAATTCCGACCAGTAGGAATGGGTCACTGCCCCCGTCTTGCCGCCTGCCTTGCTGACCTCGGAGAAGATATCGGGCTGCTCGACGCGGAACCGGTTCTCGTTGGAGAGAATCCCGTGCACCTGCGGTGAGACCCCGGTGTGGATCGACGCATAGCAGCAGGCCGAGGTCGACGGCAGCACCGAGCGCATCTTCCAGACGCACGCCTCGCTCGATTGCACCCAACCTTCGAGATTGCCCATCAGCCGGCGCCAGTTCCGGTAAGGCACCCCATCGAGGATGATCAGCAGAAGTTTGGATTTGAGCGCCATGGGCTGCTCCATGTGATTGGCGGTTTGAACCTGGAACGCCGTGTGCCGTCCCGGGCACACGGCGTTCTTGATAGATGAAATCGGACGATCAGAGTCCGCTCAAGCGTTGAGCCAGCACTCGGCAAGCGCGTAGCCGTCCATCATTTCGCCGATAGGGCTCTTGGCATAGCCGCCGATCTTGTTGGTGGCGGCTGCGTCGATGAACTGGTTGAAGAAGGGCACGATCAGCCCGCCTTCGTCACGCATCATCACTGCCATATCGTGGTAGATCGCCTGGCGCTTGGCCTGGTCGAGCTCGCCGCGCGCGGTAAACAGCATCTTGTCGAATTCCGGCCGCTTGAAGCGCGTGTCGTTCCAGTCGGCTGTCGAGACATAGCCGGTGGAATACATCTGGTCCTGCGTGGCGCGTCCGCCCCAGTAGGAGAGCGAGAAAGGCTGCTTGTTCCAGACCTCCGACCAGTAGCCATCGCCGGGCTCGCGCTTGATCTCGATCTTGATGCCGGCTTTGGCGCAGGACTGCTGATAGAGCTGTGCGGCATCGACGGCGCCCGGGAAGGCGACGTCCGAGGTGCGCAGCACGATCGAGCCGCTGTGGCCTGACTTCTTGTAGGCTGCCGCCGCCTTGTCCGGATCGAACTTGCGCTGTTCGATGTCGGCGGAAAACAGCGGATAGGCCTCGTTGATCGGGAAGTCGTTACCCACTGAGCCATAGCCGCGCAGGATCTTTTCCAGCATCTCGTCGCGGTCCATGGCCAGCTTCAGCGCCATGCGCAGATCGTTGCTGTCGAAAGGTGCGGTGTCGCAGAACATGTTGAACGGATAGTAGCCCTTGCCCGAGACGTTCTCGATGGAAACGCCCGCGATGCGCTTGACGAGATCGACGACCTTGGGTTCGACGCGGTTGATCATGTGCACCTGGCCGCCCTGCAAGGCTGCAAGCCGTGCGGTCGCATCATTGATGACGATGATCTCGACCTGGTCGGCATGGCCGGCCTTGTCGCCCAGCCAGTAATTGGCGAAACGCTCGCCGCCATGGCGCACGCCTGGCTGGTTGACGCTAACCTTGTAGGGTCCGGCGCTGATACCGGCATTCGGATCGTCCTTGCCGCCATTCGGCTGGATGACGAGATGGTAATCGGCCATCAGATAGGGGAAGTCGGCATCGGCGTCGCCGAGCGTGACGATGACTTCCTTGCCGCTCGCCTTGACGCCCTGGATGTTCTTGAGGATGCCGAGTGCTCCGGACTTGGACTTCTCGTCGGCATGGCGTTCGATGGTGGCGGCAACGTCCTCCGCGCCGACCGTCTTGCCATTGTGGAACTCGATGCCATCGCGGATCTTGATCGTCCATGTCTTGGCGTCGGATGAGGCGCCAATTTCCTCGGCAATCAGGTTGACCAGCTTGTTGTCCGGTGTGAGGCGCACAAGATACTCGCCCCAAAGCTTGCCGAAGCTGAAGGTAACCTGGCTGAGATTCAGCGCCGGATCGAGGCTGTTGGTGGATTCACCGCCCTGCAGGCCGGCCTTGATGATACCGCCCTTCACCGCCGTCTGGGCAAATGCCTTGCCGGCCAGCGCCGGCATCAGGGCCGCCGATACGCCGAGCGCGGCGGCGCGCCCGAGAAAGGCGCGGCGCGATATCCGGCCTTGACCGGCGAGTTCGGCGAGATAATCGAGTTCAGTCTTCATGTCCTACCCCTGTTTAAAAGTCGTGCGAGCGGCGCTCGTCCCGAAGGACGTGTGGCGTTCTAGTGTTGCATCCGGATGACGGTCGCCGGCACCACCATGTGGCGGCTTGGTCTGACGCATTTCCAGGGGGAAGCGCCATGCATTTCTTCCGGGAGTACTGGTTCCCAGTTTTTCCGGAATTGCTTTAGTTCCCCGCGCTGGCCATGCGCCGTCCCTTGATTGCCTTTTCCAGCCAGCCGATTTCCATCTCTGGAACCGAGGAGAGCAGCAGGTCGGTATAGGCGTCGAAGGGCGGGCTCAGCACCTTGTTCTTGGGGCCGTAGCGCACCACCTCGCCGCGATACATAACCGCGATCGAATCGGCGATCGACTTCACAGTGGCGAGGTCATGGGTGATGAACAGATAGGCGACGTTCTCCTCCTTCTGCAGTTCCAGCAGCAGCTTGAGGATGCCGTTGGCGACCAGCGGATCGAGCGCCGAGGTCACCTCGTCGCAGATGATCAGCTTCGGCTTGGCGGCAAGCGATCGGGCAATGCAGACGCGCTGCTTCTGGCCGCCGGAAAGCTCGGCCGGGTAGCGGTCGGAAAAGCCCTTGCCCATCTCGATCTTGTCGAGCAGTTCGGTAACGCGCCTGTCGCGCTCGCGGCCGCGCATGCCGAAATAGAACTCCAGCGGCCGGCCGATGATGGTGGCGACGGTTTGGCGGGGATTCATCGCGACGTCGGCCATCTGGTAGATCATCTGCAATTGGCGCAGATCCTCCTTCGGCCGGTCGGCCAGCCGGTTGGCCAGCGGACGTCCGTCGAAGGTGACCGTGCCCTGTTCGGGCGGCAGCAGACCGGTGATGGCGCGCGCCAGCGTCGACTTGCCAGAGCCGGACTCGCCGACCACGGCAAGCGTCTGTCCCGGATAGATGTCGACGGAGACGTTTTTCAGCACCTTGATATGGCTGCCGCCATAGGCGGCGGTGATGTTCTTCACCGACAGGAACGGTGCCGTGCCGGGCTTCTGCTCCTGGTGTTCGATCTCATGCACCGAGACAAGCGCGTTGGTGTATTCCTGGCGCGGCTCCTTGATGATCTGCCTTGTGCCGCCCCATTCGACCAGCCTTCCATGGCGCAGCACCATGATCTCGTCCGAAACCTGGGCGACGACGGCAAGGTCGTGCGTGATGTAGAGCGCAGCGACATGGGTGTCGCGGATGGCGTCCTTTATCGCCGCCAGCACGTCGATCTGCGTCGTCACGTCGAGTGCCGTTGTCGGCTCGTCGAAGACGATCAGGTCCGGCTCGGAGCACAGCGCCATCGCCGTCATCACGCGTTGCAGCTGACCGCCCGAAACCTGGTGCGGAAAGCGCTCGCCGATGGTTTCCGGGTTGGGCAGGCTGAGCTTCTTGAAAAGCGCAACCGCGCGCTTCTCGGCCTCGGCGCGTGTCGCCGTACCGTGCAGCAACGTGGCTTCCACCACCTGGTCCATCAGTCTGTGCGCCGGGTTGAAGGCCGCTGCCGCCGACTGCGCGACATAGCAGACTTCGCGGCCGCGTAATTTGCGGAAGCCATCCTTGCCGCCCTTGAGGATGTCGCGGCCGTTCAGGATGACCTCGCCGCCGGTGATGCGCACGCCACCGCGGCCATAGCCCATCGACGACAGGCCGATGGTCGACTTGCCGGCCCCGGATTCGCCGATCAGGCCGAGCACCTTGCCCTTCTCGAGCGTCAGCGAGACATCGTGCACCAGCACGATGTTCTTCGGCGGCTCGCCGGGCGGGAAGACGGTGGCCTCGATGCGCAGGTTGCGGATGTCGAGCAGCAGGCCAGGTTTCGCTTTGGTGTCGGCCATCACCCGCGTCCTCCCTTGAGGCTTGTCGTCCGGTTGAGCACCCAGTCGGCAACCAGGTTGACGGAAATCGCCAGCAAGGCGATCGCCGCCGCCGGGATGAGCGCGGCCGCGATACCGAAGACGATGCCATCCTTGTTTTCCTTGACCATGCCGCCCCAGTCGGCGTCCGGTGGCTGCACGCCAAGGCCGAGGAACGACAGCGTCGACAGGAACAGCACCGCGTAGATGAAGCGCAGGCCGAGTTCGGAAACCAGCGGCGACAATGCGTTGGGCAGGATTTCGCGGAAGATGATCCAGCCGCTGCCCTCACCACGCAGTTTCGCCGCCTCGACATAGTCCATGACGTTGATGTCGACGGCGACCGCGCGCGACAGGCGATAGACGCGGGTCGAATCCAGAATGCCCATCACCAGGATCAGCGTCACCAGATTGGTCGGCAGCACGGACAGCACGACGAGACCCATGATCAGCGTCGGGATAGACATCAAGAGATCGACGAGGCGCGACAGCAGCGTATCGAACCAGCCGCCGAAGACGGCCGCCGAGAAGCCGAGGATGGCGCCGAGCGAGAATGACAGCGCGGTGGCCAGCACCGCGATGAACAAAGTGATGCGGGCACCGTAGATCATGCGCGAAAGCAGGTCGCGGCCGAGATTGTCGGTGCCCAGCAAATGGGCAGTCGACATCGGTTCCCAGACATCGCCGACGATTTCGCCATTGCCGTGCGGTGCGATCCACGGTGCGAAGACCGCCGCCAGCACGAACAGCGTCGTCAGGATAATGCCGATTAGCGCGGGGATGGGGATGCGTTTGATATCGAGCATATCCGCCCCCTATTTCGGGTGTCTGAGACGCGGATTGGCGACGATAGCCCCGATGTCCGCAATGATGTTCAGGCTGATGTAGACAGCGGCGAAGATCAGGCCGACCGCCTGCACCACCGGCACGTCGCGTTTGGTGACGTGGTCGACGAGATACTGCCCCATGCCCGGATAGACGAAGATCACCTCGACCACGACGACGCCGACGATCAGATAGGCGAGGTTGAGCATGACGACGTTGATGATCGGCGCGATGGCATTGGGGAAGGCGTGCTTGCGGATGACGTTGAAGGCCGACAGGCCTTTCAGTTCCGCTGTCTCGACATAGGCCGACTGCATAACATTGAGGATCGCCGCGCGTGTCATGCGCATCATGTGGGCGAGCACGACCAGCGTCAGCGCCGTTGCCGGCAAGGCGATCGCCTGCATGCGCTCGCCGAACGGCATGCCCTCATAGACGGTCGAGATGCCGGGGAAGATTTGCCACTTCACGGCGAAGAAATAGACCAGCACGTAGCCGATGAAGAACTCGGGAAACGAGGTCGAGGCGAGCGCCAGCCCGGAGATCAGCTTGTCGACCCAGCCATTGCGGTAGCGCACCGCGATCAGGCCGAGGATGATCGCCAGCGGCACGGCGACGACCGCCGCCCAGAAGGCGAGGAACAGCGTGTTCCACAGCCGTCCCTTGATCGACGTGGCTATATCCTGCCCGCTCGACATGGCCGTGCCGAGATCGCCGGTCAGCACGCCGCCGAGCCAGCGGAAATACCTGATGTAGGCCGGATCGTTGAGGCCGAGCTGCTCGCGCAGATTGGCGAGCGACTCCGGTGTCGCCGATTGCCCGAGAATGGCTTGCGCGACGTCGCCGGGCAGGATCTGGGTACCGGCGAAGATCAGGACCGAAACGGCCAACAAGAGGACGATGCCCAGCGCAATGCGCTGGGCAATTAGTTTCAGGATGGGTGAAGACATATCCGCAAAGCCGGCTCAGGCCTGCAGCCAACACTTCGCCAGGGCGTAACCGTTCATCAACTCCTGATGCGGATCGTCGACCCAGCCATCGACCTTGGCGCCGGTCGCGTCGATGAACTGGTTGAACATCGGCAGGATCAGGCCGCCTTCGTCGCGGACCAGGACAGCCATGTCGTGGTACATCGCCTTGCGCTTGGTCTCGTCGAGTTCGGCGCGGGCCGCCAGCACCATCTTGTCGAAATCCGGACGCTTGAAACGCGTGTCGTTCCAGTCGGCCGTCGACAGATAGGCGGTCGAGTACATCTGGTCCTGCGTCGAGCGGCCGCCCCAGTAGGAGGCGCAGAAGGGCTGCTTGTTCCAGACTTCCGACCAGTAGCCGTCGCCCGGTTCGCGCTTGATCTCCAGCGTGATGCCGGCCTTGGCCGCGCTCTGTTGATAGAGTTGCGCGGCATCGACAGCGCCGGGGAAGGCGACATCCGAGGTGCGCAGCAGCACGGCGCCGTCATGGCCCGACTTCTTGAAGTGGAACTTGGCCTTGTCGGGATCATATTTGCGCTGCTCGATCTCGCTGAACAGCGGGTAGGATGCGTTGATCGGGAAGTCGTTGCCGATCGAACCGTAGCCACGCAGGATCTTGTCCAGCATTTCTTCGCGGTCGATGGCCAGCTTCAGGGCCATGCGCAGATCGTTGTTGTCGAAGGGTGCTGTGTTGCAATGCGCGATGAACACATAGTGGCCAGGACCCGCATGGTTGCGGATGGTCACGCCCGGCAGGCGCTTGATAAGGTCGACGATCTTCGGCTCGACGCGGTTGATCATGTTGACCTGGCCGCCTTGCAGTGCCGCCGTACGCGCGGTGGCATCGTTGATGACGATGATCTCGATCTGGTCGGCATGGCCCATCTTGTCGCCCTGCCAGTAATTGGCGAAACGTTCGCCGCCATGGCGCACGCCGGGCTCGTTGGTGGTGACCTTGTAGGGACCGGCGGAGATGCCGGCATCGGCCTTGTCCTTGCCGCCATTGGGCTGGACGATCAGGTGGTAGTCGCTGAGCAAATAGGGCAAGTCGGCATTGGCTTCCTTCAGGGTCAGCACGACTTCCTTGCCGCTGGCCTTGATGGTCTCGATGCCCTTCATGTAGCCGAGCGCGCCGGACTTCGATTTCTCGTCGGAATGGCGCTCGAGCGTGGCGGCCACGTCCTCGGCGGTTACCGTCTTGCCGTTGTGGAATTCGACGCCGTCACGGATCTTCAGCGTCCAGGTCTTGGCGTCCGGTGTTGAGCCGATCTCTTCGGCGATGCGGTTCTCGAGCTTGCCCTCGGGGGACAACTCGACAATCAATTCGCCCCACATCTTGCCGAAGGCGAACGGCACCTGGGTCATCATCAGTGCCGGGTCGAGGCTGTTGGTGGATTCACCGCCGACCAGGCCGGCCTTCAGTGTGCCGCCCTTGACCGGACCTGCCGCGCGTGCAGCGCTTGAAAGCAGCGAGTTGGCGAAGGGCGCGGAGATACCGAGCGCCGCCGCCCGGCCGAGAAAATCACGACGGCTCAGTTTGCCCGACGCGACACGCCGGCTAAGAAATTCCAGTTCGTTCGACATTTTGAGTTCCTCACTCTGTTGGCTCGACTCTGCGGTCGTTTTTCTTGTTTCTTGTGAGGAGAATAATGACCGCAAGGGAAAGCGGTAAGCAAGACCGAATGCGACATGCCGTGGCGTAAATCGTACGTCGCAATTGGACCAATGGAATCGGCGCTCAAAGAAGTGCGCGCGGCACCTTCTCTTCGAAATTGCGCTCGAAGACGAGGGTTTCGTCCTCATAGGCCTCGATTCTGGCGCTGACGATGAAGTTTTGCGCGTCCGATCGCATTTCGGCTGTCGTTTCGGTGCGTACCGACCATCCGTTTCGCGACAGGGTCTGCGTCCAGTGCGTCTTCCCCGAGGCCGACAGCGGGTCGTCGGGATGGATCGTCCAGGTCTCGCGGGCGATGCTGCCATTGGCGAGGCCATGGGCGAGATCGCGGACCTCGCCGAAATCATCTGATATGGAAAGTGTCACCATTCCGGTCTTTTCATCACGATCGACATGGCGCTCGGAATTGGCGGCGCGGATCGTCTCTGTTGCCCAGGGAGTGGCCCCTTCCGGCTCGGCGAACGTTACCTCGTCGCCTGTCGCCAGCGGCCGCAGCGGCAAGCTGAGCGTCGCCGCCCACAAGGTGAGCTGTACCCGCTCTGGCGACGGCCAGATGGCAGGCCAATAGGCGTTCGAAACGGCAACACGCAGCCGGTGGCCGGCCGGCACCCGATAGGCGCATTGATCGAGCACGACGCGCACCGAGACGGTTTCACCCGGCACCAGCGCCTCCGGGAATTCGTGCGAATTGCGATGCGTCAGATTGAGCACGCCATAGGAGATCAACTCCGAGGCGCCGTCGGGATGCACATCGCAAAGCCGGACCGCGATGTTGGCCTGCGGACGATCAGAGGATAGCTGCAACTCGACCTCCGGCGCTCCGACGATGTCGATCGGCTCGCTGAGTTCCGGCTGGTCGAAACACACCGACAGGGCATCGTCGGGGCGTTGGTCGCCGGGCAGTTCGGGGCCGAAGGTGAAGGGAAAATACTCGCCGCCGGCCAGGCCGCAGCTTTGCGGCGAGGCAACAATGGCGGGTTTTTCCGTTGCGGGGATCAGATCGACCGTTTGCGTCTGGATGGTTGGCGAGGGCCATTCCTGCTCCGCCACCCAACGGCCGGGACGCTCGGGGTGCCAGCGCGCCGGACGCACGCTGTCCATGACATAGGCGCGGTAGGCCGGGTCGGACTCGACACCGGTGTCGGCACCCTTCAGCCAGCGGTCCCACCAGCGCAGAGCCTCCTGCAGGAAGCCGATGGCGGGTTTTGGTCCTGCGTAATGCGGGTATTTGTGAATCCATGGCCCCATAATGCCCTTGACCGGGGCTTCGATGTTGCTGGCCAGATGCGAGACAGTGTTGCGGTAGCCGTCATGCCAGCCGCCGATCGACAGCACGGCGGCTTTGACAGCGGAAAAATCCTCGCAGATCGAGCCGCGCTTCCAGTAGGCATCCCGGTGCTGATGCTTGAGCCACAGCGGCGCCAGGAAGGATTGGTTCTCCAGCCGGGTCAGCCACAGATCGCGCCATCTGTTGTCGCCGGCCAGCAGCGGGTCCGGCGGCCGCGACGAGTAGGAGAGCATGGTCGAGGCCCAGCCGAAATTCTCGGTCAGCAGGCAGCCACCCTTGTAGTGGATGTCGTCGGCATAGCGGTCGACGGTCGAGCACAGGCTGATCACCGCTTTGAGCGCCGGCGGCTGCTTGGCCGCCACCTGCAGGCAGTTGAAGCCGCCCCAGGAAATGCCCATCATGCCGACATTGCCGTTGCACCAAGGCTGGCTTGCCGCCCAGGCGATGACGTCGCAGGCGTCCTGCAATTCCTGCTCGGAATATTCGTCGTCCATCAGCCCTTCGGAATCGCCATTGCCGCGCATGTCGACGCGGATCGAGGCATAGCCGTGGCCAGCGAAATAAGGATGCGTCAGCTGATCGCGAAAGATGGTGCCGTCGCGCTTGCGGTAGGGCAGATGCTCCAGGATTGCCGGCACCGGATCATCGCCGGCATCCTCCGGCATCCACACCCGCGCCGACAGCCGGCAGCCATCCGGCATGACGATGCCCATGTCCGGGAATTCGACGATTTTGCGGGCAAATTCGGTGACGGTTTTCATGGCATGCTCCAGGATCGCCAGATGATGGAGCCTGCCGTGCCGCGTCGTGGGCCAGCCAACGAATTCGGCTGGTCAATCCGCGTCAGTTCAGCGGAATGTCGTTATCGTCCTTGTTCGCTTGATAGACGCCGGACAACTCGTCGTAGCGCGCCGAAATCGCGCCGATACGTGTTTCCAGCCGTTGCCGCTCGGCTTCGGGCAAAGCTCGCACCAACCGACGTATGGAAAAGCTCTTCCAATAGGCATTCTCGGCGTTGTAGCCGCCGGGATCGAGGGTGAAGACCTCTTTCAGGATCTTCAGGTCGTGCGGGATATCAAAACTGTCGCGCGAATCCTCGTGGCTGAACAGATAGTAGAAATTGTCGAAGCCGGTCCAGGTGATCGCCGACAGGCACAGCGAGCAGGGTTCGTGCGTGGCGATGAAGATGGCGTCTTTCGTATCGACGCGCTCAGCCCTGGGCATTTCGTAGAAGCGCTTCAGGCAGTGTACCTCGCCATGCCAGAGCGGGTTTTCCATCTCGTTGTTGGTTTCGGCCAGCACCAGCGAACGGTCGTCCTTGCGCAGGATCGCCGCGCCGAACAGCTTGTTGCCATGGGTAACGCCGTCGGCCGTCTTCGGCACGATGTCGTGCTCGATCACATCGAGCAGGCGGTCGATCAGTGAAATATCGGTCATCAGGGGGTCTCC
Source organism: Mesorhizobium sp. M7A.F.Ca.US.006.01.1.1 (assembly GCF_003997935.1). GTDB lineage: Bacteria > Pseudomonadota > Alphaproteobacteria > Rhizobiales > Rhizobiaceae > Mesorhizobium. The sequence continues at coordinate 11,811 of NZ_RZQL01000075.1, forward strand.
TGCTGCATGTCGCCCCAAAATGCCCCCGGGTTTGGGGTAACGACACGCAAAAAATTATGGGAGATGGATCTCGTAGGCGTGCGAGAAATGGAACTCTTCGAGGTTGGAACCGTCACCGCCACGGTCGACGATCAGGAAGTCCTGGGCCTCGCCGAGCGGCGTCAGCACGCCATGCCAGAGATTGCGCCGGTAATTGATGCCTTGTCCGGGGGCGGTGATGAAGGCATGCGGTTCGCCCGGCCCCTGCTCTCCGTCATGACAGACCACGACCAGAAAGGGGCGCGGCGAGAGCGGAATGAAGGCCTGGCTGCCAAACGGGTGGCGCTCGACCATGCTCAGCTTCAACGGCAGTTCGTAAGGCGTGCCGCGCACCATCGAGATCAGCACGCGGGCGTTCAGTCCGGTCGCCTCGGCGGTAGCCAGATCGTGATAGCGCTCGGCCCTGCCGCCATTGATCGGGTAGTGGTTGTCGCCGCCCATGTCGATGACGTCGCCGAAAGGAGCAAAGCTCTCGCGGGTCAGTGGCCGCGCAATGATCCGCGTCACGGCGTCCGCCCGGGGAAACCGGCGCCGCCGAGCTTGGCGTGCCGGTTGACGTCCTTGTAGAGCAGATAGCGGAATTTGCCCGGGCCGCCCGCATAGCAGGCCTGCGGGCAGAAGGCGCGCAGCCACATATAGTCGCCGGCCTCGACCTCGACCCAGTCCTGGTTGAGGCGATAGACCGCCTTGCCCTCCAGCACATAGAGCCCATGCTCCATGACATGGGTCTCGGCGAAGGGAATGACCGCGCCGGGTTCCAGCGTGACAATGGTCATGTGCATGTCGTGGCGCAAATCGGCCGGATCGACGAAACGCGTCGTCGCCCAGCGGCCTTCGGTGCCGGGCATCGGCGTCGGCACGATCTCCTGCTCGTTGGTGAAGAAGGCTTCCGGCACATCGAGACCGTCGACCACCTCGTAAGCCTTGCGAATCCAGTGGAAGCGCACGTCGGCCTTGCTTTCGTTGCGAACCGTCCAACCGCTGGCCGGCGGCAGGAAGGCAAAGCCGCCGGGCCGCAAGACGTGCTTCTTGCCGGCAAGCAGAACCGTCAGCTCGCCTTCAACCACGAACAGCGCGCCTTCGGCGCCGGCATCGGGTTCCGGCCGCTCGCTGCCGCCGCCGGGCGCGACCTCGACAATGTATTGCGAGAACGTCTCGGCAAAACCGGATAGCGGTCGCGACAAGATCCAGACGCGGGTCTCGTCCCAGAACGGCAAGGCGCTGGTCACGATGTCCTGCATCACACCCCGGGGAATGACGGCATAGGCCTCGGTGAAGACGGCGCGGCCGGTCAGAAGCTCGCTCTGGCCGGGGTGGCCGCCATGTGGAGCATAATAGGTTCGCTCGGGCATCCTGATCGTATCCATGGGTTCAAACCTATTGCGGAAGCATGTCCTTGAGGCGGAGCAGTGCGATGCGCTCGACCTGTTTGCAGGCGGTCTCGAATTCGACGCCGCGGCTGTTGCCGATGCGCGCCTCGAACTCCGCCAGGATTTCTTGCCTCGTCTTGCCCTTCACCGCGATGATGAAGGGAAAGCCGAAGGTGGTGACGTAGGCGGCGTTCAGCTTGGAAAACAGTTCGCGCTCCTTGTCGGTCAGCGCGTCGAGGCCGGCCGAGGCCTGTTCCCTGGTCGATTCCGCCGTCAGCCGTTTGGCCTTGGCCAGCTTGCCGGCAAGGTCGGGATGGGCGTTGAGCACCGAAAGCCGCTCGGTCTCGCTGGCGGACCGGAAGACACGGCAAAGCGCGTTGTGCAGGCCGCCTGAAGTGTCATGCGCCGGGCCCAGTTCCAATTCGTAGGCGCGTTCGGCGATCCAGGGCGAATGCTCGAACACGCCGCCGAAAGTGTGGACGAAGGTCTCGAATTCCATCTTCGACGGTCTGAGCGCCGCCGGTTGATAAGGATTGACCTCTTGCCAGTGGCGGGCGATGTCGATGCGCCTCGCCAGCCAGACCTTGTCGTGCGACTTCACATAGTCGACGAAGCGCTTCAGCGCCGCCACCCGGCCCGGCCGCCCGACGAGGCGGCAATGCAGGCCGATGTTCATCATGCGTGGCCGGCCGGCCTTGCCCTCGGCATAGAGCGTATCGAAGCTGTCCTTCAAATAGGCAAAGAACTGGTCGCCCGAGTTGAAACCTTGCGGCGTGGCGAACCGCATGTCGTTGGCATCGAGCGTATAGGGAATGATGAGCTGCGCGCCGCCCTCATGCTCGAACCAGTAGGGCAGCTCGTCGTCATAGGTGTCCGACACATAGTCGAAACCGCCTTCCTCTGCCACAATCCGCACTGTGTTGATTGATGTGCGACCGGTATACCAGCCGGTCGGGCGCGCGCCGGTCACCTCGTAATGCAGTTTGATCGCCGCCTCGAGGTCGCGGCGCTCATCCTCGGCGCTGTGGTCGCGGTAGTCGATCCATCTCAGCCCGTGCGAAGCAATCTCCCAGCCGGCTTCCTGCATCGCCGCCACCTGATCCGGCGAGCGGGCGAGTGCGGTGGCGACGCCGTAGCAGGTAATCGGCACCTGCGCCTCGGTGAACAGCCGGAGCAGCCGCCAGAAGCCGGCGCGGGCGCCGTATTCGTAGATGGATTCCATGTTCCAGTGGCGCTGGCCCACCCAGGGCGCTGCGCCGACGATTTCCGACAGGAAGGCTTCAGAAGCCTTGTCGCCGTGCAGCACGCAGTTTTCGCCGCCTTCCTCGTAATTGACGACGAACTGCACGGCGACGTGTGCGCCGCCAGGCCATTTCGGGTCCGGCGGATTGGCTCCATAGCCGCGCATGTCTCTGCTGTAACGCATCGTCCCTCCCGCCGGGCATGGCCCGAAGTATGATCAGGATATCGAAAGGGTGCCTCTCGCATTCCCCCGAAAATTTTTGAAAGTGTTTTTGTCGCACTCCGCTCGACCGGGACTTATGCATCGCCTTTAATTGGCGCACAATTCACTGTTGATACTTGATCGTACCGGGCCAATTCGCTCGTACCGGAAATGGGAGGCGGCCAATGGCAGAAACGTCGAATGCCGATGGCGGGCGTCTGACGACCCATGTCCTCGACACGGCGACCGGCAAGCCGGCGGCGGGACTGTCGATCGCGCTTTATCACTTCGAGGGCAAGGCGCGGACACATTTGAAGACCGTTGTCACCAATGCCGACGGCCGTTGCGACAAGCCGCTGCTCGCCGGCGCGGAGTTCCGCATCGGCGAATACGAACTGGTCTTCGCCGCCGGCGACTATTTGCGCCAGCAGGGGCTGAACCTGCCGAAACCCGCCTTTCTCGATGTGATACCAATCCGCTTCGGCATGGCCGAACCGGTGCACTATCATGTGCCACTGCTGGTCTCGCCTTACGGCTACTCGACCTACAGGGGGAGCTGAGGCATGGCCAAAATTAGCATCCGCAGCGAGATCCGCTTCATCCTCAATGGCAGGGATGTGGCGCTTTCGTCGGTGGCACCCGACGCGACCCTGCTCGACTGGCTGCGGCTCGACCGTTCGCTGCGCGGCACCAAGGAGGGCTGCGCCGAGGGCGACTGCGGCGCCTGCACCGTGTTGGTCGGCAAGCTCTCCGCTGGCGGTCTGGTCTATGAAAGCGTCAATGCCTGCATCCGCTTCCTCGGCTCGCTCGACGGCACACACGTCGTGACGGTCGAGCATCTGCGTGGCGGGCCAGGCCAATTGCACCCGGTGCAGCAGGCGATGGTCGATTTCCATGGCTCGCAATGCGGCTTCTGCACGCCGGGCTTCGTCATGTCGCTCTATGGCTTGTGGATGAAGTCGCCTGACCCGTCGAACGCGGATATCGAAAAGGCCTTGCAAGGCAATCTCTGCCGCTGCACCGGTTACGAGGCGATCATGCGCGCCGCGCATGCCATCTCCAGCTACGGCAACGCGGCAAAGGACCCGCTGGCCGCGGAGCGCAAGGCGATCACGGCGAGGCTCGAGGCCATGCATGACGGCGCCCGGGTCGAGATGGGAACCGGCAAGGCGCGGCTGGTCGTGCCGGCCGATGTCGACGATTTCGCCGCCGTGCTGGACAAGGAACCCGGCGCCACCATAGTTGCCGGCTCTACCGATGTCGGCCTATGGGTGACCAAGCATATGCGCGATATTTCGCCGGCCATTTTCATCGGCAATCTCGACGGACTTTGCACCATCTCGGAAGACAGGGGCGTCATTTCGATCGGCGCCGGCGTCACCTACACTGACGCCTTCGCGACGCTGGCGAAGCGCATCCCGGCGCTGGGGCCATTGTTCGATCGCATCGGCGGCGAGCAGGTGCGCAACATGGGCACCATCGGCGGCAACATCGCCAACGGCTCGCCGATCGGCGACACGCCGCCGCCCTTGATCGCGCTCGGCGCACGCCTCCTCCTGCGCAAGGGCAAGAAGCGGCGGACGATCCCGTTGGAAACGTTCTTCATCGCCTATGGCAAACAGGATCGACAGCAGGGCGAATTCGTCGAAGCCGTACACGTTCCTATTCCCGCCAAGGACACAAAATTTGCTGTCTACAAGATCACCAAGCGCCGCGATGAAGACATTACCGCAGCCCTCGGCGCCTTCTTCCTGACGCTGACTGGGGATGGCAGGGTGGCGGAGGTGCGCATCGCCTATGGCGGCATGGCGGCGACGCCGAAGCGGGCGTCTTTTGTCGAAAAAGCGCTGCTCGGCAAGCCGTGGACCGAACAGACGGTTGAGGCAGCGACGGCCGAATATGCCAGGGATTTCACCCCGCTCACCGATATGCGGGCCTCGGCCGAATATCGCGCCCTAGCAGCGAAAAACCTGCTGTTGCGCTTTTTTGCCGAGACTTCCAGCATCAAGGCACCCATCCAGATATCACGCAACGAGGCGGCCTGATGTATTTCAACGCCAGCGAGCAAACAGCCGAATGGTCGCGAGTAGCGTCCTTCTCCCCGTTCACGGGGAGAAGATGCCGGCAGGCAGATGAGGGGCGGCGCCGTCGTCGGTCTTTGTCCGCGAGATTGTCAGCGTCAGTGCTGCCCCTCATCCGGCCCTTCGGGCCACCTTCTCCCCGTGAACGGGGAGAAGGGAAAGGGAGCGCACGATGAACAAGCACGCTGCGCCCAACCTCAAAGCCGAAAAGATCGCTGGCGGCGTCGCCACCGATCAGCGCCACGATTCCGCGCACAAACATGTCAGCGGCACCGCCGTCTATATCGACGACATGCCGGAACCGGCCGGCACGCTGCATGGCTGCCTAGGGCTTTCCAGTGCCTCGCATGCCACCATCGCCAGCATGGATCTCTCGGCGGTGCGTACAGCGCCCGGCGTTGTCGACGTGCTGACGGCCAGTGACGTGCCGGGCGAGAACGACATCTCGCCGACCGGCCGCCACGACGAGCCGGTGCTGGCCGATGGCAAAGTGCAATTCTACGGCCAGCCTATCTTCTGCGTTATTGCGCAGACGCGCGAGCAGGCGCGTCGCGCCACCAGGTTGGCCAAGGTCGAATACAAGGAATTGCCCTTCGTCACCGACATTGGTGCGCTCGATCCGAAGAAGGACAAGCTCGTCACGCCGCCTCTCACCCTGAAACGCGGCGATGCCGCTACTGCGATCCGTCAGGCGCCGCGCCGGCTGAAGGGAAAAATGCGCATCGGCGGCCAGGAACACTTCTACCTCGAAGGCCACATCGCCATGGCCATTCCAGGCGAGGACCAGGATGTCACCATCTATTCCTCGACTCAGCATCCGAGCGAAGTCCAGCATATGGTCAGCCATGTGCTCGGCGTGCCGAGCAACGCCATCACGGTGGAAATCCGCCGCATGGGCGGCGGCTTCGGCGGCAAGGAAACGCAGGGCAACCAGTTTGCCGCATTGGCCGCGATCGCCGCGAAGAAACATCACCGCGCCGTGAAGATCCGGCCCGACCGCGACGACGACATGATCGCCACCGGCAAGCGCCACGATTTCCTCGTCGACTACGAAGTCGGCTTCGATGACGAGGGCAACATCCTCGGTGTCGATTTCATGTTCGCGGCGCGCTGCGGTTTCTCGTCGGACCTTTCCGGCCCGGTGACCGATCGCGCGCTGTTCCACTGCGACAACACCTATTTCTGGCCGACGGTGCATGCGCAATCGGCGCCGCTCTACACCAACACCGTGTCGAACACCGCTTTCCGTGGCTTCGGCGGCCCGCAAGGCATGGTTGGCGCCGAGCGCGTCATCGACGAGGTGGCCTTTGCGGTCGGCAAGGATCCGCTCGATATCCGCAAGAAGAATTTTTACGGCACATCAGATCGCAACATCACGCCTTACCACCAGACGGTCGAGGACAACATCATCCAGCGCATCGTCGCCGAGTTGGAGCAAAGCGCCAACTATGCCCGGCGGCGGCGCGAAATATCGGCTTTCAATGCCAACAGCCGTTTCATCAAGCGCGGCCTGGCGCTGACGCCGGTCAAGTTCGGCATCTCGTTCACTGCCACGCACTACAATCAGGCCGGTGCGCTGGTGCATGTCTACACCGACGGTTCGGTGCATCTGAACCATGGCGGCACCGAGATGGGGCAGGGCCTCTATGTCAAGGTTGCGCAAGTGGTGGCGGAAGAATTCCAGATCGACCTCGACCAGGTCAAGATCACCGCGACCACGACCGGCAAGGTGCCGAACACTTCGGCCACGGCAGCGTCGTCCGGCACGGATCTCAACGGCATGGCGGCGCAGAATGGCGCGCGCCAGATCAAGGACCGACTGACCGATTTCGCCGCCGAAAAATACCAGGTGCCGCGCGATCAGGTGCTGTTCCTGCCCAACCGGGTCCGCATCGGCAACCAGGAAATCGCCTTCGCCGACCTCGTCAAGCAGGCGTATATGGCCCGCATCCAGCTGTCGGCGGCGGGTTTCTACAAGACGCCGAAAATCCACTGGAACCGCGACAAGGGCGAGGGCCGCCCCTTCTATTATTTCGCCTATGGCGCCTCGTGTTCGGAAGTCTCGGTCGACACACTGACCGGCGAGTACATGGTCGAGCGTACCGATATTCTGCACGACTGTGGCCGCTCGCTGAACCGCGCCATCGACATCGGCCAGATCGAGGGCGGCTTCATCCAGGGCATGGGCTGGCTGACGACGGAAGAACTGTGGTGGGACGCCAAGGGCCGGCTGCGCACGCATGCGCCGTCGACCTACAAGATCCCGCTCGCCTCCGACCGGCCGAAGATCTTCAACATCACCTTGGCCGACTGGCCGGAAGCCGGCGAGCCGACGATCCACCGCTCCAAGGCGGTCGGCGAGCCGCCGTTCCCGCTCGGCATGTCGGTGCTGCACGCGCTGTCGGACGCGGTGGCCAGTGTCGCCGATAACAGGATTTGCCCGCGCATCGATGCCCCCGCCACACCGGAACGCGTGCTGATGGCGATCGAGCGGCTGAAGAAAGAGGCCGGCGCCTGAATCCGGCCCCAGGGTCGGCAATGCGTGCAATCCGGGCCCAAAAAACCTATATTTCCCATTCGGGAACGTGAACCATGAACTCGAACGTGCAAAGCCTGAAAGCCTTTCTCTCCAGCGCCGGCCGGGTTGCCCTGGTCGAAGTGGCCGGAACAAAAGGCTCGACGCCACGCGAGAAGGGCGCCTTCATGCTCGTCTCGCAGACGGCGATCTTTGGCACCATCGGCGGCGGTCAGCTCGAATACATGGCGATCGACAAGGCCCGGCAGATGGTGGGTAAAGAAGCCCGCATTGAAGTCGACGAGATCTGCGCCACCCTCGACGTGCCACTAGGCCCCGAGATCGGCCAGTGCTGCGGCGGGCGTGTCGAAGTTTTGATCCGGCTCGTCGATGCCGCGCTTGCCGCCGAACTGGTTGCGGTTGCTGAAGCCGAGGAGGCGCACCTGCCGCATGTCTACATCTTCGGCGGCGGCCATGTCGGCCAGGCGCTGGCGTCGACGATCGCACTGCTTCCCGTGCACGGCGTCGTCATCGAGACGCGAGCCGAAGCACTGGAAGGCATGCCCGAAACCGTCGAGACACGGCTGACAGCTATGCCGGAAGCGATGGTGCGAAACGCTCCCGCCGGCGCCGCCTTCGCCATCCTGACCCACGATCATGCGCTGGATTTCCTGATCGTCGCCGAGGCGCTGAAACGCGGCGACACCGCCTATGTCGGCATGATCGGATCCAAGACCAAGAAAGCAACGTTCAGGAACTGGTTCCTGAAATCGGCGGACGGCAGCCAAGCCGAGTTTGCCCGACTCGTCTCGCCAATTGGCGGCGACACCGTCAAGGACAAGCGCCCGCAGGTCATCGCGGCGCTGGCGGCGGCCGAGATCATGACCGCGCTGGTCAGTCACAACGCAGCCTTAAGTGCCGACCATCAAGTTCCGCATGGCAGGGTGATGGCAGGCTAAGCTGCGCCACAGCTAAACCGGCCGCTTCAGCCCCAGATGGTCGCGCAATGTGCGGCCCTCGTACTCCGTGCGGAACAGGCCACGCCGCTGCAGTTCCGGCACGACGAGCGTGGCAAAGGCATCGAGTTCGCCGGGGAAATAAGAGGGCATGACGTTGAAACCGTCGGCCGCACCGCCTTCGAACCGCGCCTGCAGTTCGTCAGCGACATGGGCCGCTGTGCCGACGATGCGCCAATGGCCGCGCGCGCCCGCGAAATGCCGGGCCAGCTGGCGAATGGAAAGGTTGTCGCGGCGTGACTGCTCGACGACCAGCGCTTGCCTGCTCTTCATCCCCTCGCTCTCCGGCAGGTCGGGCAGCGGCCCGTCGATCGGATGGCGCCACAGGTCGGAGATGCTGAGGTAGCTGGACAAAAGCGCCACGCCGACATCGTCGGGGATCAGCGCCTGCAATTCCTCGTATTTTTCACGGGCCTCCGCTTCGGTCTCCGCCACCACCGGTGCGACGCCCGGCATGATCTTGATGTCGTCGGGTTCGCGCCCATAGGCCGCCAGACGCCCCTTGAGATCGTCGTAGAAGGTCTTGGCTTCCTCGAAGGTCTGCGCTGCCGTGAACACCACATCGGCGGTGCGGGCGGCGAGGTCGCGGCCGACATCCGAGGCGCCGGCCTGGACCATCACCGGTGCGCCTTGCGGCGAGCGTGGCAGGTCGAGCGGGTCGCGAACCGAAAAGCTCTGGCCGTCGTGGCCGGAGGCGCCGAGCTTGCCGTTCCAGAGCCCGGTGACGACTTCGGCGAATTCACGCGCCCGCTCATAGCGATCGGCATGGGGCTTGAGGCCGGTCGAGCCGAAATTGGCGGCCTCGATGGGGCTGGCCGAGGTGACCAGGTTCCAGCCGGCCCGGCCACCGCTCAGATGGTCCAGCGACAGGAAGGCTCGCGCCAGGCCATAGGGCTCGTTGTAGCTCGTCGAGGCCGTTGAGACGAGGCCGATGCGGCTGGTCTGGACGGCAAGCGCCGAAAGCAGGCTGATCGGCTCGAAACCGATCGAGCGCGACGTCTGGCTGGCAATGCCGACATCGGCTTCGCGCAGGCCGGCGGCGTCCTCGCAGAAGATCATGTCGAACTTCGCCGCCTCCGCCGTGCGCGCCAGCTGGATGTAATGGTCGATGTCGATGCCGGCCATCACATGCACCTTGGGATGGCGCCAGGCGGCGATGTGATGGCCCGTCGCCCACAGAAAGGCACCAAGCTTCATCTGGCGAGCGGTCATTGGCCACCTCCGCCGGCAAGCCCGAGATGCGAGCGCAACGTTTTTCCGCGATAGCTTTCTCGAAACAGGCTACGCTGGCTCAGTTCCGGCAGAACCAAGCCGACGAAATCGTCGAGCGCTGAAAGCTGTGCCGGCATCAGGATGTTGAACCCGTCGCAGCTTTTCGCCCGGAATTCCTTTTCCAGCCTGTCGGCGAGGGCAGCCGGCTTTCCATCGGCGGCAGGCGCGACGCTCGTCAGCACTTTCACCGCATTTGGGTCGCGTCCGCACGCCGTGACACGGCGCCTGATATCGTCATAGCGTTCTGTAGCGCCCTCCACCGGTCCGCCGTCCAGCAGGATGACATCGGCGGTGCGGGCGGCAATATCCAGGTCGGCTTCGCTCAGACCCGACAAGACAAGCACCGGCCTGTCCTGCGGTGACCGTGCGACGTTCAGCGGTCCGCGCACGGAAAAGAACGCGCCCTTGTGATCGAGAAAATGCATCTTTTCGGGGTCGTGGAAGCGGCCGCCGCTCTGGTCGAACAGCAGCGCGTCCGCATCCCAGCCCTGCCACAGACCTTGCACGATGCCGATATATTCCTCACTGCGACGGCGGAAATCGTCAGGCGAAAATCCTTCGGGCCGGCTGAAATTGGCTGCTTCCCGTGGCGCTTGCGTCATGGTTGCGTTCCAGCCACTGCGGCCATGGCTGATGATGTCGAGCGAAGCGAAACGGCGTGCCAGATTGTAGGGTTGCTGGGCAATTGTCGAGGCAGCGGCAACCAAGCCGATCCTGCTTGTGACAGTCGCCAATGCGGCCAGCAAAGTGGTCGCTTCGAAGGGCATCGGACTGTTCGCGGCACCGCCGCCGGAAGCTGGCGCGGCATCGGCAAGCAGCACCATGTCCAGCCCGGCGGCTTCAGCTTTTTGCACAAAACTGGCCAGGCGGCTGAATTCCAGCCCCGGTGATGGATCGGCGATCCCCGGAAACAGCGAAACGGCAAGATGCATTGTGGCGCCGTTGTCCATCGATGGTCCCTGCGAGACGAAATACCACCAGAACTATGTTCGCCGTCGTGGGATGGCAACCGCCGGCGCTGTGCCAAACGCCGGTCACTTGCCGGCCAGCATTATTTGCCAGCAAGCAGATCGTTGATCAGCCGCTGGCAGCGTTCGGCCATGAAGTCGAGCAGCAGCCGCACTTTTGGATCCTGCAGCTTCTTGTGCGGATAGACGGCGGCGAACTGCACCGGCGTTGGCGGCGTACTGCTCAGGATCACTTTCAGCCGCCGGTCGCGGATGAAAGGCTCGACCTCGAAGCGCGGCTTGTTAATGATGCCGCGTCCAGACAGCGCCCAGCCGGTCAGCACGTCGCCATCGTCGGTGTCGTAGGGCCCGTGTACCTCGAACTTCTGCGGGCCCGTGGGGGTCTGCAGCGTCCACACATATTCGCGCGCGCCGGAATAACGCAGCATCAGGCAATCATGCTTCTTGCCGATCAGTTCCTGCGGCTCAATCGGTTCGCCGCGTGCCTCGAGATATTTTGGCGCCGCCACCAGCACGCGCTCGCATTCCATGATGCCGCGCATTCTGAGGCTGGAATCCTCGATGATGCCGAGCCGGAAGGCGACGTCGATGCCTTCCTTCATGATATCGACATTGTGGTCCGAGAGCCTGAGCCGCACCTCGATGTCAGGATATTTGTCGTGGAAATCCGGAATGCCCGAAGCCACCAGCCGTCGCCCGAGGCCGAGCGGCGCGGTCACGCGGATGGTGCCGCGCGGCTGGCCGGAAAGCGCCGATACAGCAGCTTCGGCCTCGGTGATCGCCTCCAGCACCTGCTTGGCACCTCCATAGAAAACCGTGCCATGCTCGGTCGGCATCAACTGCCGCGTGGTGCGGTTGAACAGCCGCACGCCAAGGTGCTTCTCCAGTTCCTTGATGCGGTTGGAGGCGACCGCCGGAGAAATGCGCATGTCGCGCCCGGCCGCCGACAGATTGCCGAGTTCGACGACGCGAACGAAGACGGCAATGTTGTCGAGATAGGCCATGCGGTTCTGTGGCTTTCCTGAGGTCGCCTTCGGGCGGCTCCCATCCTGCTGCGTGTGACTACCCTAGTATTTTCCATTTTTTTTTGAAAGTCATCGTGCACCTCGCCTCTTTCCGTTTGCGCGCCACTCCGTAAAGTCATCCGATCGGCAGGGACGACTTCAATGATGGATTTCGCGATTTTCTGGGACTGGCTGAGTTTTGCCGTGCGCTGGCTGCATGTTGTCACCGGCATCGCCTGGATCGGCTCGTCCTTCTACTTCGTCGCGCTCGACCTTGGCCTGCGCCAGCGTCCGGGCATGCCTGTCGGCGCCTTCGGCGAGGAATGGCAGGTGCACGGCGGCGGCTTCTACCACATCCAGAAATATCTGGTGGCGCCGGCCGAGATGCCCGAGCACCTGACCTGGTTCAAATGGGAATCCTACGCCACCTGGCTGTCCGGCTTCGCTATGCTGTGCGTCGTCTATTATGCCGGAGCCGATCTGTTCCTCATCGATCCCAACGTGCTGCCGATGTCGGTGCCTACAGGCATCCTGCTGTCGCTGGCAACGATCGGCGTCGGCTGGGTGGTCTATGATCTTCTGTGTCGCTCGCCGCTCGGAAAAAGCGACACCGGCCTGATGCTGGTGCTCTACTGCGTGCTGGTGTTCATCGCCTGGGGGCTGACGCACCTGTTCACCGGGCGTGCCGCCTTCCTGCATCTGGGCGCCATCACCGCCACGATCATGTCGGCCAATGTCTTCATGGTCATCATCCCCAACCAGAAGATCGTCGTCGCCGACCTCATCGCCGGCCGCAAGCCCGATCCGAAATACGGCAAGATCGCCAAGCAGCGTTCGCTCCACAACAATTATCTGACCCTGCCGGTCCTGTTCCTGATGCTGTCGAACCACTATCCGCTGGCGTTCGGCACTGAGTTCAACTGGGTTATCGCCTCGCTGGTGTTCATCATCGGCGTGCTGATCCGGCACTATTTCAACTCGGTCCACGCGCGCAAGGGCAACCCGACCTGGACCTGGATGGCGGCACTCGTCCTGTTCATCATCATCATCTGGCTGTCGACCGCGCCGAAAGTGCTGACCGGCGAACCCAAGGAATCGGCGGCGGCGCAAATCTATGTCGCTTCAGCGCATTTCCCGGCGGTGCGCGACACCGTGCTCGGCCGCTGCTCGATGTGCCATGCGGCGGAGCCGGTCTATGAGGGCATCTATCATGCGCCCAAGGGCGTGATGCTCGACACCGATGCCGACATCGCCAACCACGCCCGGGAAATCTATCTGCAGGCCGGCCGCAGCCACGCCATGCCGCCGGCCAACGTCTCCCAGATCACGGACAAAGAACGCGCGCTGCTGGTGGCCTGGTTCGAAGGCGCAGGGAAATAAGCATGAATTCGACACTTCTGCGCGGCCGCACGCTGTCCTTCGTGCGCTGGCCGCAAACCATCGATGACCACTCCGCCTGGCGCTACGAGGAGGATGGCGGCCTGCTGATCCGCGATGGCAGGATCGTCGCCGCAGGCACCTATGCCGATGTTGAAAAGCAGGCCGGCGAGACGGCGAAGAAAATCGACCACCGGCCGCATCTGCTGCTGCCGGGCTTCATCGATACGCATGCGCATTTTCCGCAGATGCAGGTCATCGCCTCCTATGGCGCGGAACTGCTCGACTGGCTGAACACCTACACTTTTCCGGAAGAAACGAAGTTCGCCAACGCCCAGCACGGCCGCCGCATCGCGCGGCTGTTCCTCGACGAAATGGTGCGTCATGGCACCACGACGGTTGCCGCCTACTGTTCGGTGCACAAGGCTTCGGCCGAGGCCTTCTTTGCTGAGTCGCATGACCGCAACATGCTCAACATCGCCGGCAAGGTGATGATGGATCGCAATGCGCCCGACGGCGTGCTCGACACCCCGCAATCCGGCTACGACGATACGAAGGCGCTGATCAAGGAGTGGCATGGCAAGGGACGGCAGCACTACGCCATCACGCCGCGCTTCGCCATCACCTCGTCGCCGGAGCAGATGGAGATGACGGGCGCGCTGTGTCGGGAATATCCCGACCTGCACATGCAGACGCATCTGTCGGAAAACCACGCCGAAATCGCCTTCACGCAGCAACTCTATCCGTGGTCGCGTGACTATACCGACGTTTACGAGCACTACGGGCTGTTGGGGAAAAAGAGCCTGTTCGGGCACTGCATCCATTTGTCGGAGCGCGAAGCGGATGCGCTTTCCGACAGTGGCTCGGTGGCGGTGTTCTGCCCGACCTCGAACCTGTTCCTCGGTTCCGGCCTGTTCGACTACCAGCGCTTTCGTCGCCGCGACAAACCGATCCGGATCGCCGCCGCCACCGATGTCGGCGGTGGCACCAATTATTCGATGCTGCGCACCATGGACGAAGGCTACAAGGTGATCGCGCTGAACGGCGAGAAGCTCAACCCGTTCCAGTCCTTCTGGCAGATGACGCGTGGCAATGCCGAGGCGCTGTCGGTGGCGGAAAAGATCGGCACCCTGGACGAGGGCACCGATGCCGACATCGTCGTGCTCGACGCCAGGGCGACGCCGGCGATGCGGCTCAGGATGGAAACGGTCGAGACGCTGGCACAGGAACTGTTTCTCCTGCAAACGCTGGGTGACGACCGCACTGTCCGCGAGGTTTATGTGGCGGGGCGACCAGCCAAGGCTGACATGATCGTGGGGTAAGACCCCCCTCACCCCGAGGGGAAGGACCGCAGCTCGACGGAGTGGGGGTCGACCCTTGGCGGGGCCACACGATCGCCGCGACGGAAGCTTGACCGGGCGGAGCTTGTCGTACACACGATTTGTGACTGACTTCGGAGAAAGAAAATGGCCGCTGCGGACGACATCGCTCTGATCCAGAAACAGGAAGAGATGCTGGTCTTCCCGGCGTTCGACGAGGCCGTCGCCTTCGAGATCGGCGCAGCGATCCGTGAGCGGGCACTGGCCGAGGCCATGCCCATCATTGTCGATATCAGGCTGTGGGATCGGCCGCTGTTCTACGCCGCGATGCCTGGTTCGAACGCTTCCAATCCCGACTGGGCGCGGCGCAAGATCAATGTGGTCAAACGGTTCCTGAGAAGCACCTATCGCATGGTATTGGAACAGCAGCGCCCCGACCGCAGCTTCAAGATTGGTGAGGGGCTGGATATTGCCGACTATGTGCTGGCCGGCGGGGGCTTTCCGGTGACCCTCAAGAGCGCCGGCGTCATTGGCGTGATCGCCGTTTCCGGATTGCCGGAGCGCGAGGATCACGGCGTCGTCGTCGATGCGCTGTGCGATCATTTGGGCGTCGACAAGCGTGGCTTGGCATTGCCTCGGGAAGCCGAATGACCGTGCTCGACCCCAAATCGTTCCTCGTCTCCATCTTCAACGCCGCCGTCGCCGCCGCCGATCCGGAACGAACCATCAGGGATCATCTGCCGGCCAAGCCAAAGGGCCGTACCATCGTCATCGGCGCGGGCAAAGGCTCGGCGCAGATGGCGGCAGCGTTCGAGAAAGTGTGGGACGGCCCCATCGAGGGGCTGGTCGTCACCCGCTATGGCTATGGCGCGACCTGCGAGCGCATCGAGATCATCGAGGCGGCTCATCCGGTGCCGGACGCTGCCGGTCTGGAAGCCTCGCGC
>NZ_RZQL01000076.1 GCF_003997935.1 Mesorhizobium sp. M7A.F.Ca.US.006.01.1.1
ACGCAGCGGTGTGAGACGGGCATTCTTGTGGATGTTCATTCGGACCCTCCGATGGATGCTGAAGCGTGGTAACTCCAGTCTCCTCGGTCCGGTCCGAATGGACAACCTCTCGAAAGCTCACACCTAGGATGGGTGCTGCCACGCGGCTCGGACTCAGCGTGCATTATCACGTAAATGTTGAGAGAATGAATGGCGCCGCGAAGGGCAATTCCAGCCGTCCAAAGCGACAGGCGTGTCGCGGCCTCGACATTGCAGTGGCGCTTACCTAACACGGCCTCACACTGCCCTCTAAACGGCCCCGAATTTGAACTGACGGCCCCTGGCCGGTTCATCGGGCAGGTCAAGGGCTAGGTGTAGTACACAGGGCTCATAACTTTCAGTTTCTAGTTGGTACGATGGGCCGTGGACGGTCGATGCAGACTTCAAGATGGCGAACGAAGCTCTCCATGCGTGCGTTGTCGAGGCAAGTGCCTTTGCCATGCTCGCGACTGGAGAGATTTCAAAATGAGCCTTGTAAGCGGAGAATGCCGCCGACGCTGTTCGGCTTGCTCGTGCCCTTGACGGCGGTAGGCTCGGCAGGGCCGAGGCCAGAGTTGCCGTAGTGGTCGTAATCGACCTCGGCTGTGACCGTGAAGCCGGGAACGACCATGTAGGCGACGTTTGCAGCCACACCAGCATCCTTGAGCTGATCACCCGAGACCTGAAGGTTGAACGAAGTTTTCTCGTCAAACTCGTAGGTGGCGCCCGCCCAGAAAGCCCACTGGCCGTTCCAGATTTTGTACGAGCCGCGCCCATGATTGGCAATTGCGCCGTTTGAGTCCTCGTTGAGACTGGCATTGGAACCGTAGCCGAAGAGTCCAAACAGCGACAGCTGGTTTGTGACAGCGACGTCGACGCGGATCTTGCCGGCAAAAGCTTCGTAATTGCTGTCATAAGCCGCGACGCCGATGATCGAGCCCCAGCCTTGCGTGTATTTCAAGCCGGCGACAACGTGCGGAATATAGCTGTCGATAGTACCGGCTGAGCCCGATCCTTGTTCGAGCGAAATCACAGTCGAAATGCCGTTGCCGGCGTCGAAGTGGTACTGAGCCACGTTGGTGTCGAAGCCGGCCGACGGAACGAGCATACTATCGAGAACGTTGCCAGCGTAGCTTGCAAACGTATCGAAGGCCGACCCCTCCTTGCCAACTCGCAGGCCTCCCAGCTCGACCCAGGCAGAAGCCAGTGCGAGGCCGCTGTTGAAATCATAGTTCTGAGGACTGTCATGCGAGTTAGCGCTGTTGCCAAAATTCACCTGGGTTTCGGTATAGGTCGTCAACGCGCCGAGCTCGGTCTGCTGGCCGGTCCAAGTTTTGAACGTGAAGCGTGTGCTGTTTCGCCAAGTGCCTTGGTCCTCGCCAGTTCTCACGTCCGAGGTTCTTGCGCTGTCATACGATCGGACGTCACCCAGGCCGATATCGTAACGGACATAGCCGCCGATGCGCAGGCAGGTCTCGGTGTTGGGAATATAGGAATATCCCGAGCCGAGGACGTCGCAGATCTTGATGTACTCGGCCGGTTCCCGCTCGGCGCCAGCTGCTCGACCGACGGAAATGGTCATCAGAGCAGTTAAGCCGAGAAGAGGACTCTTGATGTACATGTCTAGATCTCCATGAAGGAATAAAAAGGATAGAGGCGAAAGAGCAAGCTTTTCCTCTAAATTTTGTGCGTGTTGTCTCCAATATGTGGACGCCAAAGCGCTTGACACGAGAGGTGAGCCAGCGTAAAAGCCACATGTACTTATAATAGTGTTTTCTGCTAGGAGATTCATTATCGTTTACATGTGAAACACTCCGGTCGGACCGCTGCAGCTCTCCGAATAGAGCAGCAAGCGACATGCCAACCTGAAGCGTAGATGCGGCCGACACCAAAATCGGGCCGACGCGCCTTCGTCTCGCTGGAATCACTTTTTTTGAGGGTCACTGCGAAAAGAAATGTGCGACACGGTTCGCCATGTTCGATATGTGACAGTCTCGTTTAACAGCGACGGCTTCCCGTCTGACCGCAACGGAGGCCGCGCCATCCGCTACCGAGAAGGATCACTGCGCGTACGCTCCGCAAGGGCTGCGCCAGGAACAGAGGGCGTGCACGTCCGAGGCGTCGCATGGTGGCCGCAGCACCTTTTCGCCGCTGTAAGTTCGCCGTGCAGGTACATTGCGCGGCCGGAAGCGAGAGGGAGCGCACCCTGAAACGGCTGCCTACGGCTCGCCTCGAGTAATTGGCGATGAACAGTATTCTCGAGAACTTAGTCTCGACGGAAAGAGCAACGAAAGGAAGCCGCTTGGACGAGCACGATCCGAAGGAAGAACCGATCGAGACCATTTTCCGCAACGGCACAATCACTGCCGTGGGTATCCTGCTTGCCTTTTCCCTCGGCTTCCTCACTCATTGGGCCGCGAACCCCTTGCCATGGCAACTCTACGATCTGTTCGCCGTAGTGCCGATCCTGCTCGGCATCGCACTGCAGATGAGAGCGCTGTCCATGCTGCTCGACATGAGTTCCTTGCGGCGCCCCATCTACGAACGCGCCAATCGCATTTTCATGGTCGGCCTCATCCAGACCGCGTGTGGCGTCGGCATGGCCATCTTGGTCGATCTTTTCGGGATATCGGTAGGGGGCACGCTGCCCGGCGCTTGACGACAAGCCACACCGCTCTTCGCTCGAAGCGACGTCAAGCCGGGGAACCTTGTGCACCCCCTAGCGGCGTCCTCCTTTCATCAAATGAGCCGACGTCAGCTTTAGAGCGTCTCGGTGGCTAAAGCCGGTATGGTTTTTCGGCCGGCAGGGAAGGCCGCTGGCTGGACCTGGATGGCGTCTGAACGAGGCTTGACAGGTCCGTTGCGTCGGACATGAATTTCGCATTGCAAAGTTCTTCCGCAGACGCCTCAAGCACACTGCACTGGCGTCACGTACTCAGACGTTGAATGCGGCACCGCACCATCACCTCAGGCGCAACCATGGCACGCGCGCTCCCCGGCGTGGTTGACCCCATCCTGTCCAAACGAGACTGCGACATAAGCGGGACGCACTGACTTAGGTCAGAGACCAGGACGAGCGCGCAACGAAAGAATGATGGATGAGCGACGTGGGATGACAGCTCCTTGCACACCTCAATCCTGACAAAGTACCGGGACCCCCGGCCGCCTTGGTATACCATCTATCCGACTGTGCCAGACTTCTCTGCGGCAGTTGGTGCTGACGATTATGAGGAATGGCTGGGGGGCCTCCCGGCCGACGAATCGGTGTCGCTCTATTTCCACATTCCGTTTTGCCGATCCATGTGCTGGTATTGCGGCTTCCCTACCGCGGTCATCCGTCGCAACGGCCCGATCCTTAATTATTTAGCGGTGCTGCGTCAGGAGATCAGTTTGGTGTCGGAGCAAGTGCGGCAAGGGCTGCCGGTGAGCGATGTGCATTTCGGCGGCGGAACGCCTCACCTTATCGGGCCAGCCGAGCACTTGGCGCTGATGGAATTTCTACGCCGCCACTTCGCTTTCAGCAAAACTGCTGCGATCGCCGTGGAGATCGATCCCCGAACGTTCACACCGGAAATGGCCGAAGCCCTGGCAGCTAACGGTGTCAACCGCGCGAGCATCGGATGCAGAGCTTTGATCCCGATGTGCAAAGGCGATCAATCGGATCCAGAGTAAGGTGCAGACGGCCGCTGCAGTCCAAAATCTCCGCCGGCATGGCGTTGGCCATATCAACTTCGACCTCATCTTCGGTCTACCGAAACAGACTGTGCAGTCCTGCATCCAGACCGCGATGGCTGCGGTCGCCATGCGCCCCAACCGGCTTGCGGTGTTCGGATACGCGCATATTCCTTCCGTGATAAAGAATCAGCGCCTAATCGAGCAGGCAGGTCTACCGGACGGCGATCTTCGCGCCGAACAGGCTGCAACTGTCGCCGAGACACTGGTTGGCGCTGGCTACCGGGAGATCGGGCTCGATCATTTCGCTCCGCCGGACGACGAACTTGCGCTAGCGCCAGAAGACCGGGCGCCTACGGCGTAATTCGCTGGGATACTCGGCCGATACTTGCAAAACGTGATCGGCTTCGGCGCGTCGGCTATTGGCCGAGTCCGCGAGGGGTATGTTCAGAACGAAGTAACACGGGATTCTTACGCCCGGCACATCGCAAGTGGACGTCTGGCGACATCAAAGGGTCACCGTCTGACCGACGATGACCGGGTGCGCGCAGCGATCATCGAGCGACTGATGTGCGATTTGGAGGCCGACGTGCCGACCATCTGTGCCGCCCACGAAATCGAACCAGCTCGTTTTCTCGATTCAGTTGAGAGTTTGGTGACGCTGGCTGAGGAGGGGATCCTGGACGTCGAAAACGGCTTCATCCGCGTGCGGCCGGAGCACCGCTTTGTTGTTCGCGCCGTTGCTGCTGCATTCGATGCTTTTCTCGCGAATCGATGAGTTGAGGCCACGACGCCGAAAGGCATCAGACCTTGTTTGGCGCTCGTCGGCATGGGCTCTCGCAGAAGACTCCGCAAGCGTATGCAGGGGACTTCCACTTGACGCCGCGTTCACCATCATCTCGCCTGGGTGCGCGCGAAAGCGCACAACCCGGAGCACGCTGCTCTCGGTGTGAGGCTGTGCTCTGCAAAGCACCGGTGATCCACCCTGTCCCTGGACAGCAGCTTGATGGCGTCATCTTGGAGGACGAGAAAAGATTGTCGAGGTACGGGTACGAATTGCCTCGGTCGTCCGTTCAATCGAAAGCACTGTCTGCGGAGGCACCTCTCCTTCATGCAGTGACAGGAGATGCTGGGCGACTTCCTTATCTGCTGCGGTGAGTCGATGATTTAGGCGGAGAAAGTCCATCCAGGTGGGGGTGCGGAATGTCTCCGTCCAAAGTGACGGTGTTTGCAGATTTCGCTGGAGCGTCCAGTTTCGTGCACCGGCACGGCTCTGGACGTGTCGCCGCGTGCGCATGGAGCCCAGAAAGGCCTCGATATTTTCCTCCGATATCAAATACTCGACCTTGGCCACGATAGGGCCACTTCTGGGTTTCAGATCGAGAGCCACGTCCGGCGGATGAAAAACTGAACTTTCTTGATCGGTTTCTTCCCAGGGACGGACCGGCAACACGATCCCCGCTGCTGCAACCAGCAACAGAGCGCCTGCGGCGCCCTCCAATGCTGAGGTCAAGGAATAGTTTTGCGCGACAGAACCCCAGATCCAGCTGCCAGCAGCCATACCGCCTGCGCTCAAGGCGTAGTAAATGGAGAGCGTGCGGCCTACAACCCACCTTGGGCTTGCCAACTGCACCGACACGTCAATGCCCGTCCAGGTGATAAGCCAACCCGCTCCGCCGAGCGCCAGCGAAATGGCCGCCACAGGAAGCGACGATGTAAGGGCAAGGGAGAGGCAACAGACTGCACAAGCCACAGAGGCGAAGGCCACCAGCCTGTTTTGAGACGTGACCTTCCTCAAGAAGCCGTTGCCCATACCCGCGATGAAAGCACCCATGCCGAAGCCGGCCAATAAGATACCGTAGACAATTGGCCCACTCTTCAACTGATCCCGGACGACGAGGGGGAGCAACGCCAGAATGGAGATGCTTGCCAACCCGAAAAGAGCGGCTCGGGCGGTCGCTGCCCTGATCTCCAAAGACATCGCCGTAAAGCGCACTCCGTCATGAATTGCCGTCGTCATTCTCTCACGAGGGAGAGGCGAAGAGCGGACCTCCCATTTGGTGCGCCATATCGCGCTTATGGGCGCCAGATCACTCACCGCAGCCAAGGCGAAAGCGGCCAGCGGCCCAAAGACGGCCAGGATCACGCCCCCCAAGGCTGGACCAACGCTGCGCACAATGTTGTATCCGACGGACATAAGCGTCACTGCGGCCGGAATGTCGCGTTTGTGAAGGATATCGCCGACCGAAGCGTGCCAAGCCGGATCATTCAAGGCAAAGCCGCAGCCGGCCAGGAAACCTAACCCGAGAATCAGCCAAGGACTGACAAATCCCAGACCCACAGAAATCATCAGCGTCGTCGACGCCGATGCTATCAGGCAGTGTCCCGCAAACATCACCCACCGGCGGCTGAAGTTGTCGGCAATGGCTCCGGCGAAAACTGAGAGGAAGAACACCGGCAATGTGGATGCGGCCTGGACGAGTGCCACCATGAGGTCGGACGCTGAAATCGTTGCCATAAGCCAACTGATGGCGACCGTTTGCACTAGCCAACCGAGGCTGGAAATCTGGGTGGCCGCCCAAATTGAGCGAAACACCTTGTTTCGAAATGGGGCGAGCGTCTTTGAAACGGGCGGTTGGGGATTTTCGCTCTGCATGAGGTATTGCTGGCCTTCGATGAGCGCTGCGATTTGAGCAAGCGGGTCGATACTTAGACATCGCGGAGCACCGCACGGACCCCAGCTCTATGGAGCTTGCCGGCGACTATTTGCGTATTGAGCCATTCTCATAGTCTCATTCATGAGCAGTCCTGTGCGCAAGCATTGCTTTGCTAAATTCCCACCACAAGCGCGCCGCCGCTGAGACCCGCACCCGCTGCCGCCAAGAGGACTTTCTCGCCAGGCCGAAACGGCTGCGCCCGATGGGCCAGCGACAATGAGAGCGGGATCGTCGCGGCGGAAGAGTTGCCATATTCGGCGATCGTCTTGACGATCGAGTGATCAGCGATGCCGAGGTTCCTGCCGACCGCGTCGAAAATGCGCGCATTGGCCTGATGCGGCACGAAACGATCGAGGTCTTGCGGCCTCAGTCGGGCAGCAGTGAGCGCATCTCTCGAGCAGGCGGTCATCATCTCCACGGCCTTGCTGAATACTTCACGGCCGTCAGTGATCGTCATCCGTGTCTGCGCGAGGTCGAGGTCGGCATGGAACGGAGTGTTGCTTCCCCCGGCGGGAATCTGGATTAGCCCGTAGCGCGAGCCGTCGGAATCCACCGAAGCGCCGAGAATGCCTCGATCCGGGTCATCGCAAGGACTGATCACCATGGCGCCGGCGGCATCGGCAAACAGCACGGCGCTGGCGCGCTCGGCCAAATTGATGCGGTGGCTGAGGATGTTGGCGGCGATGACAAGGCTCGCTTTGCCGTGCAGGCGGGTGAACCCGTCGGCGAACATCAGCGCATAGATGAAGCCGGCGCAGGCGCCGGTCAGGTCGATCGCTCCGGCGCGGCCTAGCCCCAGCCGATGTGCGACCAGCGGCGCGCTTGGCGGCAGAAGGTGATCGGGCGTCGACGTGGCGAGCAAGAGTAGACCGACGTCGCCGCGGTCGATACCGGCATTGGTCAGCGCCATGTCGCCGGCAGAGGCGGCAAGGCCCGACAGCGTGTCTTCGTCTGTTGCCCAGAAGCGCGAGCGAATTCCGGTGCGCCGCTCGATCCAGCCGGGCTCAAGCCCGAGCCGGTCTTCGATTTCCGGGTTCTCGACCTTGCGCGTCGGCGCATGATGGCCGAAGCCGAGAACGCGCGACGATAGGTTCATGGCCGCGAGCCGAAGCGTTCGCCGGCCTCCTCTATCGCGTCATAGAGCCCGTCCAATTCGTCGCTGGTGATGCAATAGGGCGGCAGAAGATAGAGGACATTGCCGAGCGGGCGCACCAACAGGCCGCGCTCAAGGAAAAAAGCGCGCAGTTTTGGCCCGATCTCGGCCAGATAACCGGCTGAGCCGGTGCGTAGGTCGAGTGCCGCGATGGTGCCGGTTGTCCGGCAGTCGGTGAAATATGGATTGTCCCGGAAGCGTTGCAGCCCCGCGGCCTGCCTCGCGCTCAAGACCGCGATCCGCTCGGCCACCGGCTCGTCACGCCAGATCTCGACATTGGCAAGTGCTGCCGCGCAGGCGATCGGATTGGCGGTGTAGGAGCTCGAATGGAAAAACGTCTTCTTGCGATCCTCCGAAAAGTGAGCGTGGAAGATGGCATCGGTGGCGATCGTGGCGGCCAGCGGGATGGTACCACCGGTCAGACCTTTCGAGGTGCACAAGATGTCGGGCGAGACGGACGCCTGTTCGCAGGCAAACATGGTTCCGGTGCGCCCCCAGCCGGTCATCACTTCATCGGCGATCACGAGCGTGCCGGAGGCTTCGGCGATCCTCTTCAATTCGGCAAGAACCCAGGCCGGATACATCAGCATGCCGCCGGCGCCAAGCACCAGCGGCTCGACGATCAGCGCGGCTGCGCGCCGGTCGCGGCTAACGGCCTCGAACCGATCCAGCGTTTCCTGCTCGCGCCCGGCGGCCGGGAAGGGGATGGTGTCGACCTCGAACAGCAAAGGCTCATAGGCGGCGTTGAAGACGCCACGGGCGCCGACGCTCATCGTGCCGATGGTGTCGCCATGATAGCTGTGCTCCATGACGGCGATGCGCGAACGCGACGCGCCGATGTTACGGAAATAGCCGAGCGCCATCTTCAGCGCGACTTCGACTGAGGTCGAGCCACTGTCGGAATAGAACACCCGGTGGAGGCCGGCGGGTGCGATGCCTACAAGCGCCTCGGCCAGCCGTTCGGCCGGCTCGTGGGTGAAGCCCGCGAAGATGATCTGGTCGAGGCTCGAGGCGGTCGTCTCGATGGCCTTCATGATGCGGGGGTGGCGATGGCCATGGGTGACGACCCACCAGGAAGAAATCGCATCGAGGATGCGGAAGCCGTCGGCCTTGTGGAGATAGGCGCCTTCAGTCAGCACGATTTCAGGGAGCGAGGGCTCTAGCGCGTGCTGCGTGAACGGATGCCAGACTCGAGACTCCGCCATCAGTCGCCTCCGGCAATCATGGCCAGGTCGAAGCCGGAAATCATTGCATCTCTCAACGTTTCACCCGTCAGCGGACCGAGGTGCGGCAGCCTGCCCAGCTGCGGCACGCCGCCGAATTCCACGATTGTCCTTTGTGTATCGGCCACCTCTTCGCCAATGAAGGCAATGCCGATGAGCGGGATGGAGCGGGCTCTCAGGGCCTCGATCGACAACAGCGTATGATTGATGGTGCCAAGCGCGGTGCGGGCGCACAGTATGACCGGCAGCCGCCATTGTTCGAATATGTCAATGAACCTTGTCTGTCGATTGAGCGGCACCATCAGCCCGCCGGCGCCTTCGATGACGAGCGGTGTCGGCAGGACCGGAAATGAAAGATCGTCGGCCTCGATCGCGACGCCGTCGATTTCGGCTGATCGATGCGGCGACAGCGGCATCGTCAGTCGATAGACTTCGGGCAGCACGCGTCCGTCGGGCAAGCCGGAAAGCCGGGCGACGACCTCGCTGTCGGTCTCCTCGTTGAGGCCCGATTGCACCGGCTTCCAGTAGAAGCCGTCGAGCAGCCCGGCAAGTCCGGCCGAAAACACTGTCTTGCCAATTCCAGTGTCTGTTCCGGTGACGACGATGCGTTTGGTCATGCTGTGGCCAACACTCCGACGAGAGCCTCGACCATGGCGGAAATGTCGGCTTCGTCGACGTTGAGAGTCAGCGAAATGCGCAGGCGCGACGTACCCTCAGGCACTGTCGGCGGGCGAATGCCGCGTATGTCGAAGCCGCGTGCCTGCAGTCCTGCCGCCACCGCCATGGTGCGGCTGTTATCGCCGATCACAAGCGGCTGGATCTGCGAGCCGCTGGGCATCACGCCGCAGCGTTCGGCCAATTGCCGGCTCGCGAAAGCGACACGCTCGTGCAACTGAGCACGACGCATAGGCTCGTCAGACAGAATAGTCAGCGCCTCACGTGCCGCGACTGCCATCAGCGGCGATGGTGCGGTCGCATAGATGAATGGCCGGCACCGGTTGATAAGATAGTCGCACAGTGTTCGCGGTCCGGTAACGAGCGCGCCGGATGCGCCAAGCGCCTTGCCGCATGTGTGGAGCGTGACGATGTTGTCGCGGCCTTCATACGCGGCGGCCAGTCCCCGGCCGTCCGGTCCCCAGACGCCGGTGGCATGCGCTTCATCGACGACGATGAATGCCTGGTACCGATCAGCCAGCGCGACCAGGCTCTCCATCGGCGCACGGTCGCCATCCATGCTGTAAAGGCTTTCGAAGGCGATCCACACCCGCCCCATGCCGCCTTCGGCGCGCCAGCGGGTGATTGCGTCCTCGACAGCGTCGACGTCGTTGTGCGCGGCCAGCTTGAACTCAGCGCGCCCGGCCTGGGCACCCTCATGCATGCTGGCATGAGCGAGCTCGTCGAGGACCAGCAGGTCGCCTTTCTGCGGCAGGGCCGTCAGCAGAGCGAAGTTGGCGATATAGCCGCTGCCGAAGAACAGTGCACGCTCGGCTCCGAAAAATGCCGCTGCGTCCGCCTCCAGTTGCTCATGTTCCGGTGCATTGCCGCGCAACAGCCGCGATCCGGTGGCGCCCACTGGCGTGCCCCGCGCAATCGCCGTCGAAACCGCATCGCCCAGTCTTTTGGAGGCGGCAAGTCCGATATAGTCGTTCGACGAGAAGTCGAGCCCGGCGCGCGGTGCGAGCGTCCGCAACCGGTCCTTGCGCCCCAGTCCCCGCAAGGTTGCGTCATAGCGGGCAAGAATTGCCTCCTTCATTGCGTGGCGAGTTCCATAGGCTCAATGCCGAGGCGCCGGAACAGAAGGGTATCCTTGTCCTCGCCGGGATTTCCCGCCGTCAGCAGCGTGTCGCCGACAAAGATCGAATTGGCGCCGGCAAAGAAGCACAGCGCCTGCGTTTCGTCGCTCATCGCCGTCCTGCCGGCGGACAGCCTTACATAGGATTTCGGCATCATCACCCGCGCGAGCGCAACGATGCGGACGAAATCGATCGGATCGATGGCGTCGGCCGCGGCAAGCGGCGTGCCTTCGATGGGAATAAGCATGTTGATCGGCACGCTTTCCGGCGGCTCGGGCAGGTTCGCGAGCGTGACCAGCATGTCGATGCGATCGGTCTTTTCTTCTCCCATCCCGACAATGCCGCCGCAGCAGACTTTCATCCCAACCGCGCGCACGTGCCCAAGCGTTTTCAGCCGGTCGGCAAAAGTCCTGGTTGAAATAACCTCGCCATAGTAGCGCTCAGAGGTATCGATGTTGTGGTTATAGTAGTCGAGACCGGCCTGCTTCAGGCGAGCAGCTTGCTCAAGATCGAGCATGCCGAGCGTCATGCAGGTCTCCATGCCGAGGGCCTTGACGCCCTCAATCATGGCGACCACAACGTCCATGTCGCGCTCCTTGGGACTTCGCCACGCCGCGCCCATGCAATAGCGCGTTGCGCCGCCATCACGCGCCTTGGCCGCTTCGTCGATGACATGCTTGACGTCCACCAGCTTCGACGCCTTCACACCGGTTTCGTAATGCGCAGACTGGCTGCAATAGCCGCAATCTTCGGGGCACCCGCCGGTCTTGATGCTAAGGAGCCGCGACAGCTGCACTCGGTTTCGATCGAAGTTCTGGCGGTGGATCGTCTGAGCCAGGAACAGCAGATCGTTGAATGGCATGCCGTAGATGGCCTCGGCCTCTTTGCGGTTCCATCGCGGAGGCGTTCCGTCGACCGATTGCATGGTCTGGTTCACGTCGAACTCCGAGTTCATTCCAATCGTCATCGTCAAACCTTTGTTTGCTAGTCCGGTACGCCTTCTTGGCTTTGGGGCGCACTCGCTAAAGGCGAGCTGCGGCACGTCTTTCCAGCACCTCCTACGCCTGCCGAGCTGATGTTGCTCCTCACGCCGTAATCCTCAGTTCAAGTGCTTGCAGATGTTCTGGTGGTCCGGCATGTCCAGGCCGATGTCGAGGATCGGGGCGCTGTGCGTCAGCCAACCCATGGAGATGAGATCGACACCGGTCGCCGCAATCGCCGCCGCCGTTTTCGGCATCACCCGACCGGACGCCTCGGTGATCGTACGGCCATCCACTATAGAAACCGCGCGGGCAAGATCCTCGACCGACATATTGTCGAGCAGCACCGCGTCAACACCAATCGCGAGCGCTGCATCGAGCTGCTTCAGCGTGTCGACCTCGACCTCGACCTTCACCATATGCCCTGCTGCGGCGCGCGCCCGCTCTATTGCTGTGCGCATATCGCCGGCGATCGCGATGTGGTTGTCCTTTATGAGCACGCCGTCATCGAGGCCGAACCGGTGATTGGCACCGCCGCCGACGCGCACGGCGTATTTCTCCAATGCCCGCAGCCCGGGCGTCGTCTTTCGCGTCGATACAATCCTCGCCTTGTGACCGCGCACGGCCTCAACCATGGCCGCTGTGGCAGTGGCAATGCCGCTCAGCCGGCATAAGAAATTGAGGGCCGTGCGTTCGGCCGTGAGCAGGCCTCGTGCGGGTCCGGACAATCTTGCAATGGTTTCCCCGGCCCCAACCTCGCTGCCATCAGGGCGCCAGATCTGGATGTTGATCGCCGGTTCCACGAGAAGGAAGGCATACGAGACCAGATCGAGCCCGGCAACGACGCCCGCCTGCCTCGCTTTGAGCACCAACGTGGCAGTGCAATCATACGGGATAACCGCATCGGTGGTCAGGTCGCCGGATCTGCCCAGGTCTTCGAGGAGCGCAACGCGCACAATCGGTTCGATCAGGGTCGCGGGGAGGGGGGAGAATGAAGTCATATCAAGTGCTCCGTATGGTAGCCCGGCAATCGAGTGCGGCCGCGGCCCGCATTGCGCTGTGCAGTGTCAGCCGTGATGGGCGCACGTTGGCATCGTGGAGCGGGAAATCGGACCGACAGTGCGCGCCTCGACTCTCTTCCCGCCTCAGGGCCGCCGCGGCGATCATCAGTGAGACCAAAGCCGGACCAGAGGCAGCGACACTATTGGCTGCGATCGGCAGCAGGGTCGCCACCGCTTCGCGCATTGCCTCGCCGTCGCGGATGATACCCAGGGCGGCGGAGACAATCGGGCGGACCACGGAAGCGTCTGGTCGTGGAGGGACGAATGTGGAGCATCTGCGCGGTCGCCGGGTATACGACGTGCCGGCAACGCTTTCGGCAACCCAGCTCGCGGTGACCGCCGCTTCGGTGAGCGAGTTGCTGGCCAGGCGGTTGGCGCCGTGCAGGCCGGTACAGGCCACCTCACCGCAGGCCCACAATCCCTCGATGGAGCTGCGGCCGGCGCTGTCTACGGCGACGCCGCCCATGTGATAATGTGCCGCCGGGCGCACCGGGATCAGGTCGGTCGCTGGGTCGATTCCTGCGCTCCGGCACAATTCGGCGATGCCTGGAAAACGCTTGCCAAATCTCGGGCCGAGACTTTGCCGTGCGTCCAGGAATACGCGGCGTCCAACGGCAAGCTGGTGCCAAATGGCGCGCGCTACGACGTCGCGAGGCGCAAGTTCACCGCCAGGTGTGTCGGCGAGGAAGCGCTCTCCTCGCTCATCGATGAGCACCGCGCCTTCGCCACGCACGGCTTCGCTCACCAGCGGCATCGGCCGGCGCGGACCGTCGAGCGCAGTTGGATGGAACTGTATGAATTCCAAGTCGGCGAGTTCCGCCCCCGCCCATGCGGCGAGCGCCAGCCCGTGACCCCATGAGCCAGCGGGGTTTGTCGTGTCGCAAAACAGCCCGCCGACGCCGCCGGTCGCCAGCACCGCGCGACGCGTGGGCAGAGCGAGCGCGCCGGCTCGTCCTGCTGCGACCACGGCGATGACCGACCCGTCCTGCACGACCAGCCGGCGGACCTCCACATTTTCGATAATGGTGATCGAGGCTGTACGCCGAACCGCGGCGACGAGCGCGCGCACCAACTCGCGACCGGTGGCGTCGCCGGCTGCATGCACAATCCGCCGTCGCGAGTGTGCCGCCTCGAGCCCAAGTCGCAACGCGCGGTCAGGGTGCTGGTCGAAGTCGACGCCGAACCTTTGGATCGTCCTAATCGCTTCGGGTGCAGCTCGTACCACTCGCCGCACCGTGGCCTCATCGCAGAGTCCGTCGCCGGCAGCTATCGTGTCGCAAAGGTGAAAATCTGGGCCGTCGTCGCCCCCGAGACTTGCCGCAAGACCGCCCTGGGCAAGTTCACTGCAGGCTCCGGTTCCAAGCGGCGCGTTGGTCAAAAGCACGACCGGTTCCGGCGCCAGATGAAGCGCCGTCATCAGGCCGGCAATGCCGCCGCCGATGACGACCGGCGCCCCCGCGATTTCGCGAACCTCCAGACTCATAGGGAAAGCATGCGCTCGACCGCGCGGCGGGCGGGGCCGGCAATTTCGGGATCAATCCGGACCTCATGCCGGTTCTGCTCGAGTGCGGCGCGAATGTTGGCCAGGTTGATGCGCTTCATGTGCGGGCACAGATTGCATGGGCGAACGAACTCGACGTCGGGATGCGCGACCGCGACGTTGTCGCTCATCGAACATTCGGTCAGAAGGACGACACGCTTCGGTTTCTCACGCTCGACATAATCCGACATCGCCGCGGTCGAGCCGGAGAACTCCGCCTCCGCGACAACGTCTGGTGGGCATTCTGGATGGGCCAGCACGATGACGCCTGGATGGGCATCGCGCAGTTCCCGGATGTCTGCTGCGGTGAAGCGCTCATGCACCTCGCAATGGCCTTTCCAGGCGATGATCTCGACGTCTGTATCGGCTGCCACGTTCCTCGCCAGATATTCGTCCGGGAGCATCAGCACACGCGCCACGCCAAGCGATTCCACCACCGCCTTGGCGTTGCCGGACGTGCAGCAGATGTCGGACTCCGCTTTTACGGCGGCGGAAGTGTTGACGTAAGTAACAACGGGGACCCCCGGATACCGCAGCCGCATTAGCCGCACGTCGTTTGCCGTGATCGATTCGGCCAGCGAGCAGCCGGCGCGGAGATCCGGGATGAGCACGGTCTTGTTCGGATTGAGCAGTTTTGCCGTCTCGGCCATGAAATGAACGCCGGCAACCACGATGATGTCGGCGTCGACCGTCACCGCCTTGTGGGCCAACGCCAGGCTGTCGCCGACGATGTCTGCCACGCAATGAAAAATTTCGGGCGTCTGGTAATTGTGCGCCAGCACCACCGCATTGCGCTCACGCTTCAGCGCTAAGATGGCTTCAATATCGCCGGCGAACGCGGGCCATTCAACGGGTGGGATCACCCGCCGGACACGCTCATACAAGGACGCAGCCATAGGTAACGCCCCAGTCATTGGCGCCTCGATTATATTCGGTTTGACAATAAGGGAATATATCTACCTTGACTATAAGTATGTCAAGCCCGCGCCAGCGGTAATTTTGTCCCGGCGATAGCCCTGTCGTCGAGGACGGCATGCCGGAAGCGATAAAGCTTCGCCGGTCGGCCGCCCGTGTCGAGGGAGGTCTCCCCGGTCTCCTCAACAAGTTCCTGCTGCTCGACCAATCTCCGGAAGTTCGGCTTGTTGATCAGCCTGCCAGCCAAAGCTTCCACGGTTCGCTGCAGTTGCAGCAGCGTGAAGGAAGGCCGCATAAGCTCGAACACGACCGGCCGGTATTTGATCTTCGAACGCAGCCGCGCGATCCCGGTTGCCAGAATACGACGGTGGTCAGCGACCATTGGTTTGCCAGCCGCGGCCGCAATCGCGTCCCTGCCGCCACCGGCCTCCTCAATCAGAGCAGCTTCATAGAGCAACTCGTAGCGTTGGAGCGTGAGTTCCTCGTTCCAATGGCGGTCGTCGAAGCCGAAGGCTATCGCAGCGCGCTGCCGGCGCTCGCGTTGAGTGGTCGGCTCGCTGGCGCCGCCGGCCCACTCAATCAGGCGGGGCCGCAATCTATCGAGCAGCACAGGCGGCGTGCCGAAGCGGTGGTCCTCCCAGGGAAAATATTCGTACCAACTTTGCCAGCCGCACGCGGCCGAGTTCGTTGCCTGTTCCTTCCTGGTCAATGCGAGATAGCTGATTGAGATGACGCGCTGGTGGCGCTCAGTGCCGATGCGATCGCGATCGGCGAAGGTGTAGAGTTGCTCGATGTATCCAAGTGCATGGCCGGTCTGCTGCTCCACCCACCCCCTCAAACCCGACTGCAGTGATCGATGCTCAAGGGCAAAAGGTCCAGAAGGGAGGGTGTCCGCATGACCGACTGTGAGGACACAGGGCTCACTGTCGTTTACGGCGACCACGACGGCAGTCAGGTCCACTTTGGCTTCGTCAGCTTTGACGGCGGCTTTGCCTTTCTTGGTTCTTCTTGTCTGAGGATCCATGTTTGCGAAAGCGGGTTGGCCCAACGGAGCGCCTTAATCGATTGAATGTAACCTTGGAAGCCAGCACGTCAACACCGGAGTACTCAAGCGCTGTTTTTAGCTCTTCGCAGTCGCACAAAAATATGCCAAACGCGACACCCGCTGTTGGTAACGTAAGGGAAGGGGCCTCGGTTGAGCGCGGCTGGTGAGATAAAAGGGATGACTCCTCCAGATATTCGATCGCGAAAAGGCCAGACGCCACTTGTATGCTTGACGGCCTACACCACGCCGGTCGCGAGGCTGCTCGATCGCCACTGCGACATCGTTCTTGTCGGCGACAGCGTCGGCATGGTGCTGCACGGCCTGTCGTCGACGCTGGGGGTCACGCTCGACATGATGATCATGCACGGACAGGCCGTTCGCCGCGGCCTTGAACACGCGCTGATGGTCGTCGACCTGCCCTTCGGTTCCTACGAGGAAAGCCCAGAGCACGCTTTCGGCAACGCTGCGCGCGTGATGGGTGAGACCGGTTGTTCAGCGGTAAAGATCGAGGGCGGCGAGACCATCGCGGAAACCATCCGCTTCCTTACCGCGCGCGGCGTACCTGTCATGGCCCATGTGGGCCTGACGCCGCAGGCGGTAAACACGTTTGGAGGCTATCGTGTGCAGGGCCGGGGAGCCGATGCAGAGCGGATCAGGCGCGACGCCAGGGCGGTAACTGAAGCTGGCGCCTTCTCCTTGGTGCTGGAAAAGATACCGGAGCAGCTTGCACGGCAGATAACCGCCGATATCGACATACCCACCATCGGCATCGGTGCCTCGCCAGCTTGCGACGGCCAGATTCTGGTGAGCCACGATATGCTCGGGCTCTTCACCTCATTTCGGCCGAAGTTCGTCAAACGCTATGCCGAGCTCGGTGAGCAGGCTGAGGCGGCAATCGCCGCTTACGCCACCGATATGCGGAACCGGCACTTTCCGGCGGTCGAACATCTCTATGTCAACGCCTTGAAGGCCGGTGACTTCACATGAGCGTGCCGATCGCTCGAACCGTGAGCGAGCTGCGCGGCGTCGTTGCGCAATGGCGTCGCTCGGGTGCCACGATCGGTATTGTGCCGACCATGGGAGCCTTGCACGACGGGCATCTGAGCCTCGTGCGGAAGGCGCTCGAAAGGGCCGAGCGGGTGATCGTGACGCTGTTCGTAAACCCCAAGCAGTTCAACAGCCCCGCCGACCTGATTGCCTACCCTCGGACGGAAAGCGACGATGCTGCCAAGCTCGCTCTGCTGGGCACGCATCTGCTCTATGTGCCGGACACAGAGGAAATGTACCAGGTGGGCTTCGCCACGGCCGTTTCAGTGTCCGGCATCAGCGAATGCCTTTGCGGCGCATTCCGGCTCGGCCATTTCAATGGCGTGGCGACGGTCGTGGCCAAGCTCTTCCTGCAGGCCGGCGCTGACTTCGCCTTTTTTGGCGAAAAGGATTTTCAGCAACTTCAGCTTGTCAGGCGCTTGGTCCGGGATCTCGACATTCCGATCACTATTGTGCCCTGTCCGACAGTCCGCGAAGCCGATGGTCTTGCGCTATCGTCGCGTAACGTGCGGCTCTCCCCAGCCCAACGCGCCATTGCCCCAAAACTAGCATCGGTCCTGCTCGATACGGCCGAGCGGCTTGCACGCGGCTCCCCCATCCTGCCTACGCTTGATGAAGCGCGTGCAGCAATTCTGGCTGCCGGCTATCGCGAGCTCGAATACCTGGAGCTTCGCGGAGAAACAGACCTGCAATCGTTAGCAAGCCTTGACCGACCGGCACGCTTGCTTGCTGCGGCTTGGCTTGGCGACACGCGGCTCATCGATAACGTCGCAATATCACCCATCGGTAGTTGGTCAGGTGGGCGGAGCTCTCTCCAATCGGAAGCAGCACAGCAATTGCGGTGATGACGGCGGCGCGTCGTATGCCCTGCAGGGACAGGCCATCATTTAGAACCACGTCTCCGTCGGCTTCCAGCAACCTCCGCGAGGTACGCTAAGCGCAGATGCATCGCGTATTTGAAACCTTGGTCGAGCAACTCTCTGCAAGCGTCGATGCCGTCGATCTCCATGAGGCAATGGCGTCCGCCGCAGCCGGGTTCGACTTTCCGCTCTTCGCTTATTTCACCTACCCATCCGCTTCCGGCGACAGGCCGCGATTGATCTCGAATTATCCATCATCATGGACATCACATTACCTGCAACAGCGCTACCACAGCGTGGATCCCGTGATCCTGCGGGGACTGCGGGGCTGGGATACCTTCGACTGGGGTGTGGACCGCGATCACCGTTATTTGCCGACCTCTCAGCAGGAAGTCCTGGAAAAAGCAGCTGAGTTCGGCATTCGCGGCGGACTGACCATGTCGATGCATGATCATCGCGGCCGGTTCGCCGCACTGACCTTCGCCTCCAACGAGGCGCATCCGCCATTTCTGAGGTCGCTGACGCGCTACGAAAAAGCAATGCAACTGGTTGCGATCAACGTTCATATCCATGCCCGGCGCAGGCTCGCCGAAGATTGCGTGGTAGATGGCATAATGCTCACCCGGCGGGAGTTCGAGTGCCTGAAATGGGCGGCGTGCGGCAAGTCGGCCTGGGATATCAGCCAGATTCTCGGTGTCTCGAAACGCACCGTGACCTTCCATCAGGAAAACGCCAAGGCGAAGCTTGGCGTGCGAACCATCAACCAGGCCGTAGTGCGGATGGCTGCTCGGGCGAGATCCTGATCCTCTCCAAGTCTAGCTGTAAAGGTCTACAGGCTGCATTCATGACGGCTTTGCCCTTCGATTGCGTGGACACATCCCGCACGGAGACGACAATGATGCAGCTGATAACACCCGACTGCTACGCCGAGTTTGCGAGCGAACTCAAGGAAATGCACGGACTTAGGTATCGGGTTTTCAAGAAGCGGCTCGATTGGGAAGTGCAGACCGAAGGCGAAATGGAAACGGACTCGTTTGACAGCCTGAACCCCGTCTACCTGCTTCTCAAGGGGTCCGATTGGCGAACTTGCGGCTGCGTCCGCCTTTTGCCGACCACCGGACCGACAATGTTGCGCGATACGTTTCCGACGCTGCTGGATGAGATGGTGGTCCCTGCGAGTGCCGATATCTGGGAGAGTAGTCGTTTCGCGCTCGATCTCCCTGCGACAGCGCCGAAGGCAGCTGGCGGCCTGGCCCAAGCAACCTACGAGCTCTTCGCGGGGATCATCGAATTCGGCTTGGCCAACAATCTCTCCGGGATCGTAACGGTGACAGATACGCGCATCGAAAGGATCCTTCGTCTCGCGACCTGGCCGTTGTCACGTATCGGACAGCCCAAGCAGGTCGGCAACACCGAGGCAGTCGCCGGCTTCCTCGATATTTCCTACGCCAGTCTCTTGCGCATCCGCTGGAGGGGACGCCTCAACGGGCCGGTGTTGTGGCAACCAGTTCTCATCCAATCGGCATAGCGCCTGCGGATGCTCAGCCGTGACTTGAGTTAAGTCTGCTCACGGCCGCCACCGCCGCCGTGAGGGTGAGCGGACCCGCCCCACGAGCTTTCGACTGTTCCGGTCGATTGGCTCGCGCGGCCGGACTTTGGATTTCCGTAGGCGCAACCCGCAGTCCAGCGTGAGCACGCCAAAATGGCGCCCCTCCGCTTCGTCCAAAGAAGCCAACGTGGCTTCTGAGGTCGTCTTAGAATATTGGACCGGCCGCCGTGAGCGATCGCAACCTCAAAGCTTTGCCGGTATGCCGGTTTGGCCGGACCGTCGGCCAGTCGGAGCAGTCCCCCGATAAGGACCCGAGCTGACGCGCGGTCCAACAGCGCCCGAGCCTATGCTTTGTGCATTACCGTTCGGTTGGCCATGTCGTCCAAGACCGCATGAAGAAGGCTTCCAACCTCCTGCGCAGCGAGCTCTGGCGCAATTCCTACATCGGACAATTGAATGAGCATTTTCTTGGCGGCACAGCGCCAGAACGCGCTCGCCGCCTCGCCGTTCTTGGTCTCGAGGGCCTGGGCGATACTTTCGACCAATATACGTCGCCGATGCAGCGGAAATACGCAAATGTTTGATTCATGCATCAATCACCTCACAGATTCAGTTCCACAAAGAAAAACACCGGCGTCTTCAAAAGAGCCCCGCTAGCGCGGTGACGGTTCGCGGCGACATGACGAGTTCCACTTCCCCATCGACAAGCCATTGGGAGATGAGCCGCCGGACCGCATATCCGGGACCGCACATAAGGTGAACCACCATTGCTCATCCGGCTGCATTTTCCTGGGCCGTTCGACGAGGCGTTCCAGCCGAATTGACGTCCAATGACTTGATCTCTGAAAGGGCAGGGCGGTACGAATCACCCGACTGTTCCGCTGCTTACATTCCTGCGAGCTTGTGTATGAACGATTAAAGCGTGCCCGAGCCGTTCTTGGTGGCCGCCGCAGAAGGGAATCATGTCATCCGCTGCCTATCGTAGGCGGCGCGACTTCTAGCATGACTGCACTGCCCCGACAGGGCTTTGCAATCGCGCGTTTCGAAGCCTATGCTTTGGCATCGGCCGGCATTTACTTCGGTGCAGCCGACAGTAAGACGTACGCGCTCTTGCCCCGTTGGAAGAGAGCCTTGCCCGATCCCTCTTTCGCGACCAGGTGCTGAAGCCCTCACCCCGCAGGACTTCGCGCTTTTGCGACCATCGCTGCATCACGTCGAACCGGGCATCAAGGACAAGTTGGAGGTCGCGCATCAGCCGATCAAGAACGTATATTTTCCCGAGAGGGGCATCGCGTCGGTGGTCGCCACCATGACCGGCGGGCGGCAAGGTGAAGTCGGCATTGTCGGCTATGACGGGATGAAAGGAATTGCCGTCATTCTCGGAAAGGAAAGCACTACCTGGCGCCTGCCGGTTGAAAACCTTCGCCCTGCGATTAGCCCGTCGCTTCGCACCTCAGTGCTGGACTATGCCCACGCGTTCCTCGTCCAATCATGCCGGACGGCACTGGTCAATGGCCACTCCAAGGTCGAAGAACGGCTGGCCCGCTGGCAGCTGATGGTCCACGACCGTGCGGAAGGAGATAAGATCCTCCCGACGCATGAATTTCTGGCGACCATGCTCGCGCCCACCGCCCGGGGTCACCACGGCCCTGCAAATGCTTGAGTATCGAGGACTGGTGCACGCCAAGCGCGGCGAGATCACGATCATCGACCGTGCCGGATTGATAAAGCTCACACATGGCGCTTATGACAAGGAGGAGCAGCGTTATTTCGGCCTGGCCGCTGCCTGAAGCATGTCGGTTGAAACGGGTTCAGCCGACGTCTCCTTGCCCCTCACCAGGTCGCCCAAAAGCATCAGCGGTTTTGAACGAATCGCAGCGATTGTCCGCAATCGGACATAGGCTTGAAGGCGGTCGAATTCGTGCCATAAGTCGGGTTGGTCAGGGTTCAGGGAGGAATTCGTCATGACCAATTCGTTTCACACCGTCACCGTCGAAAAAGCCGCAGAAGCCTATGTCCTTTCCAGGGGAAGGGTCCGCTTTCTCTCCATGGCGCAGGCGATCCGCGCCATCCGAACACTAATGCCGGCATGCAAGGCCACCGACCGCGAGTTGGAGGAACTGTTGGCGGCCGCTTCCTTCGTTCATGGCGTGCCCGTCGCCTTCGACACAAAAACAGCCGATGGTGTAGAACCACGGCTGCATTCCTAAGAGGGCATGCCGCGCCATGCAGACTGTCAGAGGGCATTCGTCAGATGGTAGTCCGCTAACTTAACTGCAGAGTCTAAAGGACGTGTTCCAGCATTGCGAACTCACCGATCGCTTTGTTGCCAAAGCTGCCAGCAAGCGATCGCCTCATCCAGCCGTTTGCACCATCTCATCACAGACATCATCGCGATGCTACCTGTCCAGCATATGTCCAGCATTTCGCAAGGCGGCCAGAAGGAGCCTCGCATAGCCTGTGACATCGATCTGGGCCTGCATCGAAAGGGGCATGCTGGTCCAGTTCTCCAACGGTGCAATGAAAGGTGAGAAGGTGCCATTGACAAGGCAACAACAGCTAACAAGGCCCTCTCGGTCCAATGCCACCACACCGATCTTGTCGCCTGGATATCCAATGGCTGCGACTCGCTGGACCTCCAGGTCACCGTCCACCCGCACGTCAAAAAGAAGGCTACCACGGCTCCTCGTGGCTATCTCAGCCGCCTTCTCATCAAAGCTTGAAGAGAGCAAGCGGACGCTTTCCACCGCCATCTGGAAAATCACCAAATCCAGTTCATTCACGGCCATATGGGCATTTCCGCGCAACGGGTGGTGATTGCAATGACACATACTGCTTGTTCACAGATGTCGGTCACGAACGATCATTCGTCGGGTTCCGGTTCCGACCAACGGTGTCGCCACCTGATCGTGCTGCGGTTCGAACCTTCCGAACGCGAGCCGAGCGCGCTATGAGGTTGGAGTCTAGGTCTCGGACCCTGCCTCGCGGCCTGCTCATCTTTGGCAGACCCGTTGCAACGCCGCCGCGATGGCGCAAACGCCAGATGACGCTGATCCATCGCTTGATCGTGAACTGAGCTTCTGAACACCATTGGGACAGCAGGGTGGAAGGGCTTGACCAACGCTGCCCCCGTTTTCCAAGAGGACCCGTCCTCGATTGAATCTTTCGAGCCCCGTGCAGCGCGCAGCCAAATGATGACCATCTGGACCCAGCTCGCAGACCGCAAGGCAAAGAGGGAACCTTCCAGGCAGCCAAGCTGCGTCGACGCAAAGAGCGGCCTTTGGAGTTCCCAGAATCGACCCTTCCATAGTTGCGACAGGCAACCACTGCACGAGTGTGGGAGAGCGAATCGCAAGCATTGCGTGAGGTCCTGCGCGTTTTCCCCTCTTGCTATTTGGCACATCGTTTGCGCCGAAGTGGGCGCAGCGTTCGACCGGAGCACTGCATGGGAGAGGGAGGAGCCCCACCCCGATCCGGTCAAGGAGAGAGACGGTGTTGGTTCCAAGAGTTCCCCGCGCGATCTTAGCGCCCCGCAAGCGCCATTTTGCCCGGACCTACGTGCAGGTACTTGCCGCCATAATCCTGGGTGCCGCAATCGGCTATTTCCATTTGGAGACCGGCCACAGCCTGAAGCCGCTCTGCGATGCCTTCGTCGATGTCGTCAAGATAATCACCGTACCTGTCATCTTCCTGACAATGGCGACCGGCATTGCCGGCATGAGCGATCTGCAGAAGGTCGGCCGAGTTGCCGCCAAGGCGATGGTTTATTTCCTTACCTTCTCGACGCTAGCACTCCTTGTCGGGCTGATTGTCGCGAATATCGTTCAGCCTGGCGCCGGCCTCAACATCGATCCGGCCTCGCTCGATGTCGAAGCCGTTAAGGGCTATGTGGCCACGGCTCACGAGCAGTCCGTGACCAGCTTCCTGATGAACATCATCCCGTCAACGATTGCCAGTGCCTTCGCGGAAGGCGACATCCTGCAAGTCTTGTTCCTCTCGGTCCTGTTCCTCTCGATCCTGTTCGGCGCGGTCTGCCGCTACAACGGCCGCTCGCTCTTCTCTCTCGTCCGATACATCAAGGACGAGCTGCTGCTCGCAATGTCCTCCTCAGAGGCCGCGCTGGCCTCGCTCATGGAGAAGATGGAAAAGGCCGGCGCCACGCATTCGGTCGTGGGTCTCATTCCATTCAATCTGGACGGCACGAATATGATGCTCGCCGCCCTTTTCATCGCCCAAGCGACGAAAACTGATCTCCCGATCGGCTGCCGGATCCTCATGCTGTTTGTCGCATTGTTCCCTTCGAACGGAACAACCCGCATTACCGGTGCAGGCCTCGTCACAATGGCTGCAACGCTCTTTCTTGTTCCGGCCGCACCGGTCACCTCCGTGGGGCTTATTCTTGGCGTCGATCAGCTTATGTCCGAATGCCACGCGCTGACGGTTTTTCTCCGCAGCGTAGCGGCAACGCTGGCTGTCACCCGGTCCGGGGCGAGCGGGATAAACGACGATTCGGGGAGCGCCTCACTAGCGGACCGTTCAGCGCTCTGGCGGTGGACGGTCAAGTCGCCCGGCGTGGTGAACACAATTCCCCGTGCGAACGACGCTCAGCTATTGGGGTGGACCCGATGGCGCAAAGCCGTATTTGAGAAACCGCCAGATCGCACCGGCACCTGTGCGCCTGTAGCAACTGCGGGGCACGATCAAAACTGACCCATTTTACACCAAAAAGGCGGCCGTTGCTGCCACGCCGTCCATGGATTGGAGACTCATGTCTAAGCCGACTGCCATCACTGTCGCAGCTCTTCTTTTACTCCTCGCCTTGCTGGCGAGCCAATATAGCGCGAACCTGCACCGGCAGGCGTGGTCGACCGACAGGCAAAAGTGGAGCGGCGCATTCGACAACGATCTCCTTCGCCAATCGCCGGCAACCCGCAAGGCGATGCCGTTCTGGTCATATTCAATGACTACCACAACTGTCCGCATTGCAGACTGGCTGATATCAACTACCAAAAAGCCTTCAAGCATGAGCCCAATCTGAAGCTTGTGATCAAACAGTTCCCGGTCCTGGGACCGGATTCCCAATTCCCAGCCTTCGCCGCACTCGCCTCGAGAAAACAGGGAAAGTTCGACGAATTCCACCGCGCCCTTATGATTTCCCCCAGTTGAAGGGTCACTCTCAAGATCGCAGCGCGTGTAGGCCTTGACGTTGAGCAGCTCAAGCGGGAATGCAAGATCCGGCCATCGCAGATGAAATGCGCGCGTCCGCGCACTCGCGAAAGGTCTGCACTTAGACGGTACGCCCGCGTTGGTGGTCGGCGATATAGTGGTCGCCGACCTTGTGGACATGGCCAGCTTGCAACGCTTGCATCGCCGATGCGCGCTCAAAGCGTGCTGGCTCTCGTGCGGGGCAGCATCTGTAGACCGGCCACGCTGTTGTTGCCGGAGCGTGCCGTTTGTGGCAGCTGGCTTTGCTGTCGCTCCTCGTAATCTTGTTGCGGTCATCCAGCTGCCGTGGGCGCCAACAACAATCCTGAGCGCCCGCGCCTGAAGTCGCTGGCCGGGTGCTCGTGAACCGAGCCCGCTTTTCTTCGGCAAGCTCAGGCGGTCTTGGCCCTGCGGCATCGCCCCCTGGCGCGGGGCAGCCTTCGGCTGCTGACGGTCGCCGGCCTGTCGGCCGGCGTCTTTCTATTGTGGCCTTCCCCCTGGCGCAGGGTGGGCAGCACTCCCTTCTAGGCCCGCCGCGGCGTCCCGCAACCCTTCGCTTGTCGCTTTCGGGTCCTCCACTCCGTTCCGGTCCTGCTGATGCAGTCCGCCTCCGACGGCGGGCCTTTCCGGTCGCTTTTGCCGCCCACCCCGCTTCCGGGGAGGGCGCGCGATTGTAGAGCGGAGGACATCACGATGCGTGCAAACAACAAACGTTGCGGCAGCCGACAGGCTGGCGCAGACAGCGGCGGGCGCACCGGCGCCAGCCTTTATCAGGAAATCACCGACCGCATCATTGCCGAACTGGAGCGCGGCACCGTGCCATGGGTCAAGCCGTGGGGCAGGGCAAGGACAGGCCTCGGCCTGCCGCGGAATGCGGCCACCCAGCGCCGATATTCCGGCATCAATATCCTGATCCTGTGGGGCGCGGTCATCGAGCGCGGTTTCCCCAGCCAGAACTGGCTCACCTTCCGGCAGGCGCTTTCGCTTGGCGGCAATGTCAGGAAGGGCGAGCACGGCACCACCATCGTTCACGCTGACCGCTTTGTTCCCAAGAACGAAAAGCAACGCGCCGACACCGATGGCGACGAACCGCAGGCGGTGCCCTTCCTGAAGCGCTTCACCGTCTTCAATGTCGCGCAGTGCGATAATCTGCCCGAACATCTTTACGCCGCCGGCGAGCCTCTGCCTGAGCGCGAGATGGTCCCGCAGGCCGAGGCGCTCATTCATGCAACCGGCGCTGATTTTCGCGTCGGCGGCGAGCGCGCCTTCTACATGCCCGGCAGCGACACCATACAGGTGCCGCCGCAGCCGGCTTTCTTCCACCAGATCGACTATTACCGGACCTGCTTTCACGAGCTTGGCCACTGGACCGGCCACCCGAGGCGACTCGCGCGCGACCTGTCCGGCTCCTTCGGGTCCAACACCTATGCGCGCGAGGAACTGGTCGCCGAAATCGCATCAGCCTTCATCTGCAGCAGTCTCGGCATCGAGCCGACCGTGCGCCATGCCGACTACATCGGCTCATGGCTGACGGTTTTGCGCGAGGACAACCGCGCCATCTTCCGCGCCGCAAGCCATGCCTCGAAAGCCGCCGATTTCCTGCTTGGCCGCAATGTCGATGTCGAAGGCGAGGCACATGCCGAAACCGCCTATGGGAGCGCGCAATCCTCACACGCGACCGCCTTGCGCCTCTGATGACGCAAAGCCGCGCGCAACCAACTCGACAGTTCTTTTGAGGTTGCCCTAACGCCGATGGCCGGCGTTGGCGTCGATCGTTCATCGGACCGAGGTTCGCAAAAAAAGAGGGCGGCATTGATGCCGCCCTCTCGTTGCGAAAGCTGCCAGAGCTGGATTAGAAATCCATGCCGCCCATGCCGCCCATGCCGCCGCCGCCCATGCCGCCAGGCATGCCGCCGCCAGCCGACTCCTTCTTCGGAGCCTCCGCGATCATGGCTTCGGTGGTGACCAGCAGGCCGGCGACCGAGGCCGCGTCCTGAAGAGCCGTACGGACAACCTTGACCGGATCGACGATACCCATGGCGATCATGTCGCCATACTCGCCGGTCTGGGCGTTGTAGCCGAAGGTCGCGCCCTTGTTCTCAAGGATCTTGCCGGCAACGATCGATGCTTCCGCACCGGCGTTGGCCGCGATCTGGCGGGCCGGAGCCTGCAGCGCACGACGCACGATGTTGATGCCGGCGGCCTGGTCGGCATTGACGCCGGTGGCCTTGATGTTGGCCGAAGCGCGCAGCAGCGCGACGCCACCACCAGCAACGATGCCTTCTTCGACGGCCGCGCGGGTCGCGTTGAGGGCGTCATCGACGCGGTCCTTCTTTTCCT
>NZ_RZQL01000077.1 GCF_003997935.1 Mesorhizobium sp. M7A.F.Ca.US.006.01.1.1
CCGCCGATTTCCAGCTCGGTACGATCGGCGCCGGCACCGGCGCGCTCACTTCGGGGCTGAAGGGCGGCCTCGGCTCGGCATCGACGCTGCTGGACAGCGGCGTCACCGTCGGTGCGCTGGCCGCCGTCAACCCGACCGGCTCGGTGAACACAGGCCGAACCCGTCATTTCTGGGCGGCACCGTTCGAAATCGGCAACGAATTCGGCGGTCTTGGCTATCCCTCGCCGATGCCGGACGAGGCGAAGCAGATTCTTTTGAAATACCGCGACAAGCATTTTGGCCAGCAGACGGAGACCGGCGGCAACACCACCATCGCGGTCATTGCCACCGATGCAGTGCTCACAAAGGCTGCTGCCAAGCGCCTGGCGATATCGGCGCATGACGGATTCGTCCGCGCCATCTGGCCGACACACACGCCGGCCGACGGCGACCTTGTGTTCGCGCTGGCGACGGGCGCAAGCGGCATCGAACTCTCCGCCGATGCGGCAATCGATCTCTATGCAGCGGCCGGCGCCACCATGGCGCGCGCCATCAGCCGCGGCGTGTTTGCCGCGACGCCTGCCGAAAACGATCTGTTTCCGGTTTGGTCGTCACGCTTGGGATGAGCGGAAGGCGTTGATCAGACCGGGTCGGACTTTTCTTCCTCGAACGTCACCGCGACGTCGGAATTCGCCGACAGCCAGACCTTCTTGTCGTCGACCTCGGCAATCAGGCTCAGAGGAATGTAATGATGATGGCCCTTGTGAGCGCCCTCGCCGCTATCGGCCTTGGTCAGCTTGATGCGCTGGCCGTCGACCTTGTCGACGGTGCCGACATGCACGCCATCGGCGCCGACGACTTCCATATGCTCGCGAATTTTGCTGGTGTCGGTCATGGTGGTTCTCCATTGGGACTGCCGACATTAACAAATGATGGGCCGATTGGATGCATCGGCTTTCGCACCGCACGACGTTTTGATTTCGTCGTGCTAGGGGATTGAGACGATCACGGGGGTGAAGACCGATGCGAATGCTCTTTCTGTTTGCCGTTGGCCTGCTTGCACAGTTTGCGACCTCGATCGCGGCTCATGCCGGCGATGTCGCCGAACTTGAAATCCTCGGCTTCACCAAGGACGGCGGCGTCTTCGCTTTCGAGGAATATGGCGTGCAGGATGGATCGGGCTTTCCCTATGCCAACCGCTATTACATCGACACCAGCACCGACAGCTTTCTGAAGGGCACGCCGATCCGGGTCCGGCTTGAGGACGAGAATGCCAAACTGGACGCAGCGCGCCTTCAGACCCGGCAAAAAGGCGAAACCATTGTCAGTCAGGCCGAGCTGAGCGCCAACCGCGGCATTACCGCGGGTTTCAACCCGGTGACCGAGCTTTCGGCCGATCCGCACCGGATGGCGGTCAACCCGCGCCCGATCTTCTCTCCGGTCGACCAGCCGCTCGAGTTCCGCCTCGATGAGCTCGGCATGAACAACACCGAGGGCTGCGAGAGTCAGGGCGAGATCAACGGCTTTCGGCTGCTGCGTATCGAGGCGCAGGATGGCGGCATGACCAAGCTGCTGCACGAGGACAAGTCGATACCGAAAAGCCGGGGTTGCCCGAACGGCTACCGCATCGGCGCTGTGCAGACCTTTTCCATGGACAGCCTCAGCGCCTATGCGGTGCTGATCGCGGTGCGCCAATATGGCTTCGAAGGGCCTGACTTTCGCTGGATAGCGGTGACCGGCCGGCTGTGACACCGTTTGCTCAACCCGCCAGGTGCGACCGTGCGCCGAGCCGCCTTCGCCGCGCCATACCGACGCCGCGCACAGCGCTTTTCGGCGCCTTGTTGTGGGCGGTGACGATGGGCGCCAGCGCGCTCGTCACCCTGTTTTTGGACGACTGGGAGACACCGGCGAAAATCCGCATTGTCACCATGCTGTTCGCGGCGGGAGCTGCGCTGGCCTTTCCGATTGGCCTGTTTGCAGCGCGGCTGGTTTCGCAGGGAAGGCGCTGGGAGGTCGCCTTCGCGGCGGCGTTCGTGTGCCTCGCTGCTGCGACGATCGGACTGACCGCTGGACTGTTTGCCCTGCAGTACCGCTCCTACTACGCCGAGTGGCATGCGCCTGCTTTCACCCGCACCTGGGTCCTCCAGTTCGTCTTCACGACGTTGATTGCGCTCTATCAGTTCGTGGTGCTGGGCATCCGGCTCTATTTTCCGCTGGGTTTCCTCGCCTTGTTTGCCGCGGGCGTCTGGTTTGCGCGCCGGCAGCGTTGAGCATTTTGCCCGGCTCTGTTAGGACGCGGGCAAACTTCTCGATACGTCAGGACTGACAGATGATCCCTCGCTATTCCCGGCCCGAAATGGTCGCCATCTGGTCACCCGAAACCCGGTTCCGCATCTGGTTCGAGATTGAAGCCTATGCGTGCGATGCGCTGGCCGAACTCGGCGTCATCCCCAGGCAAGCGGCCAAAACCATCTGGGAAAAGGGTGGTGCGGCGAAATTCGATGTCGAGGCGATCGACGAGATCGAGCGCGTCACCAAGCATGA
The DNA here is from genome assembly GCF_003997935.1 of Mesorhizobium sp. M7A.F.Ca.US.006.01.1.1. Lineage (GTDB taxonomy): Bacteria > Pseudomonadota > Alphaproteobacteria > Rhizobiales > Rhizobiaceae > Mesorhizobium. Next base: position 2,524 of record NZ_RZQL01000077.1, read on the forward strand.
CGTCATCGCCTTCCTGACCCATCTCGCCGAATTCGTCGGACCGGACGCCCGCTTCATCCACCAGGGCATGACCTCGTCCGATGTTCTCGACACCTGCTTTGCGGTGCAGCTTACCCGCGCCAGCGACATCCTGCTCGCCGACATCGATGGTCTGCTTGCCGCGCTCAAGCGCCGCGCCTTCGAGCACAAGGACACCGTCACCATCGGCCGCAGCCATGGCATCCATGCCGAGCCGACCACCTTCGGCGTCAAGCTGGCGCAGGCCTATGCCGAATTCTCGCGCTGCCGCGAGCGGTTGGTGCACGCGCGGGAAGATATAGCGACATGCGCCATTTCGGGCGCGGTCGGCACCTTCGCCAACATCGACCCCTATGTCGAGGAGCATGTGGCTGCAAAGCTCGGCCTGAGGCCCGAGCCGGTATCGACGCAGGTGATCCCGCGTGACCGCCACGCCATGTTCTTCGCCACGCTCGGCGTCATCGCCTCGTCGGTCGAGCGGTTGTCGATCGAAATCCGGCATTTGCAGCGCACCGAGGTACTGGAGGCCGAAGAGTATTTTTCGCCGGGCCAGAAAGGCTCGTCGGCCATGCCGCACAAGCGCAACCCGGTGCTGACCGAAAATCTCACCGGCCTTGCCCGCATGGTGCGTTCCATGGCGCTGCCGGCGATGGAGAATGTGGCGCTCTGGCACGAGCGCGACATTTCGCACTCCTCGGTCGAGCGCATGATCGGACCCGACGCCACCGTGACGCTCGATTTCGCGCTGTCACGGCTGACCGGCGTCATCGACAAGCTGCTCGTCTACCCCGACAACATGTTGAAGAACATGAACAAGTTCCGCGGTCTCGTGCATTCGCAGCGCGTCATGCTGGCGCTGACGCAGGCCGGCCTGTCGCGTGAAGACTCCTACCGGCTGGTGCAGCGCAACGCCATGAGAGTGTGGGAGCAAGGCGCTGATTTTCTTGAGGAACTGTTGGCCGACAAGGAAGTGACCGCTGCGCTGCCGGAAGCCGAGATCCGCGAGAAATTCGACCTAGGCTATCACACCAAGCATGTCGACACGATTTTCAGGCGAGTGTTCGGCGAAGCCTGAGAGGCTTCCTTCTCCCCGTCACTATACGGGGAGAAGGTGCCGGCAGGCGGATGAGGGGCAGCGCCGACTTCGGCGACGATCGCACCCATTCACGCTTTGGCAATTTCACGACTTTGGCGCTGCCCCTCATTGCCCTGCCGGGCATTTCTCCCCGTATAGTGACGGGGAGAAAGACGCTCTCGCCAACCGGCAATCAAGCCTTGCCAGGCACGGTCCTGATCACCGTGCCCCACGGATCCTCACGGGTCGTCTCGCTGGTCACATTGTCCGAACGCATTTCGACCCAGGCAAGGCCCGACCGGCTCGGATCGCGGCGGCCGGCGCCTGAACTCTGCCAGGCGTTGGCGCCGATGTGGTGGTGATAGCCGCCGGACGACAGGAACACCGCCTGGCCGCCATATTTGGCCATGGTGTCGAAGCCGAATTCCTGGTTCCACCAGGCTTCGGCGTCTTCCGGCCTGCCGACGCGCAGGTGGACATGGCCGACTATGCTGTTTTCCGGTGCGCCCTGCCAGCCCGCATCGCCTGGGGGCACCTCGGCGACGACGGACGGGATGTTTAGCCGCTCTGTCGCCATGGCAATCTTGTCGCCATTCCACTTCCAGTCCTTTGGGAGGCGGTCGGCGTAGATCTCGATACCGTTGCCTTCGGGATCGGTCAGGTACAATGCTTCGCTGACCAGATGGTTGGAAGCGCCATCAGTGGCGATCTTGTTTGATATGGCGTGGTTGATCCAGCGGCCGAGGTCGGCACGGCTGGGCAGCAGGAAGGCTGTGTGGAACAGGCCGGCGCTGCGCGGATCATCCGGCTTGGCCGAAGGATCGGCCTCGATGACCAGCAACGGACGGTTGGCGGCGCCCAGCGTGATCGCCCCATCGGCGCGGCTCAGTTCCTGCAGACCGACGACGCTGCGATAATATGCGGCAAGGCTTTCCGCGTCGCGCGCCTTAAGCCCGACGCGGGCAACGCTGACCGGGGTGGTGGCGGCAAAAGGCAACTCGCTCATCAAATGCTCCGTTCGACCGGCCTGCGAAGAAGCTCCCAAAGCGAGAAGCCCCACTCCGCCGATCATTGTACGTCGTGTCAGTTCCACAGTCAGGGTTCCCGCGCACGGCTGTTTCTTTTCCTGACCACAGATCGTCCATCGGCATCGTTCACACAAGACGCGAAGAAGCGAACATGGTGTTCACTATTGTGATCAAAAGTGGCGTTCCTGCCGGTTGCACGAAGCGATGCCGCTCGCTATCTCAGCGCCATGAAGGTCAAGGAAGCAGATATCCTCATCGTACCGGGCTACACCAATTCCGGCCCCGACCATTGGCAGAGCCGCTGGCAGTCGAAGCTGTCGACGGCGCGCCGCGTCGAACAGGCGGAGTGGTCGAAGCCGGTGCGCGAGGACTGGACGGCGAGTGTCGCCAGAGCGGTCAACGAGGCCGAGCGGCCGGTCGTCCTGGTCGCGCACTCGCTCGGCGTCGCCGCGGCGGTGCAAGCCATTCCGCAGTTCCGCAAGCCCGTTGCGGGAGCCTTCTTCGTGGCACCGCCCGATGTTGCCAATCCCGAGATCAGGCCCAGGCACCTGATGACATTCGGCCCCTACCCGCGCGAGCCGCTGCCCTTTCCATCGATCGTGATCGCCAGCCGCAACGATCCGTTCTGCGCTTTCGAAGTCGCAGAGGATATCGCCGGCGCCTGGGGCTCGCTGTTCATCGATGCCGGCGAGACCGGTCATCTGAATCCGGATTCAGGTTTTGGTCCATGGCCCGAAGGTTCAATGACCTTCGCCAAATTCCTGACGGATTTGAAACCCTGAGCGCCTTTCAGGACCCGATCGAATCGCGGACACTCTTGATCAGCGTTTTTGCGCCAAGCCCGATCAGCGAATGCTCGGAGCCCATGGCCAGCAGGCGATAGCCCATCGACACGACACGGCCGGCAATTGCCGGCTCGACAACATAGATCGCCGCATGTTTGCCGGCCTTGCGGGTGCGCTCGGCAACCGATGCCACCGTCTCCATCATGCTTTCCAGCGTCGAATTGACCGTGGCGCCATTGCTCCAGGCGATCGAGAAATCCGACGGGCCGAGGAAGATGCCGTCGATGCCGGGCGTGTCGAGAATGCCATCGAGCGCATCGAGGGCCGCACGCGTCTCGACCATGGCGAAGGCCATGGTGCGCTGGTTGGTGTCGCGCAGCCAGTCGGCCTGGTCGCCTTGGCCGTGGCGCGGAAAAGCGTAAGTCGGGCCCCAGGAGCGCTCGCCGAGCGGTGGGTATTTCATGGCGGCGGCGAACAGTTTTGCGTCGGCAACCGAGTTCACCATCGGCGCGATGACCGCTTCGGCGCCGAAATCGAGCGCGCGGCTTGCCATGTCGAAACGGCCAACGGGAATGCGCACCAGCGCCGGCTTGCCGGTAGCGAGCACCGGCACCAGGCCACGCAGCACGCTGTCTTCGTGATGGCCGCCATGCTGCATGTCGAGCGTGACGGCATCGAAACCCTGCTTGGCGACGATCTCGACGGTCAAGGCATCCGGCACACCGGACCATGCGGTGAACAACGTTTCATCGGCCGCGAGGCGGGACTTCAGGGACATGGGCTCTTTCCTTGTTAGGACCGCAGTTTCAGCCGGAAACCGCAGCAAAGGCAAAGAAAAACCGCCCGGATTGGCCGGGCGGTCGATTGGTCCAGCGTATGGCCGCGGGATCAGCGCACGGCCCGGATCAGGTGTTCTTGATCTGCTCGATCGCCTGCGCCATCAGTTCGTCCATGGTGCGGCGGATCTGGTGGTCCGACTGCTCGACGCCGGCCGCATCGAAATCCCCACGGATCTTGCGGAACACGTCGTGGTCGCCGGCCTCTTCGATGTCGGAGATAACCACTTCCTTGGCATAGGCGTCGGCATCAGTGCCGGACTTTCCGAGCTTTTCGGCGGCCCACAGGCCGAGCGCCTTGTTGCGGCGCGCTGAGGCCTTGAACCGAAGCTCCTCGTCGAATGCGAATTTACGCTCAAAGCCCTCTTCGCGGTCTTTCATGCTGCTCATGGCGTCCCTCCGGGTCAAATTCGATTCGTTGGCAGTGAATATGTGCGTTGCCAAAGCACAAACCAAAAGGTCGCGGGCCGGTCAATACGCTTCATCGCATGCTGCGCTGCGGCATTTCAGTCCCGAAAGCGGTTGATTGGAAGGATTTGCCGATTGAGCAAACGATGTGATTGGGATAGACCCGGCATTGAACCCTACCGTAGCCGCACTATTTCAGGCAGACGGACAGGAAATGGTCTGATGCCGCCTGTCCGGAACCCCAGAGAAAAATCAGATGAAAAATCGCCGCCGCATTTATGAAGGCAAGGCCAAAATCCTCTATGAGGGACCCGAACCGGGCACGCTTATCCAGTTCTTCAAGGATGATGCAACCGCGTTCAACAAGAAGAAGCACGAGGTCATCGACGGCAAGGGCGTCCTCAACAACCGCATTTCCGAGTATATTTTCAACCATTTGAACCGCATGGGCATTCCGACCCACTTCATCCGCCGGCTCAACATGCGCGAGCAGCTGATCAAGGAAGTCGAGATCATTCCGCTCGAAGTGGTGGTGCGCAATGTCGCCGCCGGTTCGCTGTCCAAGCGGCTCGGCATCGAGGAAGGCACCGTTTTGCCGCGCTCGATCATCGAATTCTATTACAAGGCCGACGCGCTCGACGACCCGATGGTGTCGGAAGAGCACATCACCGCGTTCGGCTGGGCGAGCCCGCAGGAGATCGACGACGTCATGGCGCTGGCCATCCGCGTCAACGACTTCCTCTCCGGCCTGTTCATGGGCGTCGGCATCCAGCTCGTCGACTTCAAGATCGAATGCGGCCGCCTGTTCGAAGGCGACATGATGCGCATCGTCGTCGCCGACGAGATTTCGCCGGACTCCTGCCGCCTGTGGGACGTGGCGACGCAGGACAAGCTCGACAAGGATCGTTTCCGCCGCGACATGGGCGGCCTCGTCGAGGCCTACCAGGAAGTTGCCCGCCGCCTCGGCATCATGAACGAGAACGAGCCGCCACGCCCGACCGGCCCGGTGCTTGTCGCCTCGACCGACGGCCTCAAAGGCAAGCCGCACTGATCGCGGTTTGCGCCCCGATAGTCAGAACAGGAGCATGTCCAGCGTGATCAAGGCCCGCATTACCGTCACCCTCAAGAACGGCGTGCTCGACCCGCAGGGCAAGGCGATAGAACACGCATTGTCCGGCCTGGGCTTCGGCGGTGTCGGCACGGTGCGGCAGGGCAAGGTGTTCGACGTCGAGCTGGCGGAAAGCGACAAGGCCAAGGCCGAAGCGGACCTCAAGGCCATGTGCGACAAGCTGCTGGCGAATACGGTGATTGAGAACTACGCGGTGGAGATCGCCTAAATTGAAAGCAGCCGTCGTCCTTCTGCCTGGCCTCAACCGCGACCGCGACATGATTGCGGCGCTGACCAAGATTTCGGGAACGCCGCCGGTCACCGTCTGGCAGACCGACACCGAAATCCCCGATGTCGACCTGATCGCCATTCCGGGCGGATTTTCCTTCGGCGACTATCTGCGCTGTGGCGCGATCGCCGCGCGCATGCCGGTCATGCGGGCAGTGGCCGAAAAAGCGGCCGCGGGCGTCACGGTCATCGGCGTCTGCAACGGTTTCCAGATCCTGGTCGAGGCCGGCCTTTTGCCGGGCGCCTTGATGCGCAACACCTCGCTGAAATTCGTCTGCCGGCAGGTGAAGCTCGAGATCACCAATGCCAACACCATGTTCACGCGCCGCTATCAGCCGGGTCAGATCATCCGCTCGCCTGTCGCGCATCATGACGGCAATTATTTCGCCGACGCCGACACGCTTGCCCGTCTCGAAGGCGAAGGCCAGGTGGTGTTCCGCTATGCCGAGGGCACCAACCCCAACGGCTCGATCAACGACATTGCCGGCATCGTCAACAGCCAAGGCAATGTGCTCGGGCTGATGCCGCACCCGGAAAACCTGATCGAAGCAGCCCATGGCGGTACCGACGGCCGCGGGCTGTTCGAAAGCGCCCTCGGCATCGCCGCCTGACGTTATCGAAGCGAACAGCTTGAAAACAGCCGGACATTCCTGTCTCTTTGGAGCAAGTCTGGTTCATTGGGGAGAGAGACGGTCATGAAACTCTATTCGCGGCCGTTGTCGCCCTACTCGTCGATCGTGCGGGCATTGGCCTACATCAAGGACGTACCACTCAAGATCATCGCGCCGCCGCCCGGTTTTCCCATCCCGGAAGAGTTTCGCGCCATCTCGCGGATGAACCGGATTCCGGTTCTGATCACCGGCTCGGGCGAGACGATCGTCGAATCGGTGGTCATCGCCGAATATCTCGAGGAGCGGTTTCCGGAACCGGCGCTGCTGCCGCCTGATTCCAAGGATCGCGCGCTGGTGCGTATGTTCGCCCGCATCACCGATCTCGATGTGCTGACCCCGATGATGAAGCTTTTCGAGCTTCATTCCGTGCCGAAGCGCAACAATGCCGAGATCGACGCCCAGTCCGCCCGCCTGCATCATGGACTGGCGGCGATCGAGACGCGCATGGCGCAAGGGCCCTTCGCACTCGGCGACGACATCAGTTTCGCCGATGCCTGGCTGACGCCGACGCGGTTCATCTTCAACAATTTCCGCGCCATGACAGGACGCCACGACCTGCTCGACGCCTATCCCAAATTCGACGCCTACCAGCAGATCGCCTCGCAACACCCGGCATTGTCGCGGGTGTGGGGCGAGATGACCGATGGTTTGAAGATTTTTCTGTCCGAACTCGAGATGGGTGCAGCTTGATCAAGTCGAAGACGATCGCGCTGGTCGCCGCGGCGGGCTTTGTGCTGGCATCCTGCCAGTCGACGCCAAAAAGCACGCCTGTTCCCTCGGGCAAAAGCGCGGCGCTGCTGGCCATGGAACAAGTGGCGATCGCTGCCCATAAATGCTGGATCGCCAGCAAGGACCCGGCCTTCAAACCGTACCAGATGGCCAATGAGCTGAATTCGTTCAGCGGCACGCCGCGTTTCCTGCTGGTGCCGGCCAAGCACTATGGCGGCAAACCTTTGCTGGTCGTGCAGGCGCAAGGCAATTCTAGCCGCGTCGACGTCTTCGGACCGCTGATGAACGATCCGCTCGGCGCCCGCATCGGCTCGGACATTGCGCGCTGGCAGGCCGGCAATCCGGCCTGCGCCGCGACGGCCTAGCCCATGGGCCGGTTCCTGCAGATCGCGGGTCTGGTCATCGGTCTGGCCGGGCTCGTCCTGCAGTTCTGCATCAGCATCCCGGCGTCGATGGAAGCCGGCCGCAGCCTGCTTGGCTCCATCATTTTCGTCTTCAGCTTCTTCACCATCCTGACCAACATCGGCGCGGTGCTGGTTCATACCTCGCTGCTGTCGCCCTCCGGCTATGCGTGGTTGCCCGCCTTCGCCGGGCCGCGAATGCGCGCGGGCGTGGCGGTTTCGATCGCGCTGGTGTTCATCGTCTATGCCACGGTTCTGGCACGGCTCTGGCAGCCGCAGGGCCTGTTCCTGCTCTGCGACGTTCTCCTGCACTACGTCACGCCGGCGCTGTTCGTGCTGTGGTGGCTGATATCGGGCGCCGACGGCCGGACGCGCTGGAGCGACATGTCCTGGTGGGTGCTCTATCCCATCGCCTATCTGGTCTATGCGCTGGTGCGGGCGCCGCTTACCGGCGAGGTGCCCTACCCTTTCCTTGACGTTGCCAAGAATGGTGCGACCAGCGTCGCCATCTCGGCGCTGGCCATCACCGGACTTTTTCTCGTCCTGTGCGTGGTCGCCGTCCTTGCGGACCATGGCATTGCACGCACCAGGCCATCAAAACTCGGTTAGCCTTCAGTCCCAGAACGGCCTGATGCCCTCCCGGTGGGCATCGCAGCGCGTGACGCCGATATCCTTGAGCTGATCGTCGGTCATTTCCAGCAGCGCCAGCCGGCTGCGGCGGCGATCCAGCAGGTTGTCGACCCATCTTGCCAGCGACTTCAGTACGCGCACAAGGCGGCTGACAAAGCCGCGCTGAACCGACGGGCGTGTCGATTGGCCTGATAATGCAGCGCTCGAATGACGTATTGTCGCGATTGTATTCATTTTCTTTCTGCCAACGTTCTAAATTGTACCCTTTTTTGCACGAGACTGATATGTATTGACTCATGTACCGGTGCAATATAGAAAATTGTCACCATGACAAATTGGCTTCCAGATCTCACTGCCGGCTCCGGCCCGCTGTATCAGCGGCTGGCGGATTCCATCGAGACGGACATCGATCGGGGCGTGATCGATGCCGGCGCGAAGCTGCCGCCGCAGCGCGACCTCGCCTACGACATCGGCACCACCGTCGGCACGGTCGGCCGGGCCTATCAATTGCTGCGCGAGCGTGGGCTGGTGAGCGGCGAAGTCGGGCGTGGAACCTATGTGCTCGGCCAGCGCGCGAAGCCGGATTTTCCGGCTCCGGACGTCGGCGGCGAAGGCACACGCTATATCGATGCGCCTAAAGGCAAGCTGCGTTTCGACAGCACCGCAGCACCCGATATCGGCCAGGGCGACATTGTCGCCGGTGTCCTGTCGCGCACGGCGCAGGACCATCCGCATGAGATTTCGAGCTACACGCGGGATTTTCCCGACCGCTGGTACGAGGCCGGCGCCCGCTGGCTGGCACGCAACTCGTTTCGCCCGAATGCCGACACCATCGTCCCGACGCTCGGCACCCATGCTGCGGTGATGGCGGCGATCGCGGCGCTCACAATGCCTGGCGACTATGTTGCATTCGAGCACCTCACCTACTCGCAGATTTCCCGCAGCGCCGGCCTGATCGGCAGGCGCACCGCGCTGGTGGCGTCGGACGAGAAAGGCATCGATCCGCAGGATTTCGAGCGCGTCTGCGCGCAGAAGCATCCCAAGATGATCTTCCTGATGCCGACGGCGCAGAACCCGACGCTGGCCACCCTGTCGGCGGCGCGCCGCGAGGCGATCGCCCATGTCGCACGCGAATACAACGTCGTCCTCGTCGAGGACGACCTCTATGGCAATCTGACCGATGATCCGACACCATTGCTGGCCGAATATGCGCCTGAACGGACCATTGTCGCCGGCGGCCTGTCGAAGTCGGTCGCAGCCGGCGTGCGCGGCGGCTGGCTTTCCTGCCCGCCGGCCTACCGCCACCGCATCCGTGTTGCCCACAAGATGATGACCGGCGGCATGCCCTTCCTGCTGGCGGAGGTGAATACAAGGCTGGTTCTGTCAGGTCAGGCGGATGAGATACGCAAGCGCAGCATCGCCGAAATCGGCGCCCGCATCGCCATCGTGCGCGAGACTTTGGCCGGCTTCGCGTTCAAGTCGCATGACAGGGTGCCCTTTGTCTGGCTGACCCTCCCCGACCCCTGGCTTTCCGGCACCTTCAAGAACGCCTGCCTTGAGCACGGCGTGCTGATCGACGACGAGGACGAATTCAAGGCCGGCCGTTCCGAGCAGGTTTTCCATGGCGTCCGCTTTGGCGTTTCGCAGCCGAGACAGCGCGGGGATATCGCTGAAGGCGTTGCGGTGATCCGGCGACTTCTCGATGAAGGCCGCGCCGGCTACGACAGCTTCTCCTGACGCTGCGTGGCTTTGTCCGGTTTTCCGTCGTTTTTCGTCAATCCATGGGTGTATCGGCCGCAAGGCTTGCGATAAGACGGGACTCAAAATCCCAACGTCCCGGATAAAAATCGCCGCCCATGACCATTTCCAATTCCGTGCCGATCACCCCCGAGCTCATTGCCTCACACGGGCTCAAGCCCGACGAGTATCAGCGCATCCTCGATCTTGTCGGGCGCGAGCCGAGCTTCACCGAACTCGGCATTTTCTCGGCGATGTGGAATGAGCACTGCTCCTACAAATCCTCGAAGAAGTGGCTGCGCACGCTGCCGACCACCGGTCCGCAAGTCATCCAGGGGCCGGGCGAGAATGCCGGCGTGGTCGACATCGGCGATGGCGACTGCGTCGTCTTCAAGATGGAGAGCCACAATCACCCGTCCTACATCGAGCCCTACCAGGGTGCGGCGACCGGCGTCGGCGGCATATTGCGCGACGTCTTCACCATGGGCGCGCGGCCGATCGCGGCGATGAATGCGCTGCGCTTCGGCTCGCCTGACCATCCCAAGACCCGGCATCTCGTTTCAGGCGTGGTTTCCGGCGTCGGCGGCTATGGCAACGCCTTCGGCGTGCCGACGGTCGGCGGCGAGGTCAATTTCGACGCCCGCTACAACGGCAACATCCTGGTCAACGCTTTTGCCGCAGGCCTTGCCAAGACCGATGCGATCTTCCTGTCCGAAGCCAAGGGCGTCGGCCTGCCGGTCGTCTATCTCGGCGCCAAGACCGGCCGCGACGGCGTCGGCGGCGCCACCATGGCTTCGGCCGAATTCGACGACAAGATCGATGAGAAGCGCCCGACAGTGCAGGTCGGCGATCCCTTCACCGAAAAGTGCCTGCTGGAAGCCAGCCTCGAACTGATGGCCTCGGGCGCCGTCATCGCCATCCAGGACATGGGTGCGGCCGGCCTCACCTGCTCGGCGGTCGAAATGGGCGCCAAGGGCGACCTCGGCATCGAACTCGATCTCGACAAGGTGCCGGTGCGCGAAGAGCGCATGAGCGCCTACGAGATGATGCTGTCGGAAAGCCAGGAGCGCATGCTGATGGTGCTGCGCCCGGAAAAGAAAAAGGAAGCCGAGGCGATCTTCCACAAATGGGGGCTCGACTTCGCCATCGTCGGCAAGACCACCGACGATCTGCGCTTCCGCGTGCTGCACCAGGGCGACGAGGTCGCCAACCTGCCGATCAAGGATCTCGGCGACAAGGCTCCGGAATATGATCGGCCGTGGACCGAGCCGAAGAAGCCGGCGCCGCTGGCCGCCAATGACGTTCCGCAAGCCGGCGTGGCAGACGCGCTGCTGAAGCTGCTCGGCGGTCCGGATCTCTCCTCGCGCCGCTGGGTCTGGGAACAGTATGACACGCTGATCCAGGGCAATTCGCTGCAGCTTCCAGGCGGCGATGCCGGTGTGGTCCGGGTCGAAGGCCATGCGACCAAGGCGCTCGCCTTCTCGTCCGACGTGACGCCGCGCTATTGCGAGGCCGACCCCTATGAGGGCGGCAAGCAGGCGGTGGCCGAATGCTGGCGCAATTTGACCTCCACCGGCGCTCTGCCGCTGGCCGCAACCGACAACCTCAATTTCGGCAACCCGGAACGGCCCGAGATCATGGGCCAGCTGGTCGGCGCGGTGAAAGGCATAGGCGACGCCTGCCGCGCGCTCGGCTTCCCGATCGTCTCCGGCAATGTCTCGCTCTACAACGAGACCAACGGCCAGGGCATCCTGCCAACCCCGACCATCGGCGGCGTCGGGCTGATCGCCGATTGGTCGAAGATGGTGCGGATCGGCTTTGCGGCCGAGGGCCAGATGATCCTGCTGGTCGGCGCGCCGGCGTCCTGGGGAACGCATCTTGGCCAATCGGTCTATTTCAGGGACATCCACGGTCGCACGGACGGCCCGCCGCCGCCGGTAGACCTCGATCACGAAAAGCGCGTGGGCGACCATGTGCGCGCTCTCATCGCATCCGGCATCGTCACGGCTGCGCATGACGTTTCCGATGGCGGTGTCGCCGTTGCACTTGCCGAAATGACGATGGCGTCCGGCATCGGCGCCACCGTTCCCGGGCTTGTCGGCACCGACCCGATCCCGGTCTGGTTCGGCGAGGATCAGGGCCGTTATCTCCTGACGTTGTCGATCGATCCGGATAGTGACGAATGGGACGCCATTCGCAAGCAGCAGAGCGAGCTTGGCATCTTCGCGCCGTGGATCGGCTCCACAGGCGGCAGCGCGCTGAAGCTTGGCGACGCCAGGGCAATCCCGGCCAGCGAACTCTCCGCGGCCCACGAAGGCTGGTTCCCGCGCTTCATGGATCAGGCCAGTTGACCAGAGCATGATCCCGAAAAGTGGAAGCCGGTTTTCGGAAAAGATCATGCTCAATCATAGGGAACTGGCTGCCCGGGCGCTGCTTGCAGTCGTTTTCTGGCCGTCGCTGTTCTTCTTCTGGTTCCTGGGACCGTTCTTCTTTTTCCTGCTGTCGACGACCTCGAGCGAGATTTGTATGCGGCTGGAAACGCGCGTGCAATTCCTTGCCGCGGCCAACGGCGCCATCCCGATGCTGGCGCTGCAGAACCTCCTCTATGCAATTCCGATCGTGTGCCTGGTGGTTTGGGGCCGCCTTGCGCCGGATCCGGCACGGGCAAGGCATATCGTCACCTGCATCAAGCTTTTCGCCGGCGCGTTGGTCGTAGGCGCGTTGTGGGAGTACGGCTCGTCACTCATCTGCGACGGCTATGGCCAGGGGTTCTTCTCGCCAGCTTGGCAAATGACGAGCTATCTCCCCATTGTCAGCCTCGTGCTCAACGTGCCGCTCTATGTGCTGGCCTTCAGCCTTGGCCGCGCTTTCTCGACACGCGAGGACGTTGCCGAGGATGAAGCAAGCCCACCGGCCTAGTCTTTCTCTGAAGCCGTCTGGCCGTCTTGCCGTTGGTGGGACAGAACGGCTTCAATCCGGACAGGAAAGGCTTTAGGCTCGCCCGACTCTCATCTTATGGCCGGCTACCGGCCGCTCGAAACAGGATTTTGCCATGGCAATGGATGCCCACGACATCGAAAGACTGATCAAGGACGGCATTCCGGACGCCAAGGTGACGATCCGCGATCTCGCCGGCGACGGCGACCACTATGCGGCCGAGGTGGTGGCCGAGAGCTTTCGGGGGAAAAGCCGCGTCCAGCAGCACCAGATGGTCTATGACGCGCTGAAAGGGAATATGGGCGGCGTGCTGCATGCGCTGGCCTTGCAGACCAGCGTTCCGGACTGACCCTTAGCGCTTGGCCCAACACGGCCCATCCTTTGCGCCATTTCAGCCACGGCGCGGCTAACGTCTTGTTTCGAGCAATCGTTGGGTTTATTTGAAGGGTATGTTTCGAGCCTGACTCCCACAGGCGGGAAAGGATATTCCATGAGCGGTATCAACGACTACATCGACAATGAAGTGAAGGGCAACGACGTCGTCCTTTTCATGAAGGGCACGCCCGGTTTCCCGCAATGCGGATTTTCCGGCCAGGTCGTCCAGATCCTCGACTATATCGGCGCCGACTACAAAGGCGTGAACGTTCTGGACTCGGCTGAATTGCGCCAGGGCATCAAGGAATACTCCAACTGGCCGACGATCCCTCAGCTCTACGTCAAGGGCGAATTCGTCGGCGGCTGCGATATCATCCGCGAGATGTTCCAGGCGGGCGAGTTGCAGACATTCCTCGTCGAAAAGGGCGTCAGCGTCAAAGGCGCCGCCTGATTTCTGTTTTGTGCATGTTGCCATCCGAAGGCGATTTTGATTTTCGGGGTCATGCACCAAGGCGTCGGGGGCACCTCGGCAATTTTCATGTCCTGAACCCAGGACCAGGACGAGCCAATGCGCCGGCCCGCCGGCGCATTTTCGTTTGAAAGATCGGACTTGCCGTGGACCAGCCAAAACCAGCGCCGCAATCGGCAAGCAAACTGCCCATTCCGCGCTGGGAGTTCATCGCTCTGTGCGCGGCGCTGATGGCGCTGAACTCGCTGGCCATCGATATCATGCTGCCGGCACTGCAGCAGATCGGCGCCTCGCTTGGCGTCGAAAATGAAAACCACCGGCAGTACGTCATAACGGCCTACATTCTGGGCTTCGGCGGCGGACAGCTGTTCTTCGGGCCGATCTCGGATCGCTTCGGGCGTCGCGCGCCGCTGGTGGCCGGGCTGGTGATCTACGTCGCCGCGGCCGCGGCTGCCGCCATTGCACCAACCTTTGAAACACTTCTGCTGTGCCGGGCCGTGCAAGGCATCGGTGCAGCCGCGACCCGCGTCATCGCCGTCTCGATCGTGCGCGATACGTTCGACGGCCGGCGCATGGCCGAGGTGATGTCGCTGATCTTCATGGTGTTCATGGCCATACCCGTCATTGCTCCCGGCATCGGCCAGTTCATCATGCTGTTTGCGACCTGGCATTGGATCTTCGTCACCATGGCCGTCGGTGCGCTCTTCGTCTCGGCCTGGTCGCTGCTGCGCCTTCCTGAAACGCTGCATCCCGAACATCGCCGGCCGCTGACACTCAACTCCATTGTCGGCGGGTTCCGCATCGTTCTCACCAACCGCATTGCGATCTGCTATGCCTTCGCCAGCACCTTCATTTTCGGCGCCATGTTCGGCTTCATCGCTTCGGCGCAGCAGATCTATGTCGACATTTTCAAAGTCGGCGAGATGTTCCCGGTCATCTTCGCAGGCGTCGCGGGCGTGCTCGCCTTCTCCAACTTTCTGAATTCGCGTCTTGTCGGCCGCATCGGCATGCGCCGCCTGTCGCAAAGCGCGCTGCTGCTGTTCCTGGTCATCAGCCTTGCCTGGCTGGTGGTCTCGCTGGAAATGAAGATGCCGCTCTGGCTGTTCATCACCTTCTTTGCCTGCGCCATGCTTCCGTTCGGTGCGCTCGGCGCGAACTTCAACGCGCTGGCCATGGAGCCGCTCGGCCAACTGGCCGGCACGGCGTCGTCGATCCTCGGTTTCATGCAGACGTTTCTCGGCGGCATTCTCGGCACACTGATCGGCCAGGCCTTCAACGGCACGGTGACGCCGCTGGCCGCCGGCTTCTGCAGCGTCTCGGTCGCGGCGCTGCTGATGATTTTCATCGCAGAGCGCGGCAAGATGTTCCAGCCGCAGAACCCGCCCGTTTCAGGGCACATCACCGACTTGCATTAGGACTGACCTTCAAGAGCTGCCGTGAACCGAGGGGCAAGCATACGCCCCGCAATTGCTCCACCCATGCTGTCCGAAAAGGGCAATGGCAGAGCTTCATCGAGCGCCTTGAGGATTGAGGCCAGGAAGGCCCGGCTGCGCTGGGCATCGGTTCCCAGATCGGAATATGTGGCGCGAGGTTTGCCGATCAATGTGCCGTTGCGGCGAAGCGAGAACCGCAACGTGAGGGACATGCCGGCAGTTCCTGGTGGCGGTTTCCAGCAGGCATAGATAGCGTCCGACATCTCCTTTATCGTATCGACGGGATCGGGACTGCGACAGCTGCGCTCCTGCGATCTTGCTTCCAGGGAACTGGCAAACAAGACGGCGACAAGAGCCGCCGCGACAAATGCGAACCGAGGTTTCATTCGAGAGCCTCCGGATTTGCGCGCGATCATACAGCTCTTTCCGCTGGCCGCAGGAATTGATCCTATTGCGCCCAGAGCTCGCGACGCAATTCGTGCCAGCTTTCCTGGTCT
The DNA here is from genome assembly GCF_003997935.1 of Mesorhizobium sp. M7A.F.Ca.US.006.01.1.1. Taxonomy (GTDB): domain Bacteria; phylum Pseudomonadota; class Alphaproteobacteria; order Rhizobiales; family Rhizobiaceae; genus Mesorhizobium. The sequence continues at coordinate 17,949 of NZ_RZQL01000077.1, forward strand.
GGCGCGACAAGCAGGCCGCCGCCGAGATGCGAGGGCAGATAGGCGCTGCCATCGAAGCGCGCCGCATGGCCGCCGGCCTCGGCATGAATCAGAACGCCGGCCAGATGATCCCACGGCATCAGTTTGTTGTAGACGACGAAGTGGGCATGGCCGCTCGCCAGCAGGCGGTATTCGTGCGCCGCGCAGCGATAGGCGAACTGCGACAGGATCTTGGTCTGGTTGCGCGCCAGCCGCGACCGCTCCGGCTCGGGCATGTATTGCCAGGAGACGGAGCCGGTCATTTCCGAGATCGGCGCGGGTGCCGCTACATGCACCTTCTCGATGCTGCCATGCGCATGCCGGATATGGCTGCCGGCGCCCCTGGCGCCAATCAGCCAGTCCTTGCCGACGGGATCGTGGATGATGCCGGCGACGGTCTCGCCCTTGACCACGACCGCCAGCATGACGCCGAACAAAGGCACGCCGGAGGCGAAGTTGAAAGTGCCGTCGACCGGGTCGATGACGAAAGCCAGATCGGCATCGCCCAACCCGTTTAACAGCGCCGGATTGTCGGAACAGGCCTCCTCGCCGACGACCATCGCTGAGGGATAACGCTCGCGCAGCCTGGCGGTAATGAGCCGCTCGGCGCTGACGTCGGCTTCGGTCACCAGGTCGGCGGCCGAGGTCTTCTGCCTGATATCGCCATCGCCCAACCGGCGAAAGCGCGGCATGATCTCGGCCATTGCGGCGTCGGACAGAAGGCCAGCGAGCCAGTCGATCGCGGTGTCGTCAAATGTCATCGGAAATGTCTTGCCTGGTGGTGAGGGTTTCATTGAGCGCCGCGAAATCGAACAGTTTTCTGTCGAGCAGATGCGATGGCCTGCTGTTCGACAGCGCGCGCAGCATCGTATCCTTGCGGCCCGGCATGCGCTTTTCCAGGTCCTCGAGCATCGTCTTCATGGCATTGCGCTGAAGACCTTCCTGGCTGCCGCAGAGGTCGCAGGGAATGATCGGGAATTGCATGGCGGCAGCGAATTTTTCCAGATCGGCCTCGGCGCAGTAGCTCAGCGGCCGCAACACCATGACGTCGCCGTCATCGTTGAGCAGCTTTGGCGGCATGGCGGCGAGACGGCCGCCATGGAAGAGGTTCATGAAGAAGGTTTCGAGAATGTCCTCGCGATGGTGGCCGAGCACCAGCGCCGAGCACCCCTCCTCGCGCGCAATGCCGTAGAGATGGCCCCGCCTGAGACGCGAACAGAGCGAGCAATAGGTGCTGCCCGCAGGCAGCTTGTCGGTGACGACGGAATAGGTGTCCTGATATTCGATGCGATGCGGGATGGCGTATCTGTCGAGATAGTCCGGCAGGATATGTTTGGGGAAATTCGGCTGGCCCTGGTCGAGATTGCAGGCCAGCAAGTCGACCGGCAGCAGCCCGCGCCATTTGAGGTCGAGCAGCACCGCGAGCAGGCCGTAGGAATCCTTGCCGCCCGACAGGGCAACGAGCCAGCGCTGGCCGGGCTTGACCATCGAGAAATCCTCGATCGCCTGCCGGGTCAGCCGCAACAGCCGCTTGCGCAATTTGTTGAACTCGACCGAGGACGGCACGTCGGCGAACAGCGGATGGAAGCCGCCTTCGCTGTCGGCGACCGGTTCGAGCGTTTCGATGTCTGGAAGCATGTTCATGGCATGTCGCTTTCAGTGGCCCAGAGCGCCGGATTAGCGGACATGACCGACAAAGAAAAGGCCGCCTCGACGGGCGGCCTTCGCAGGATGTCTCAGAATGCGCTGGTTTAGCGCGAATAGAATTCGACGACCAGGTTCGGTTCCATCTGCACGGCGAACGGAACGTCCGCCAGACCGGGGATGCGCGAGAAGGTCGCGACCATCTTGTTGTGATCGGCTTCGATGTAGTCCGGCACGTCGCGCTCGGCGAGACCGACCGCTTCCAGAACGATGACCAGCTGCTTGGACTTTTCGCGCACTTCGACGACATCGCCCGGCTTGCAGCGGTACGAGCCGATGTTGACCCGCTTGCCGTTGACGTTGACGTGGCCGTGGTTGACGAACTGACGGGCGGCGAAAATGGTCGGCACGAACTTGGCGCGGTAGACGACCGCGTCGAGACGCGATTCGAGCAGGCCGATCAGGTTCTCCGAGGTGTCGCCCTTGCGGCGGTCAGCCTCTTCATAGACCTTGCGGAACTGCTTTTCCGAAACGTCGCCATAGTGACCCTTCAGCTTCTGCTTGGCGCGCAGCTGCAGGCCGAAATCGGAAAGCTTGCCCTTGCGGCGCTGGCCATGCTGGCCGGGACCGTATTCACGCTTGTTGACCGGGGACTTCGGGCGGCCCCAGATGTTTTCGCCGAGACGGCGGTCGATCTTGTACTTCGCGGATTCGCGCTTGCTCATCGCATTCCCTTTTCAAAACAAACACACCCGGAACCTCATGGTCCGGGTGAAGGAAACGCGCCCTCCTCTGGCCTCCGTTTTCGAGACCTGACAGGGTTTTCCCACGCAACGCGGCGGAAAACCCACGGGACACGTCAGTTCAAACAAGATAGTAGAATTGGATTTCCACGCATCTTGCGCACATAAAGAAAACCACCGGGCATTGCGGCCCGGTGTTGGTGCGCTGATTAAACGGAGATTTAACCGGTGTCAAGCTTGTGGCTGGCGTAGGCCGTGGCGACGATATAGCGTCTCTGGGTTGAGTACAGTGCCGGATGTGGCGGGAGGTTGCGCCAGCGGCATCAGGAAGGGACCGGAGCAGAGGAGCTACATTCGCATGAAGAAATTCTTCCTTACCCTGACAGGGGCCGCTGTGTTGGCGGGATCCATGGCGGTCATGACACCGGAGCCGGCGGAGGCCAGGCATTGGCAAGGGCACCGGCATCACCAGGCTTGCCGCATCGTGATCAAGAAGAAGGTTATCTGGCGGCACGGCCACAAGAAGGTCATCCGCTACAAGATCAAGCGCTGCAGCGGGCGCTGGTAGGCTCCTACCGGTCTCAGGCGGCCGACATCATTTCAAAGCCCGCGGTTTTGGCCGCGGGCTTTTTGATTCCGGTTCGTGTTCTTCGGCGTTTCCGTTAAACGGCGAACCGCTTTAGTCTTTCGACTTCTTCTCCGGCAGGCCCTTGCGCTTCGTCTCGGCGAATTCCTCGAGCTGCTTTTCACTCATCGATTCGTACATTCCCTTGGAAGCGCCCTGGAGTTCGCTCTTCTTCGTTTCGCCGCGCTTGGCCGACAGGGCAGCGCCGGCGGCTTTCTGCTGGGCTTTCGAAGTGGCTGGCATCGTGCTTCTCCTTTGCTGTCAGGAGAAACGCCGCGCTTCCACGGTAGTTCCGTGGCCGGCGGCTCAGCTTGGTGCTAACCATCAGGCGATCGGTTTTTGGCGATTTTCGTTGGCGACCTTCCCGTGTCCGGGGCGCCAGTGTAGGACGGCGGCATGAAATCACTGACCGATCCCTCCCAAGCGCTCTCCACCGGCCTGGCTAAAATCCGAACCGAATTCCGCGTGCCGGATGGATTTCCGGCAGCCGTAATGGCGGCCGCGGAGGCGGCGGCCAAACGTGTGCCCAGCCAGCACGCCGATCGAACGGCGATGCCCTTCGTCACGCTCGATCCGGCTGCTTCCACCGATCTTGATCAGGCGTTCTCAATCGAGGCGAGCGGCAGCGATCTTCTGCTGCATTATGCCATTGCCGACGTAGCCTGGTTCGTCGAGGACGGCGACGCGATCGATCTCGAGGCCTGGACGCGGGGCGAGACGCTTTACTTGCCGGACGGCAAGGCCGGTCTCTACCCGCCGGCACTTGCCGAAGATGCGGCGAGCCTGTTGCCGGATGGACCGCGTCCAGCGGTCATCTTCACCGTTCGGGTCGCCGGGGACGGTCTGGTGAAATTGGACGGCGCGGAGCGGGCAATCATTCAAAGCCGCGCCAAGCTTGCCTACGACAGCGTACGGGCCTCCGATGTCCCGGCCGACTTCGCCGAAATGGCGCGGCGCATGGCTATGAACGAAAAGGGTCGTGGCGCGTCCCGCGTCGACCCGCCCGAGCAGGAGGTGGAAAGGCTGGCCGATGGCACATTCCGGCTTTCGTTCAGACCGCTGCTGCAATCCGAGCAAGACAACGCCGCGCTTTCGCTGGCTGCCAACATGGCGATTGCCGACGCCATGCTTGCGCATCATACCGGGTTGTTCCGTGTGATGTCGGAGCCAGATGCGTTCAAGGTGCAAAGACTGCGCAACGCGGCACAGGCTCTGCGACTGTCTTGGCCGACCTCCACCAGCTTGCGCGACTATCAGCGGACCCTTGACCCGGCCGATCCGCAACAGGCGGCGCTGATGCTGGAAATCCGCCATGCAAGCCCTGGCGCATCTTACCAACCCTACAAAGAAGGGGTTGTCCCCTGGCATGAGGCGATGGCTGCGACCTATGCTCATGCAACCGCGCCGCTCAGGCGACTGGCCGATCGCTACGTCGTGCGCTGCGCGCTGGCTATCGCCAACGGCCAGCCCGTGCCGCAGGCCGTCACCGATGCATTCACTGGATTGCCGAAGGTGATGGGACGTGCAGATAGCCGCGCGTCGCAGATCAACCATGCGGCCATCGACCTTGCCGAGGCGGTCATGCTCAGGGGACGTGAGGGAGAGACGTTCAAGGCCGTCGTGACCGACGTCAACCATGGCGTACGCGTCCAGCTTGCCGATATGCCTGTCGTGGCCAATTTGAAGGCCGACGGGCTCGAACAGGGTGATGGCCTGACGCTAAGGTTGGTCTCGGCCGATCCGGATCAACGCAGCATCGTATTCGAACCTGCCTGAACGGCAGACGTTCCGGTCACGGCCTAGCGCACGACCAGTCCAAAGCCCTGCATCAGCCGGCTGGTAGCGAAGTCCACCTTGCCGGAGGTGAAGACGGCGATGTCTGGCTCGCCCATCGGCAGTGGTCCATCGACCGGCGCCAGCAGCGACATGGCGCGGCGGGCGATCGCTTCGGCCGGGTCGATCCAGTCGACTGGCCAGGGCGCGGTCTTGCGCATGCGATTGGCCAGGAACGGATAATGGGTGCAGCCGAGCACCACGATGTCGGTGCGGGCGCCGTCCTTCTCGACAAAGCATGGCGCGATCTCCTCGCGCACGATCTCCTCGTCAACGAACCCCTGGCGCATGTAGATCTCGGCCAGCGGCGCCAGCCTGTCCGAGCCGACCAGCCGCACGTGGCATTTCTGCGCCCATTTGCTGATCAGGTCGCGCGTGTATTGACGCTTGACCGTGCCGGGCGTTGCCAGCACCGAGACGAGCCCGGAGCGGGTGCGTTCCGCCGCCGGCTTGATCGCCGGCACCGTGCCGACAAAGGGATGACCGGGGAATTTCTGGCGCAGCGCGTCAATCACCAGCGTCGACGCCGTGTTGCAGGGAATGACCGAAATCTCGGGCCGGAATTTCTCCAGCAGCATGCCGAACAGGCCAAGGATATGGGCGTTAAGGGCCGGCTCCTCCCAGGCGCCATAGGGGAAAGCGGCATCGTCGGCGACATAGACAAAGCGGCGGTCGGGCATCAGCACGCGCGCCTCGCGCAGCACGGTAAGCCCGCCGATGCCCGAATCGAACATCAGGATCGGCCGCTCAGTCATTGTCGGTGCCCTTGCCGCCAAGCGGCGGTATGTCATCGTCCTTGCCGGTGTCGGCAAGGCGTGCCGCTTCCGCCTTGCGGGCACGCGCGGCGGCTGCGGGCAAGCGCCGTGGATCATCGCCAGGGGAACCGTCGCCGCGCGGCATCGCCGGCGAAAACCTGTCGAGCGACGAGATGATGCCGCGCAGCACCTTGAGCTCCGGTTCGGCAAAACCGGCGCGCGTCAGCACCGCACGCAGATTGTCGATCATTTTCGGCTTCTTCGGTGCCGGCCGGAAATAGCCGCGCGCTTCCAGTGCGCCTTCGAGATAGGCGAACAGGCCGTGCAATTCTTCCTTGCTTGCCGGTTTCATGTCCGGGCCGGAAAAATTGGTCTTGGTCTCGTCTTCCAGGCCGGACTTCATCCATTCGTAGGACATCAGAAGTGCTGCCTGGGCGATGTTGAGCGAGGAGAAATCGGGATCGACCGGGAAAGTGACGATCTCGTCGGCAAGACCGACTTCGTCATTGTAAAGGCCGAAGCGTTCGCGTCCGAACAGGATACCGGTGCGCTGGCCCATCACGTGGCGCGCCCGCAGCAGCCTGCCCGCTTCCACCGGCCCGCGCACGGATTTGAAGCCGTCGCGCTGCCTGGCCGTGGTGGCGAAGACGAAGTTCAGGTCGGCGAGCGCCGAGGCCAGATCGTCGAAGACGGTGACAGCGTCGATGACATGATCGGCGCGGCTGGCCGCCGCGCGTGCCTTCTCGCTTGGCCAACCATCACGCGGGTTGACCAGGCGCAGCTCCGACAGCCCGAAATTGGCCATGGCGCGCGCGACCATGCCGATGTTCTCGCCAAGCTGAGGCTCGACGAGGATGATCGCCGGGCCGGCGACTGCAATGCTATCGGGATCTTTGATGATGGGCATGATTGTCAATGAACTGCTGTTTGCGGCATTTCAGCGTCCCCTGCCATATTCGGCCGGGAAAATGAAGCATTCGCAAATGACGACGGCTCTGGCCTCCAATTCGTGACCGATCGCCGTTTGCGTGGCCAAAAGCGCTTTGATATACGGGCGACATCTCCCGGCCCAACGCCACGCGGGCAAGGCCGTCCCATATCCCAGCAACGAGGCATTCTTTCATGGCGAAGATCAAGGTGGCGAACCCGGTCGTCGAACTCGACGGCGACGAGATGACCCGCATCATCTGGCAGTTCATCAAGGACAAGCTGATCCACCCTTATCTCGACCTCAAGCTTGAATATTACGACCTCGGCATCGAGCACCGCGACGCCACCAACGACCAGGTGACCATCGATTCGGCCAACGCCATCAAGAAACACGGCGTCGGCGTGAAATGCGCGACGATCACCCCCGACGAACAGCGCGTCGAGGAGTTCAAGCTGAAGAAGATGTGGAAGTCGCCGAACGGCACCATTCGCAACATCCTCGGCGGCACCATCTTCCGCGAGCCGATCATCATGAAGAACGTGCCGCGCCTGGTGCCCGGCTGGACCAAGCCGATCATCGTCGGCCGCCATGCCTTCGGCGACCAGTACCGCGCCACCGATTTCCGCTTCCCCGGCAAGGGCAAGCTGACCATCAAGTTCGTCGGTGAAGACGGCCAGGTGATCGAGCACGACGTCTACGACGCGCCCGGCGCCGGTGTCGCCATGGCCATGTACAATCTCGACGATTCGATCCGTGAATTCGCCCGCGCCTCGCTGAACTATGGCCTGCTGCGCAACTATCCGGTCTATCTGTCGACCAAGAACACCATCCTCAAGGCCTATGACGGCCGCTTCAAGGACATCTTCCAGGAGGTCTACGAGGCCGAGTTCGAGGCCGAATTCAAGTCGAAGAAGCTGTGGTACGAGCACCGCCTGATCGACGACATGGTGGCCTCCGCCCTGAAATGGTCGGGCGGCTATGTCTGGGCCTGCAAGAACTATGATGGCGACGTGCAGTCCGACACGGTCGCGCAAGGTTTCGGCTCGCTCGGCCTGATGACATCGGTGCTGATGACGCCGGACGGCAAGACCGTGGAAGCCGAAGCCGCGCATGGCACCGTCACCCGCCATTATCGCCAGCATCAAAAGGGCGAGGAAACCTCGACCAACTCGATCGCCTCGATCTTCGCCTGGACGCGTGGCCTCACGCATCGCGCCAAGCTCGACGACAATGCCGAGCTGAAGCGCTTTGCCGAGACGCTGGAAAAGGTCTGCATCCAGACGGTCGAGTCAGGCTTCATGACCAAGGACCTGTCTCTGCTGATCGGCCCCGACCAGCCCTGGCTGTCGACCACCGGTTTCCTCGACAAGATCGACGAGAATTTGCAGAAGGCGATGGCATAAAGCATGTCGCCCAGGCTTACTTTGATCTAGATCTGGGTACGCGGCAGCATCAAACTAAAGATAAAAACTTGAGGCGTATGGAGCGGTGAGCTTGTCATCCACGGATGGGCATGACTAAAATCTAAGCCAAACAGGTGGATGTAAATGGCCGTGTGGTTCGATCAGCAAGAACGGCTTAAGACTGCCAAGGGCAAGGAGCTTTTGGATTCCATGCCGAAGTATGAGGGACAAGCTGCAAATGTCGCTCCCGCGCCGACGAACCTTGGAGGCAAGATCACGCTCGTCATCGGGGATGATGGCAGGCCCGTTGCAAAGATAAAAGAGTAGATCGTTATCCGCAGCGGTCATAGATTCAACACCACATCGCCGGGCAAGCCCATCGTCTACGGCGCGGACTACAGCGTTTATGTACGCATCGTCCGCCTCGCACTTGCGGAAAAAGGCATCGACTACGAGCTTGTGCCGGTCGATGTCTTTGCCGCCGAGGGCGTTCCCGCCTGGTATTTCGAGCATCATCCGTTCGGCCGCATCCCGGCCTTCGAGCATGACGGGTTTCGGCTGTTCGAGACGAGCGCAATTGCCAGATATGTCGACGAGGCATTCGACGGGCCGAGCCTTCAGCCAACGGAGTCTCGCGACCGGGCGCGGATGAACCAGATGATCGGCATGCTCGACGCCTATGGCTACCGCGCGATGGTCTGGGATGTCGCGGTGGAGCGGCTGGAAAAGGCTGAGCCGGATGAGGAATTGATCGCCGGCGGCTTTGCTCAGGCAGAGACCGTGCTGAAAGTACTGACCTCCCTGAAGGCCCAAGGACCATGGCTGGTTGGCGAGCAATTGACGCTGGCCGATCTGCATGCCGCTCCGATCATTGCCTATTTCGTCAAGGTCAGCGAGGGGCAAAAGCTGCTGGCCGAGTTCCCTGATATCCGGGACTGGTATGCGCGCATTGCGGCTCGGCCGAGCTTCGTGCGAACTGAAAAAGTCGGCTGATAAGAGACGTCCGCGGGACAGCGCCCCCCTCTGTCCTGCC
>NZ_RZQL01000078.1 GCF_003997935.1 Mesorhizobium sp. M7A.F.Ca.US.006.01.1.1
CCGCCCCGCCCGCGCGCAAACTTGTACTTCGCCAGTCGGCGGGCTTCTTCTTCATGCACCAGGGATCGCATAGTCCCGGCGCTCGATTCCGACGCGCTCAGAGCCTGCCAGGACAGCAGGAAGCGACACAGCGGTGGTTGACGCAGCCCTCAATGCCGCTTTACAGGAATGAGGCGTGAACCAGCCGGAGCGCCTTCGGTGCCAATCCGGTGCCAACAGGCCAAACGAGTTGGCCCGCGCTACCCAAGTGGTTGAAAAATCACGATGGAGGAATGGCCGAGCGGTTTAAGGCACCGGTCTTGAAAACCGGCGTGGGTGCAAGCTCACCGTGGGTTCGAATCCCACTTCCTCCGCCACAATTTTCTGTAAACGACTGATAACGCAAGGCAAATCGATCTCGCCCTATTCGGTTCCTAACTTGGTTCCTAACTTTTTCATCCAATGGAGAGTTATCGCCAGAGCGATTGCGCTCCCCTGAGCATAACCATGTCTTCGTCCTCGTCGTTTTCGGGTTCGTACGGGGTTGGTGCCTCCAGCAGATCGATTCGCCTTAGGTCCGTCCCTCCCATGGGCGCATCGAGCGAGAGCGTTTTGAACGTGTCGTATTCACGGTTGTAGCCGGTGACGTAATCCTTCACGCGAGCGCCGACGAGCTCCAGCAGTAGCTTGCCTTCGAGGACGGCCAGGAGCATCGAGGCGATGACATCATCCCGCATGAAGCGTGGGAGGGCGGAGCTGACTGCCCGACTTACCACCCGATACACCGTGTCCGGGTCGTGGCGAATGGTGTTGATCGACTTGACACGGTGTTGGTAGCCAGCTTGTTGCTCTAATATCCGCTCGCGATTTTCCGCATAATAAATTTTCGAATAGGCGAGTTGTAGGTCTCGATGTTCAGCGTAGTAAATTCTCGACTTGGCGATTTCTTGGTCTCGATGTTCAACGTAGTAGATACGGTGGCTGGCCTTGACGTGGGCGGCGTGAGATAATCGCCACTTCTTGTTACGTGCAGCATGGGCCTCTTTATTTTTAGCCCGGTATTTTCGCTGGTACTCAGCCCGTTTCTGAGGGTTATCAGCTCGCCATTTTTTCTTCGTACCTTTCGAAGCTGGTTCACGTTCCTTTGCCAGAATTCGTGCGTGATTTTCGGCTCGATATCGCCGCTGCTCTTCATGGTGTTTGCTTGGATCGACCATCCCGGATTTGGCAGATCGATCAACAGTTCGCGCAAGGGACGAGCCGAGGTTGTGCCCGATAATCCCGCTACGCTCCACCGCCAAAGGAGAAGCCCGCCATCTCTCGGCAGCGGGTCGCCGCCGGGGCTGGCTGTGCAACAAAGGCAGTCGATCCGCGTTGAGGCTGGTCTCAGTGGAGCTTCGACAATGGACCCGGCAACCGCAACAGTACTGCTTTTACTCTCTTGCAGCCCAGGCCAGGCTGCCGTCTGCAAGCCCATTGAGGCCGCACCGACCACATATGCGTCGTTCGACGCGTGTCGGGCATCTCTAAAAGACAGGCTCGTAGGTGCGCCAAACGGGGAAATCGTCGGACGATGCCAACCTATCGACGAGACTGTCACCGGTTCACTGCCGGCCGGGTACACCACCGTTGTTGTCACGCGCGGTGTTGGGAGCAACGCCATCAGCAATAGCTACATCGTTCAACACCAACAATAGAAAGGCCCGCCACCGTGAGGCAGCGGGCCGTTATTTCTAGAGTTGGGTCAGCCAGCCTTGCGTTCCACGGCTTCGACCGCTGCGTCCAAGGCTTCGACCGGCAGGAACGACCATAGTAGCGCGTCAATGTCCTCAGTCTGGAGGTCGCCGTATTTTCCGGTGGCGAACTCCATCAAAAACTCGGCCCTGACCCGATGTTCCTCCATGCTAGTGCAGCGATAGGAGCACACGGCGTTAAGCGCGTAGCGTTCGGCGTCGGAAGCCTCGTTGCGTTCGTTGATCGCCTGTTCAAGGCCGACAGCGCTACGCCGTGCGCGCTCTTCCTTGATCAGCCTTTTCAACGTCCGCAGATCGGCCTGCTCGGCCTTGCGAAGCGCGGCGGTCGACTGCTTGCCAAGATCCGGCGCCACCTTGGCGAGCGTCGCCAGCTTCTGTTGCTGCTCGGCGTACCGTCGCTTGATGTCGTCGCTCAGATCGGCCCCGACGCTCTCCAGTTCGCTGTAACGAAGGCTCCGTGACTGGCCGCCGCCAATGGACAAGGGAACGTATAGTTCGGCGGTCTTTGGCAGATACGCGTCTTCCAGGTCGGTGGCCACATCGATCGCGGCAATGAACCGGGCGTAGGCAGCGTGCTTCGCCTCGATGAGGCCTTCCAACTCACGAGACACGCCAGGGGCCGATGCGTCCCCTGCCCTCGCCTCTTGGCCGGCGACAGTTATTGCAGCCGTAGCGATTGCTGATGACGAGAGAATAGCGCGGCGATTGACATGCTGGTTCATGATTGATGTCCCTGCTTCGATTGTGGGGGGTGTTGCCCGCCCTTCAATGCTCACCGAGTCGTGACCCTGGGGCGATCCGAACAGCCGGCGAAGCTGGGGAAATCCTGGCGAGACGTTCATCATGGTTTCTCTCCGGTAAATCCAAAGGGCTGTAAAATGGGCATGCCTTCGGCGGCTGCCCGAACAGAGGTGTTCGGCATGTGCGGTATCTCCCAACGGTTCTAGTTACTGAAACGTGTTTACTATGTCCGGTAACCTAAAACCGGGTTAATGCATTGTCAATGGGTTTCTAGGTATGGTAACCAGAAACAACATTTTGAGAGGTAAAATGCTGACCACCGGGAACCAGTTGAAAGCAGCGCGGGCGCTTGTGAGCATCGAGCAAAAGGACCTTGCAGAGTTGGTTGGTGTGAACGTCAACACGATCCGCAGCATGGAAGCAGCCGGGGCCGGCCCAATCGCCGGGCGCTCGCAAAACGTTCAGGCTGTCCAACGCGCTTTAGAGGGCCGAGGCATCGAGTTCTTGAACCACGGCAGGCCTGGTGTTCAATTGCAGGCGCCGTCGCAAAGGGACAGGCAGGAATGACGCGCCTTTCCGTCGCCAAAGAGCTTGAGAACGCCGCTGATAGAATCGCGGACATGCCGCGAGCGGATCTTCAGATCATCCTGGGTGGGCCGCATTGATGCTCCGGAACGTCGCCGGCGTCCCGCTGGAGCCGCCACGGAGGACGCACTGAACTCCATCGCTGCCGAGATGAACATCGGCCGGTCGGATCTCATTCAGATCGTGTTGCGTGAGTGGCTGGAAACGAACGCTTATCTGCCGGTCCAGATGATCGATGAGGAAAGCGAGACGGACGGCAGCGCATAGGCCCGTACTTCCGTGATCACGCAATAACGCACAACGGCCGAATCGGCCCATATCTTCAAATGCGACGGACCTGGTTGTCCGCTTGGCCGGCGCCGCACAGTCCCAACAGCTCCCCATCTGGCGCGCCGGCCGTTTTATCCGCGCGGGGAACTTCCCGACGCCGGTGACGTTCGCTGGTATGGCTCTTGTCACCGGGTTTGCATCTGCAGTGGTTGTTTTGTTCATCGTGCTGCTGTTCACCCATGCGGCCCGAGACCTGCAAAGCTCACCTGTGTTTCATTGGATATGTCACCGACTTCGCCGAGGGCATTAGGTCTTCGTCGGCTTGAAGCGCAATGATCCTGCGGGCTGAGCGCGTTACCCCTCCGCCGGGGGCCTGGGCTAGCTCTCCTCATCGGAGTCGTGGCGCCGGTCCTCCCCATCGGAGTCGTAGCGCAAGTCCTCCTCGCTACGCCTGGACTGCGTATTCCTCGCATCCAACGCCGCTTGCAGTCTCGCCGCTGCGAGCAGGATACTATCGGGTATTGGTTCCGGCGAAGTAGCCATTTCCATGGGCGTATTAACATTTGTTAGTCGAAAATGTTCCCCTACCAGGCATAGAGACTACCCGCCCAAGGAACCTTAGACGGTCCTGATTGCTACGAGGTGCGTGATCTTTTGCACCGCCCCTGGGGAACATGTCTCTGAAATCGAAGTTCGTAACGCGCTTGGTAAGGAAATCTCCTTGAAACAGCCGAGCAAGGCCCGCCACTGATGTCGAGACCCGGTGGCGGGCCACCTGCGATTATAAATCTTGTCGCAAGGCTGGAACCTGTTTCTGAAATCTAAGTTGGGATCCAGCTTGGCTGTCAATCCCGGCCAGGCGAAGGCGAGCAAGGCCCGTCGCTGTAATTGTGTCCTCAGCGGCGGGCTTCGCTCGACGCGGTGCCACCAGCTACAAGCCCTTGCACGCGTTGGGACGATCACACTTTAGCATCTCCTTACGAAACAAACTGGCCTGCTCCGAGTTTGATCGGCATGGCTAAGGGCGGCATCAACATAGGCGATGAGGTGGCAATCGTGGGGACCGTCCGGCGGCGCGTCACGGAAGACCGCGTAAGCGTCTCGATCCCGTCTTACGGCTTCCCGCATTCGATCGTCGACCGGACGTCCAAAGTGCAGAAGGGCCAGCCGATCGAGCTCATCGGCAGCGTCACCCACATCGATGGTGATCTGGCGACAGTGAACTTTGGCGTGCCTATAACCGTGAACCTGGACACCCTGCGCCTGGTGAATGCCTATAAGCCACTGACTAGGAAGACGCCGCTGGTGGACAAACCGACATGACTTCAGACCTTGGACCCCAAATCCCCGGCAAGCCGCACAATGGCGAGCCGGCCGACGAGGACGACAACTTCTATACCTGCCCGATTTGCGGTCAGCAGGTCGACATGCGTGACTTACGCCAAGTCATTTGGCACGAACGGCCAAAGCACAGGCCTCTGCTCGTTTTGGTGGACTAGACCCTTGAAAGCCCGCCGCCCCATTGCGAAGCGACGGGCTCCCTCACCCGCCCCGATACTTGTCAAAGCAATTTAGATGCCAACCATTTTCGCCCCGCAATGGCGCATATCAAGCCACTGCTGCATTAGAACAGGTCCTCGAAGTCAGCAGGGCTTCCCCTGCTGCGCCGACGAACGACAATTTCCAGACCGAGGGAAGAAAGCGTCACCATCAAGGTTCGCAGCTGCACTGCAGGCTTTCCGGCCTCAAGGTGCGATATTGTACCTTGGCGGAGGTGCACTCGATCTCCAAGCGCCTCTTGCGTAAGCCCTGCTTTCCGACGGGCGCGCCGCAGGATTGCGCCGATCTGCTTTTCATTGCGCGCTATCGCATCAAGCATGATGGTCCTCCGAATACGCGAATGCGTATAAAATGGTGATATACGCGATGGCGTATAGAATGCCAATTAGAGAAAGGCGTCCAGGGTGTCGATCGGACCGGCATTGATGGCGGCTGCCAGTTCCTTGACGAACTCCGGCAAGCTGAACGGCGGCGACCTGATCGTGTGCACTACAGTGTACTAAATGGTTTGAGACAATGAATATCGCACGTTTTCTTTAATCAGCAAATTCGCCCCGTGTTACTCTCCCTTAATACCGTCGGATGGTATTAAGGAGGGCCGGCGATGCCCGAACTCTCGACTGCTCTTCGCGTCCCGGCAGCGCAATACCTTCGCATGTCAACCGACCATCAGCGGTATTCACTCGATAATCAAAGAGCGGCCATTTCGGAGTATGCCGAGATGAGAGGCTTTGCCGTTGTCCGCACGTATGCCGACGCAGGCAAGAGCGGCCTAAGTCTGAAAGGGAGAGACGGACTACAGCAACTGCTCGCGGATGTCGTGACTGGTCAGGGCGGCTTTTCCGTGATCCTCGTCCTGGATGTCAGCCGGTGGGGACGATTCCAGGATACGGACCAAGCCGCGCACTATGAATTTATCTGCCGCGATGCCGGGGTCAATGTCCATTACTGTGGGGAGCCGTTCGAGAATGACGGCAGCATGGTCGCCAGCGTCGTAAAGACCCTTAAGCGGGTGATGGCAGCCGAGTACAGCCGCGAACTCTCGAGCAAAATCTACAGAGCGCAAATTCAGCAAGCTTGCCTCGGATTTAAACAGGGCGGCCCTGTGCCTTATGGCATCAGACGCTTTTTGGTTAGCCATGACGGAACGCCGCGATTGTTCCTCGGGCCGGGCGACCGCAAGGGACTCAAATCAGACCGCGTAGTTTTTATGCCTGGACCTGACGAGGAGCTCAAAATAGTACGGCGAATTTTTCGCATGTTTCTCGCGCAGAAACAAAGCATTGCGAACATCGCCAAGACATTGAATGACGAAAAGATACCGTCGACGGATGGCGACTTATGGCGTTGGGGACGGGTCAAAGGCGTGTTGCGAAACGAGTTGATGACAGGATACTACGTCTTCAACCGGACCAACCACAAAATGAAAAATCCGGTGCGCCACAACCCTCCTGATCTTTGGGTCCGGACCAGGGTGATGGAGCCTATTATTGAACCTAAAACATTTGCCCGAGTGCAGCGGGAATTCAGCTTGGGACGGGTCTTTACCCTCCGAAACCCCGACATGATCAGAAATCTGAAGTGCCTCTTACGAGAGAAAAGGAAGCTCTCGCAGGCGATAATCAACAATTGCCCCTACACACCCTCGGCGCATGCATATTGGGCGCACTTCGGGAGCCTACAGGCCGCCTATAAGGCGGCTGGGTTTATATGTCCGCCAACCGGCCAACGAGGTAAATACTACTCGGATGACGAGCTTCTAGATGGCATTCGCCGACTGCATGCAAAGTTCGGTTACGTGACAACCGCTTTGATCAACAACGACCGCAGACTTCCGGAGTGCAAATTTTTCAAGAAGCGCTTCGGCTCGATGGTAAAAGCCTACGGCCTTGCTGGGTTCCCTACGACAACGAGCCAGACTATCTCGGCAGCCCGACAGCGAACTGCCGCTCGGCGCCAGAACGCGCATTGTGCTCGGCCGACCGCATCCTCAGAGTGATCGAAGCCTTGAGGAAGCAGTGACGGACCGGCCAAGGCTGTACGTCCATGGCCAACATCCCCTCCTTTAGTTGGCTCCTAGCGGCCGAGCGGTTGCCGGGAGAGCGAGACCAGCTCGGCCTCATCGGTCACGCCGGCCATGAAGTTTGCAATGATCCGGGATGCGATGGCGTCACGAGCATCCGTCGACTGGCCATCAACCTTCAGCCGCTCGAATACGCGGCCCAACAGTGCCAGTTCCGATGGCTGCAAGACACCGGCTTCAGTCGCTTTCCGTCGAATTGGCATTGATCGCACCTCCCCGAAAGTCCGGGTAGAATGCCGCAGACTCCCTCTAAACGCAAAACCCCGCCGACTGGGGGTCGGCGGAGCCTTGAATGCCGTTGTCGGCGCTCAGGTGCCCGTTGAGGGTCGGGCATGTCAAAACCGCTCAACGGCCAGGATCGTTCCCCCCAGAACGCAAAAAGCCCGCCACCTCTCGGCAGCGGGCAGGGTCTGTAGTAGCTGGGATCAACCAGCATGGGTCAACTTGCGGCGGCGGGGTTGGTTGCCAGGCGCTGCCAAGCTGTACGGGAATGGCGTCCCACCGCCTTGGTTAGTATTATGGAAACCATCATAAGTGAATGAAGGGTTAATTTACTAATCAAAATCTTCTTAACCATATTCCTCCATTGTAACGGCGCGGATGGAGCTATGGCGATGAATAAGCTGTATTTTGGAGACAACCTCGATTGGTTGCCAAAGCTTGAGGCTAAAAGCGTTGACTTGGTCTACTTAGACCCTCCGTTCAACTCCAAGGCAAGCTACAATATCCTCTACCGCTCTCCTGTCGGCGCCGATGCGCAGAGACGGGCTTTTGAGGATACGTGGCATTGGGAGGACGGCGCGGAAGCGGCAATGGAGGCCGTGCGTCGATCTGATGTTGCGATATTCAGGGTCCTACAGGCTCTTCAAGGTCTCTTGGCTCAAAGCGATCTTATGGCTTATTTGGCCATGATGACGGTTCGGCTGCTTGAACTACGACGTGTGCTAAAATCGACCGGCAGCATATATCTTCATTGCGACCCAACGGCGAGCCATTACCTAAAGACCGTCATGGACGCGATTTTCGGCCCGCAGAACTTCCGCAACGAAATCATTTGGTTGAGGTCGAGGAATCCTAAAGGGTCGCAGCATGCGAGCAGGAAGTTCAGCCCTAGCACCGATACCATACTCTACTATGCCAAGAGTGACGCTTCTCCGTTCTTCGAGGATGCCGTTCGCGCACCTCTTTCGCCTGAAGAACTTCGCCAGAAGTATGATCGTTCCGATGAATACGGTCCCTACTTAGACGGTCCAATCCTGCGCTCAGCCAGCATGGGTCTGAGGCCAAATCTGGTTTATTCATACAAGGGATACACACCGCCGGAATACGGGTGGCGCGTCGAGTTGGAGAAATTGAAAGAGATAGACGAATCTGGAAACCTCTCATGGAGCAAGTCGGGCGCTCCACGTCGGAAGCTTCGGCCGGAAGATGATCGCGGAGGCCCAATCGGCAGCTTTTGGGGCGACATTCCGCCGGTCAATTCACAGGCAGAAGAGCGCATAGGCTACCCAACCCAAAAACCACTTGCCTTGCTGGAACGAATTGTTTTGGCGTCTAGCAAGCCTGGCGACGTCATTTTGGATCCATTCTGCGGCTGTGGGACAGCTGTGCATGCGGCGGAGAGGCTTGGGCGTTCTTGGATTGGAATCGACCTAACCTATCTGGCAATTCAGGTAATCGAAGACCGTATCAAAACGTGGTTGCCTCTAGCTGTCTACACCGTGGAAGGCATCCCGAAGGACGAATACGACGCTAGACGGCTGGCTGAGCTTAAACCGTACGTGTTCCAAGAATGGGCCGTGGGACGAGTTGGTGGGCAGTCAAGAGGCCGGGGAAGGGACAAGGGAATCGACGGGGAGATCGCTTTCATAGCCGGCCCGGGGAAGTATGGTCATGCAATCGTATCGGTGAAGGGCGGCAAGCATGTTGGACCTGACCCGATCCGGGTTCTGAAGAGCGTTGTTGATCGGGAGGGCGCGAACATGGGCGTCTTCATTTGCCTCAATGATCCGACAGCCGACATGCGCACGGAAGCAGCTCTTGGCGGTCGCATTGAGCTACCAGGCGGCGAGCGTCCCCGCATCCAGATCGTGACTGTCCATGATTTGATAGAGGGCCCCAATCTGGGGATATTGACAGAATTGAACGCGGTCCGAGCGACGCAAGAGGCCCGCGTCGTGCAGCGCAAAGCCCCGCCCAAAAAGCCAACTCCCGAGGAAATCAGGTCTTCGCCTTCTTTCAAACTGCCACTCAAAGGTGGCCGCTCAAAGGATCAACAAAAGGATTTGCCGCTAGGCGAGCCACTTCTCATCCCGCAGACCGAAATTCGGATAAGGCGTCGCAAGGGGTAACGCTATTTGGCGGTTTTCTTGTCGTCCTTCGGCTGATTCCACAGGTATTTAAAACCCAGCTAAATCACGTTTGGACCGCTTCCGAAGCGGTTCGTCCTTCCAAAGGGGCAATTTAACTGAACCGGTTCCGGTAGTGATCCCTTCCTCGCGTCAAAGCTGGTTGCCGGTACGTTAAGCGCTGGCCGCCGCGCCCTTCAAGCGATAAGCGAACAACTGTTTTTGTCACCCGCCCCGCAGTACGCGCCAGATGTCGTGCCAGTATGCGGTGACCAAGGAGGCTAAGGCCGCTGCCGCCATGCCGGTCACGCCCAGGGCGCCGAGCCCCATCAGCTTCCACCGCGTCACCTCGGCAGTCACTGCCTTCACGCCCGTCATGTCGTCATTGAGCTTACTGACAGCGGTTTCAGTTGCCGCGACGCGGTCAACGAGCTCGTCGGTTTTGGCGTACATCTTTGACCGGCTGGCGGCGGCGCGCTGTTCGGACTGTTCATAGCTTAGGGCGGCACGGGAATCGCTGTCCTTGATATCGCGTCGGATCTCAGTGATGTCGCGCTGCATGTTCTGCGTGGCCTCCAAGAGCCCGCCGATCATCATTTCCAGGCTCTTGTTTGCCGAAGTTGCCATGATCGCCCGCTAGTTCAGTTCGGCCCGGCGCGCAGCGCTGGCCTTGGTGTGACGGTCGCACTCGGCCGCCGTGTAGAGCTTGACGGCGCATCCCGGCGCCATCGTGCGGTCAATCTTGTTCTGATCCTCGACGGTCTTGCCCTTGGCCCCGGCGAGGCTGCTACCGATCGCCGCCCGGAGGGCTGGAACACCGCTCACGCCGGAAGTCCCACAACCCGCCAGCAGAATTGCAGTCATCAAAATTCCGGCTGGCATCAATGCCTTTGCGGATCGCATCCTGATTGTCCTTTTCGATCTTGGCGCGGACCTCGTCGGCGCCCTTGTGTTTGACGAATTCGTAGACCCCGAGCGCCGCGCCCGAAGCGACCAGGGCGATAACGGCCCAGCCGATGACGCCGCCGACCAGGCGCGAGACGCCAAGCCGGTCGACAAGGAAGGTGATGAGCAAGCTCATTGGCCGAGCCACCAAAAGAAGATGATGCCTTCCACCGCGCCGAGCCCTACCGCGCCGGCCGCAGCGCCCAGCAGGAACGCGATCAAGGGCTTCATGGGCGCGCTCATGCCGGCACTGCCCCGAGCGCTTCAGCAAGGTGCCTTGCCTTGCGGTTGGCGTACCAGCGATAGCCGAGCCCACCGATCGCGAGCACCGCGCTTGCGAGCGCCACGACCACAACCACCTTGCCGATCCACTCGCTCGTATAGGACAATGGCGAAAGCTGGTTCTGCAGATCATAGAGGTAACCTGACAGGCCGAGGCCGCCGGTGCCCGCGCCTGTTGCCAAGTCGGCCGGAGCGGTCGACGGTGCGGCATTGGCGTCCTCGACAATGGCCTTTGCCTGGCCGCCGTCGACGAAGTTGGCCGCTTGCGGTGTCTCACCCGTCGCCCAGGCCTTACCGATCGCCCGGACCTCGGCAACGCGTGCCGTCCAGCCCTTGCCAAAAGTCGGGAACGTCCCGAGGTGGCGAAGGAAGTTCATCCGCGCATCGCAGATCCGGTCAATCAGGGCGTCGTTGTTGTTGATTGCCTTCAGCGCGGTGATGGTGCCCATGCCCATGACGCCGTCGATACGCCCGCTGTAGACAGGCCGCAGCGCCTGCTGAAGCCACATGATCGAGCGGCCAGGGCCGGAGTTCACGCCGCCGTCAAAGACGACATAGTCGACACCGTCGGGCAGCAGGTCGCCTTTGACGGCATCCCAGTACTGGCGATCATAAATGTCGTTGAGTTCGTCGGTGGTCAGGCTCTTGACGGATCGGACCGCCAGACCTCTGCCCCGGCGATAGGCGTCATAGACCCGCTGGGTAACCCCTTTCATCGTTGGGCCGCCTGGGTCCTTTTTGTTGTTCGAATAGCCGCCTTCGTGCGCAAGCACGCGGGCAAGCGATTCCTTTTCACGGGAAATTGCCATGACTTTTCCTTTTGGAGATTGGATAGAATGCTCTCGGGAGGAGCCGACCTATGCAGACTTTTACCGTCGAGCTGATGCGCGACGGCAAGGCGGTTGAGCGTGCCGAGGTTCAGGCCGAAAATGCTGTTGTGGCAGGAGAAACGTGGGGACCAGTAACGATCCCGTACGGTGAAGAACCTGACATTGGCGAATGGATCAGGGTAACGCACCCTGACGGCAGCACCACAAATTGGTTTGAACCGGCGGCTTAGGCTGCGGTCTCGCTGGCTAGGATGACGGCAGGGTCTAAGGCAAGGGCCGTGACGAAGGCGACGGCATCCGGATCATCGCAAAAGACAGACGGATGGTCCGGGGCAAACCAGCGGGCGAAGAACTTCGGTTGCGAAGACAACATGAAGTAGGCCTGATCCATCTTGTTGATGTCGATCAGACGCTGCATCACCGTGGACTTGGGGACCTTGGCCCTCTCGACGACGCTCCCGTATTCGGAGAAGGCCTCGGCCAACTGCACTGGTGTGGCATAGTCGCCGAAAAGCACCTCATCGCCAGCAGCTTGATAGTCATCATCGACCGCACGAAAGCTGTATCCGTTGTTGCTGTAAGCGAACATTCCGCCCTCCCGTCAGATATTGTCTTCCCAGCCGTTCAGCAGCACCACGGTGCTGCCTTGGCTGGACGCGTAGTAAATGTTGGTGCTTTCCAGCACCAAGTTGAACTGCTCGTTCGTGTAGAGAGTTGAGCCGGTGATGCCATTGTTGCCGTTGCCGACTGGCGCACCGTTGGCCGAGTTCCAGGCTCCATAGCTGTTGTTCGGTGCCAGGATGGCGCGGTTGTTGTCGCTCTGCGCATTGACCATAGTTCCGCGAATGGCGACGGCAGTAGCCGGCACGAAACTTCCGATCGCGACAGCCGTCCATGTCGGCGTCGTCGGACTTCCGCTGTTGCCGCTCGCAATGGCCGGCACCGTCACCGGATTGGTGCCGATCACAAGTTGAGCCCTTCGGCCATACTGGAGCGTCCGCCAGAGATTTGCCGCGGCGTCGTTGCGCACCGCGCCGACCCGCGTCCTATAGGTGTAGGCGCCCGGTATTGTCGGGGCTGTGGCACTCAAAGAAAGCAGTGCCGCCGTATTGGTGCCGTCCGAAATGACCCAAACGTGATACCAGGTGTTCGCCGCTTCAGCTCCAGTATCGAGGCCATTTAGGCCAGCGGCTGAAATGGCGGCTGTGACATTCACCGTCAGCCGTCGAAGCGAATTCCCAAGGGCATCTTCGACCGTGATGGCGTCGGCGGTGACTGTAACTTGCGTGTCGCTGATCACCTGAACCTTCAAATTCCGGAAGGCCGACACCAAGAGCTGCCTGGTGCTCAACAACACAGTGCCGTCGGCGTCGGGCACGGTAAGCGTGCGTGTGGTGGCGGTCGTCACGCCCGAGACCTGAAACTTCACCTTCTTTGTGGCGTCGGCCTCGTCAACGATGTTGGTCGAGGCATCAACCAGACTCTTGTTTGAAAGCGTCTCTGTCGACGAGGACGAATTCGGAACCTGGGCAGCGCGCTGATAGCCGCGAATGCGCCAGTTGCCACCACCCAGTGATTGAGCCGAGGCAGTATCGCCGGCCGCCGTGACGATGTTTGCGGCACCGGGCAGGATCAGACTGGTAGCGTTGTGCGTGAGGGTCGCGGCTGCTGCAAAGGTCAGATGGCGGATAGCGCCGGCCGGCAGTGCTGTGAAGCTCGTAATCACGGCGGTGCCGGTGATCGTGACAGACGTTCCGGTCGATGACGCAAGATCGGTCGCCGTCGCCGAAGCGATATTGCCGCTCTGTGCGTTCAGATTGTCGTTGCCGCCAACCGACGTGTTCGCACCCGTGCCACCAGCCGGAACCGGCCGTGCAGCATTCAGGTCGGACAGCAGGTCCGCGCGGAAAGCATTGTACTTCCCGGAATCAATGGGCGTGTTGGGAACCGCGTTGCCGTTGGCCGGCCACGACATAATTCCAGAGCCGTCACGGGGCATTGGCATTCTCCATGAAAGTGGGCATATATTTGGTGATGCTCGGGTTAGCCCCCGAAGGGCCGGCAACCGCCAGAAAATCGAATGTATAAGCAGACCAGTGTAGGCTCGGACATCAAGGCGGCTCTTGCTGCTCACAAAGAGCTTGTCGGAAAACCTTCAGTCGAGCAGGCCAACGGGATCGTTGCGTGCAGTGGGCTGCATGGCGAGCTGGGATACCTCGATGATGGTGTCCCTACCGTTTATAGCCTCGACGAAGATACCCGAGACCGCCTCATCGTTCACGCCCGCCAGGACGCCGCCCACGCCCTGCTGAACACAATCAGCCTGCTGCAACTTCGAAGGGCGGACAGGCGACTAGCAGTCGCAGGTGTCTTGCTGTTGATCTACATCGCGATCAGGGTGTCGCTCTGATGAGCTCGAAAGCCGCCCTTCAAATCATCGCCGCAATTCTTACCATTGCGGCCCTTGCTGCCATCCATAGGGGTCTGGGCTGGGTCCTCGATCGTTTCAGCAGAGACTTCGTTTCGGGCCTGTTCTTCGGCTCGATCGGGATGACAATCGTATTCATGATCCTGATATGGGCTGACAAGAGACGACTAGCGGCGCGGCGCCGAACTGAGCAACAGGGCTCGCGCAACATTATCGATCTGTGAAGCAGGCAGTCGCGAGCCGGCATTTGCCTTGAGCAACGCGTCAATCACAGCGCTGTCATTGCTGGTGAGCGTCCGGGCAAGCGCGGCCCGCGATGCCTCGCTTTTCAGACCGCTTAGAGCGTCGACCACGGCACCAACGCCCTTGTAGCCGGCCGCCCTCACGGCGCCCATTGTGCCGCCTGCCATGTAAGCCTGGGGAATGCCGAAGCCATCGCCGCCCGCGCCCGTCAGTTCCTTTTGGGCGGCCTGGCGCGCGGCGGTGTAGGAATTGCGGCTGACCTGATTGGTGGTCTCTGCAAATGCGCGTTCGCGGTCGAGCAGATCGAAAATGCGACTGGCGCGGTCGGCACCAAACAGCGTGGTAAGCCGGTCCCGGTTCCAATCGCCTTCGCCCTTGATGATCTGCTGAAGCGCTACGCGATCATTTGCCTTGGTACCGACGATGCGCTCAATCTCCGCTCGCGCGCCTTCGCGCAACCGAACGGGCACCGCCGACGGGCCGATCTGCATGCCTTGGGGCAATGCGCTTTGCTGGAATTCGTTGGCAAGCTCTGTCGGCCGGGGCGCCTCTCGCCCGCTGGCAAGGACCGTCTGGCCGCGCTGGACGGATTCGCGTTGGCGAGCCAGTTCCGAGTATTTGGCATCGACTTCCTTGATGCCGGGGACGGACGCGCGCAATTCGTCGTCGACGGCTTGGCGAGCAGTGGTCAACGCGTTGACGGCGTTCGATCCTTGCGTCGTTTGCAGCATGTCGTCGATTGCATGACGGGTGTTCAGCAACTCGCCGGCATCTGAAACCAGCGACGTGCCGGGAGGGGGTTGGCCGAGGGCTCGAGCCTGGGCAATTTCTTGCGGCGTCGGCGCATGGTCGAGCATGGCACGGACGCGCTGAAGGACGCGCTGCGGCTCCCCGCGCAAATTCTGAATGTCTTGGTCGAGATAGCGCGCGATCGGCAGTGTATCGACGGGGCCAGCGTTCTGAAGCGCGTCCCGATATTCCGGAGAAAGCGCGCGCTGGTTCGTCTCGATGCCGGTGGTGATCTGAGATGGCACCGGAGCTGGGCCAAGCTCTTGGTCAAGCGTGCCACGAATGCGCGCATTCGCGCCGGCATCGCGGGTGTCGATCGCGCCCTTGACGATGGCCTTCCCCTCGCCTGGCAGAGCAGCGAGGCCGGCCGCCTGGGAGCGGAGGTTTTCGCCAAGGTCCATAACCATGCCGCTCGGGCCAAGCTTGGCCAAGTCGGCGTGCGCGCCAGCGTCGAGGCCGTCCCGCCCAAATGCCTTTGCGAGTAGCGCGGCCGTTACCTTGTCGACGCCAAGGGACTTCGCAGCGCCTCGAAGGTTCCAGCCATCGGCGATAGCCTTGACCCCTTTACCGACCAGAGGGCCGATCACGGGTGCAGCCAACCCAAGCCCGCCGCCGATGAGCGCGCCCTTTTCCGCTTCCCATGCATCACCACCAGAGCGGACCGCCGCGTCCGCGCCATTGATGGCGGCCCCTGACAGTGCGCTTGCCCCAAATCGCAGAGGAAGAGAGGCAACCCCGACGCCAAAGGCCTCAGGAGCGGCCATCATGGCGGGCAAAGTGCCGGCGGCGGCACCGGTTGCATTGCCGAGGGTGCGAGCGACCGGGTGCGCCTCGCGGCTAACCTCGTTCATGCGGGTCATTTCGTCGTTGACCTGCGAATAGGGATCGCCTGTCAATGCAGATCCGATCACGGCAGCGGCGGCGGTCAGACCCTTGTCGACATAGGGGCCGACAATCGGAACGCCTTCGCCGGTTGACGTGAGGAACGTTCCGGTAGCACCCATGTCCGGGTTCGGGACGAAGGTCGGCGCGTTGTGACCGCTCCCAGGTTGAGGACTACCGCCCGCCATAAGCGATTGCGCCCGCGCAATGCCTATCTTGGCCCTTACGTCGGCTTCAGCTGCCCCACCGGATGGAGCCGCCGCGGCCGACGTTGGAAGAGACTTAGAAATCTCATCGACCGCCGCATTCTGCTGATCCGGCGTCATGGACAGAAACGCGTCGTCGACAGTGACCTTCTGGCCTTGGATGTTGAGCGTTGCCATCAGGGTTCAATGCTCCATTTCAGGCCGTTGCTCGTCGTGCCGGCACCGCCGCCCGCACCGGTTGGTGCTGCCCCGGCGCTGCTGCTCTTGATCGCGTCGACCATCGCACGGACGCGCGACAGTTTGTCGTTGACGGATTCCTTCGCCTCGCCTGGCTTGGGGGTCAAAATTGAGGCCTGATTTTCCACTTCGGCCGGCGCCGCCGTGGCACCGGACACGCTGTAGAGATAGGACGCAATGATCGTCTTCAGCGAGTTCGACGCACGCTGATACTCGGACGATTTCAGATAGTCGGCACCGTAGTCCGACCCATGGGGAACAGCTGAAAGGGCTTGATCGCCAAGGTTGGAAAGTGCGCCGAAATTGTCCTCAACAATCTTCAGTTCCGGCGCGACAACGCTATAGAGCTTCGCATCCCGCTGCTGGGCTTCGTTGAGCGGCTTTGCGGTGCCGGGGATGGCTTGTCCCGACCGAACGCCGCCAGGCTGGGGGGCAGGCGCTGCGGGTGCAGCGGGGGGCGGCAACGGCGCTGCTGGAGCCGGCGTTGCGGATGGCGGTGCACCGGGCGCAGCACCACCGGGAGGTGACAACCAAGCCGGGAGGACAGGCGGAACCTCGACAGGCATCATGCCCGCCTGGGTCTGAACCAGTTGCGTCTTGGGCTGCGAGACGATGGCGTAAGCCGTTGCATATTCCCTCGATGAGGGATCAGCGCTCTGGAGGATGTTCCATGCCTGCGCGTCGAGGCCGGTTCCTTCGAAACGGGTAGGGCCGCCACCCGCACCGATTTGCTTGGTCTCGCCGCTGGCGGCGTCGAACAGGGTATGATCATCGAGCTTCTGCCACTGCTTAGGCGGCACCGCCAATGACTTGCGCGCGGCCTGGATCTGGAGTTGCCGCAACGGGTCCTGTTCCTGCATCCGCTGCTGAAGCATCATGTTCGCCATAGCCTTTTGCTCGGGCGATGCCCAAGGATCAGCGGCAACCTGCATGATCTGCTGAACCGATGGGCCGGCCTGTCCCGGCTGGATCGCGTCGGCGCTGCCACCAGCAATGACCGGTAAGTCGTCTGCCTGTGCCTGAGCCTGCTGCTGGGGCTGCATGGCCTGAGCGACCTTCTGGACGGCCGGAGAGACCGGCGCGGCCTGTTGGGGCTGCTGTGCGCTCGCAAGGGCTTGCACGACGGGCGACGGGGCCGCGGCGGCGGCTGGGGCCGGCTGATTGGCCGCGCTAAGAGCCTGCACGACGCCACCGGCACCCGACAGAGGCGTTTTGTTCATCATGGTGCCGAGGACGCGCTGTCCTGCCGGCGTTACGGCTTCAGGGCCGCCTACCTCGCCGGGCTGCGCTGGTGCGGCTCCAGAGGGCGCCAGATCATCGCCGGGACGGTTCATCGCATCCCATTGCGCCTGTGTCGTGCCATTGCTGGCATACTCGGGCGGCATGGGGCGCGCCGTGGCCGCCGTGACACCGGCGGAGGGATCGAGCGATGCGACCTGAACGGGCTGCTGTGCCTGCTCTGTGGCGGCGACCTGTGTGGCCTGGGCCGGCGTGGCGCCCGCGCCAAGCGCTCGCTGATAGGTGGCGACGAAACGATCGGTGTTCGTCCCCTGCTCAATGCCGCCCGGAAGACTGGTCCAGATCGGGCTCAACACTTGGCCGACTTTGGCGATGGCGTTCGGATCACCTGATTGCAGGACGGTATCGATGTCCTGTCCGGTCTTGGCCTTGTAGGTTTCTGCGGCAAGGTTCCATGCGGCCTTGTCCTGATTGATCGGGGAGAAGTCTGGCAGGCCGAGTTCCTTCGCCTGCTCATCCCAGGTCGAGCCAAGAAACTGGTATTTGCCCGCGGCTGACGACGTGCGCCCGGCATTCGGCCCCGTTTGGATGTGCACTGCCTGATTGGGATGGCGGGAGAAGTCATCGAACTTGCCGCCTCCATAGATGACGTCATACCGACCCCCGCTTTCGGGTCCGGAAATCGTGTTGAGCAACGCCTTCTGATAGGGCTTTGCATCGGTCCAAGCGAGCTGATCCCCGCCATAGTCGGCGGCGGCGCCGGCTGACGCTGAAGCATCGCTCCCGGTCGCCGAGGGTGCAGCCGGGAAGGTGCCGGCATTGACCAAGCCGGCGAAACTGTCGGCCGCTCGCGCCTGCCCGGCATTCTCACGCTTCATGACGTCCTGTAGAGCCCAGCGGCCGGATAGCGCCCTGCCAAGAGCTGCCAGCCCCTCGCCAGTGTTCTTCGGTACGCTGTCGGTCGCCGAGGCGATAAGGGCCTCTGCAACAAGCCTCTGCTTGGCGAGGCTGGCGGGCGTTTCGCCCTTGTTGGCGTCAAAGATAAATCCGACCATGCGTCAGGCCCCCAGCGACAGCGCTTTGGAGTAATCGACGTGCTTGACGCCGCCGAACTCACGAACGGCATCCGGCGTATTGCGCTCGACCTCCTGGGCCATGAGGCCAAGTTGCATCGGGCCGCCTGCCTTGTAGCGATAGGAATAGATATTCTGCCCGTCGTCGGTTTCGCCGACCTTGGAAATGTCCGTTTTGACGCGGCGATCCGAAGCAAGAAACGCCGGGTTCCCGGCGAAGGCTGAGCCGAGACCAAACAGGCCGCCGATTAGGCTCCCGGTTTGCGCGTTCTGCGCATTCACGTTTGCGACCTTCTGCTGATAGTTCGCATTGATGAGGCCGGCATTGTCTGTCGTCGGGATCGTGCTCGGCGTATAACCGGCCGCTTGGGGCTGACTGACCTGCGAGCCCGAGAGCAGCGCCGTGATTTCGTTGATCGGCTGGTTTCGAATTGCCTGGCCTTCAGCGAAGGCTTGGCCATGCCCTGTCAGGATCAACTGATTGATCGCATCGTTGTCGGTCTGGCCCTGCTGGGTCATGGCGCGATCATAAGCAGCGCTGCCCGGCTTGATGCCCTGGTTGGAAAGTCTCGTGGAAAGTGCGTCTCGCTGCTGCGCCATGATCGGATCGAGCCGTTCGCGGCCAAGCTGGACCAAGCGCGATTCCGTCGCGTCGTTGCTGCCATCAAATGGCTTCGCCATATAGTCGTTCAGGAAGCCGCTTTGATTGTTGGCAAGCGTGCCCAGGTTGAGCTGCGCCTTATCCGTCTGGTCCTTGATCGCCTGCTGAGCCGGCGACAGCGTTGTTGTCGCTGTGCGGTTCGGGATCTGATAACTCTGCCCCGTATAGGGGTCCTTGATCGTCGTGAAGCCATCGTTCGTATAAGTGATGGTGCCGTCAGGCGTAACCTGATTGGCGTTATTGAGGTACGAATTCGCCAGCGCGGTTGAAATGTTCGTGCCGGTCGAGGCGGCAGACGTTTCCTTGGGATCTGGCGGCTCAGGCGCTGAGGCTTTGCCCATTGTACTTCCTCGTGAATTTAGAGTTTCGCCAGTCTTCTTCGGTCAGGGTGAAAACGAACCCGTCTTCGTCCCGGCCGCGCATGCGTTTGATGAGGTAAGGAGTGAAACCGAAGGCCTTCGCGATCCGCACCATGCGCTCGTTCTTGGCCGACACCTGAAGAACGACCATCTGGCAACCGATCTGGTCGAACGGATAGGAAAACATGATGTGGCGGACGTTCGCCGCCAGCCATCGCGCCGTGGTTGACGCGCTCGAAATCTGGATCAGGCCCGGTCCCGGTTGCCAGTCATGAAACACAATGCCGGCAACCAGCTTGTCACCATCATCGAGAACGCCGATCGCCTTGCACTTCCCGAATCCGGCTTCACAGCCTGGCGTAAGGTCGACGACGAATTGCGCCACCGCCTCGTCATGCCCGAAAAGCAGCTTCAAACGACGACATCCCCGACTTCATAGGTCATGTCGATCGCCACCAGTTCGGCGTCGGGCGTCGGCGTCACGCCGCACGTGACCTGAAGCTGCCAGGCAATGGAAAAGCCGGATTGCCCGACGGAAGTCCACTTTGTCGAAACGGTCTTGGTGGTGCCGGCATCCCATAGCGCGACATCCCAAAGGCCCGTGTCCCACTCATCGAGGGTGACATCGTCGGCGACGGATGCCGGAGGCGAGGGCAACGACACCTGATAGTTCGTCGAGACGGACAACTTGGCGAGGAATTTGCGACTGGCCAGGAAAACCGTCCGCGCCATGTGGATGATCTTGTCTCGGGCCGGTGCCTTCAGGTGGTCGAACAGGCCGACGGCCGTGGCGGTGTACGGCATGCCGTCATCATTGCCGCTGACCTCGCACTGCATGATCTTGCCGTCCGACGTGCCGAAATAGGCGCGGCCGTCGTGCAGGGCCAGGCATCGCGTATCCCAGCCGGTATAGTCGGACCATGCGCCGGTCTGGAGGTTGACCACGAAGCATTTCTTGTCCTGGCCGCTGTCAGCCGGCAGCGAGACAATGCCCATGTTGAACAACGGCCATTTCAGAAATTCCCACGGCAGTTGCGTGCGCGAAGCCGCTTCAGCCCGCCAATCCGGTTCGATGTTGCGCGATACGCTGATCAGCGCCAGAGCAGCGCGGTCCTTCTGGATCGCCTGCGATATCGGAATGATCCCGTCGTCCATGGCAATGAGCAGTTCGCCACCGGCCTGCATCGTGGCGCGCGGCCCGCGTGGCGGCGACATGTCATAGCGACCGACGAGCGACCAGCTATTCGGGTCGCCTGGGTCTGATCCCTCGTACACTGCGACCTCGCCGCGATCCGAGAAGAAGACGCATTTGTCGTCGACACCGTCGCCGGCATCGAGCGACCAGGTGCCACCGAACAGAAGCGAGCCACCTTTCTGGAAAACGCCGGCAAGGGAGAAATCAGCCGCGGTGCCGGCGATGGTGTCGACGGGCAGATACCAAGCGACCATCGTTCCCTTCTGGACGAAGAATTCCCGATTTCGGTACGTCCAGACGAACGACAGCTTATTGGTGAGGATACCAGCGCCCAGATTGGCCACCGTGGTCCATGTCGTGCCGTCGAATTGCCGCATGCTGTCGGTGCCGTTGACGGCGGAGAGATAGTCCCCACCAGCCGTCTCGTACTGGACATAGGAAAAATAGCCGCTGGTGAGGCCGGTCTGGACCGGTGCAGGCGGAATGGTCGGGCTTGCGGGCGCGGTGACATCGAAGATTTTCGAGCCGTCGCAAGCAAACATGAATTTCCCGGCCGACGCGTCATAGGTCAGCATGCTGACAACCGGAATTGTGCCGATCGTCGCCTGTTTCTTGCTGCCGCCACGCAACCGGATGCCGGTGCTGGTGACGAACCAGTTTTCAAGCACCTTGGCACCCTGCGGCTTGGCTGCCGCAAGGTTCTCATTCGAAATCTTGCCCCGGATCGGCGCCGGGAACGTCGTCGTGCTGTGGTGCTGCTGTGCACCAGCCGCGACCGGCACGCGCCGGAAACCCGCCCTCATGGGACGATCACCCCAGGATAGGCAATATTGGCATCGATCGACGAGCGGCGGCGACCGACAGCGAGGATGTTGGAGCCCTTGTCAGCGCCGGCAGAGACCGCCAGCGCATCCTCATAGGTCGCCATGTCTTCGGCATAGGCGCGGCCCTTGTTGGCCTTCCACTGCCAGATCATGCCGAGCTTCAGCACGCGTTCATCAAGGCGGAAAACGTCATCGTCGGCGGTGAAAGAGACCTTCGCGTCCCCGTCCTTGTCCTTGATGATCTTGTTCGTGAGATAGTAGAATTGCACGGTGGCCAGGCTGGGTATCGCCGGCTTGATCAACACTTGCTCGCCGATCATCGTCCAGGCGCCGACAAGGTTCTGGAAATTCTGCACCGTGATGCCAAGCCACTGGTCACTGTCGGGGTAATGCGTGAACGGCGCGTAAGGGCTTGCGGACGGCCATAGCGCGGCCTTTTTCAGCATCCGCTTGTAGTCGCCGGGAAGATCGAAGCTTTGGGCTGTGCCGTCGCCGGTCAGAGTGCCGAGCACCTTCAACTTGGTCCAGTCCCGGCCGTCGAAAGCGATCCTCTGCGCCATCTCGTTGGCGAGCGATTTCAGTTCGACCAATTCGCGGTCGCTCTGAGAAAAGACGGATGTCGGCACGGTCAACCCAATGACCGTGCAAGCATCCTGAATGACGTCGAGGATCGCCATGATGGATCAGTCCACCATCGCCAGTTCCTTGGCCGCTGCGACCAAGGTGTCGTGGTTCGGATTGCCGCGCGGACGACTGCCGGTTTCCTTGGCGATGTAGACCTTCAGGGCCTCGTCATCCATCGCCTCGATTTCTTCCACCGTCGGCGGGATACCGTGGTCCTGCTCCTCCTCTTCGTCCTGGCTGGGCTGCTCGTCGTCCTTCTGTTCGGGTTCATCGGCAGGGGCGACAGCACCCTTCACGGGCTTGCCGTTCTCCATGAACTCTTCGCGAAGCCGGCGTTCCTCGGCCAACTGCTGGCGAAGTGCCACGACTTCGGCTGCAAGGTTGGTGATGTCGGCGCTGCCGGCCGCATTGTCGAGATAGGCCTGCGCCTGGTTCTTCAGTTCGCGGCCGCCCATGCCGAGTTGCTTCAGCGGGGTGCCATCGAGCGATGCCAGTTGCTCGACCGTATGGACGCCAAGGGCCTTCAGTTCGCGGCGCTTGCCTTCCTTCAGGAACGGCGCTTCGGAAAGCGGCGTGCCCGACAGCGGCTGCGCATTGCCATCTTTGAAGGCCAGATACTGCTTGTTGTAGAGCTGCGCATAGGTGACGACACTGCCGCCTGCCGCAATGCTCTCGCGGGTGGCGTTCGGCTCGGCATCGTGCGCCGGATAGGTCGCCTTCGTCTGCCGGTTCGCCGGGAACGAAAGGTCGCAGACTTCCATGTCGTGGAAGATCGGCCGGCCTGCCTTGCGGCTGGCATTTTCGTCCGGGATTACGTGGTTGCGGAATGTGATGTTGACGGTGTTCTGGTTCGCGCTCATCGGCGGAAACTCCTGTCTGAGAGGGTGCAAAGAAAAACGGGAGCCGAAGCCCCCGTTTCAGTATCGTGCTGCTGTGCCTGGTTACGCGGCCGCAGCGTTGTCCATGAACGGACGGTTGATCTCGAATTCTGCGAGACCAGCGCCGACGATGGTGGAAGCGCCGAGGGCGTTCTTGACCCGGGCGCCGGCAATGACAGCGTCATCGACCTGACCCGGAGTAGCGGTCGCGTAGACCAGGCCGTTGTCGGCAAAAGCCGCCAGTGCCAGGCCGAGCGCCTTGCCCGTGATCTGATACCAACCGTACTGGTTGGCAACATTCGCGGACATGGCGACACAGACGGCACCGATCTGGGACGCACCAGAAGCAAGCAGCGTCGTCGACCAGTCGTCAGGGTTGATGAGTGCCCAGCTTCCGACGAGCGTGCTTGCCACGCCCTTCAGATAGATGAACTCGCCGACGCCATAGACCGGATCCTGTGCCCGGATGATGTCGCCGAGCCAAGGGCCGGGCGTCGAGCGACCGGCCGCATTGGAGGCCGGAAGCGTTGCAGCGATCGGCGGGAAGCCGAGGTTCGGAGTGTGAGGAACGTAAGCCATTTTCTGTCCTCCTTACGCGGCCGGGTTGCTGTCGATGAGCTTCCACTGGAACAGCGGATTGGTCATCGTCAGTTCGCCCATGAAGCCGATGTACTGGACATTCGCGTCCTGATTGATCGGCATGAGCGTCTTGCCGATCTTATTGAAGTTGCGTTCCGGGTGGTAACGGACCCACAGGTTGTCCGTGTCCAGGCCGTACGTGGTGTTCGACGGCATGTTGGAACCGATGCCGCCTTCCTGAACGATTTCAGCCGAGCGACCGGCGCCGAAATACTTCAGCGACGTGAAGCCGAGCTTGCCCAGGCTGGAGGTATCGTTGACGCGCTGGATTGCCACGGTGGCCGCGTCATAGGCCGCGTAATGCTCCGGCGACATCAGCAGAAGGTCGGCGGCCTTGGTACCGCGCGACCGCTGCGTCATGATCGAGTTGAGCATCGGGCGGATGGTGGTCGCGGTGACCTGCGTTCCGATTGCCGGGAACGAAGAATTCGCATCGAACACCGAAGTGCGCCAGATCGGGTTAAGCCCGCGATCAATGCCGGCATAGGTGCCGGAGTTGACCACGGTCGGAACGGCCAGCTGCATGCCGCCCAGTTCCTTGCCGCCGAAGCGGGTGCCGTTGCCGTGCAGCGAGATGTCGAACTCGTCTTCAAGTTCGCCTTCCGCAGCCGCGATATGCGACTCCAGAATATCCATGAGCTGGTTTTCGCCCTCGTTGTTGAGGATGTCCTCATTGGCGAGAGTGACGGCGACGGCCACCATTTTCGGGGTGTATTCGGCGTCGTTGAACAGTTCGGCCGGGACCGGGTTCAGGAAGTCGAAGCCGTTGTACCAGACCGCCGACCCGGTCTTGGCATAGAGGAGCCGTTCGCGGATTTTTGGACCGGAATACTCCTTGAACTTGCCCTTGCGCTTGAGCACGTTCAGCAAGGCGTTGGAATTGGAGACCAAGTCCTGATAGCTCGAGGACCGATCCTCAAGCGCCAGGGACAAAATCTCCTGGTTCTTTTCTACGGAAGTAAGAGCCATGTGGCCCTCCTATGTTCGGATCATCCGGCCTGAGCTACAGCCCGCCGGAGCGAATCCTTGATTGAGGTTGAAGCTCGCTTCGTCGCTGGGTCTGAGCCAGCCGAGGGCGCGCCCGATACGGATTTCTGGCCCTTCAGGGTCTGAGCCTGGGGGTCTGGAGCGGTGCGCGTCTGAGGCGCTGCTGAAACTGTGGTGGTCGAGCCTGCCGGGTCCGGGTTGAGCCGCTCCGCAAGGGCGTAAGCCTCGGCCAGATCGGTCGTCTTGCCCGATTTGAGGAAGAACGCGATGTCTTCCGCCAGATCGTCGAACCGAGGATGATCGGCTTTGAACTTGTCGACCTGGGCCTCAATGGTTGCGACGTGCTGGTTCTGCATCGACGTGGTGACGCCGCCAATGCTCTGTTCAAGCCTGGCGACCTGCTGGCGAAGCTCGCGGATCGTGGCGTCGTTCTGCCCTTGGACCTCATCGGGCTTTTGCCCAGTGACATGGGCGGCCAATTGGCGAAGCGAGATTCCCGCATAGTCGCAAACTTGCTGAATGCCTTTGATCGGATCGGAAATCAGGGTCCGCTCCAGATTGGTGTAGCGGGTCATTGCATCGCGCAGCGAAGTATTGTTGCGCTTTGCCAGTTCGTCGAAGTCGCGGACCTTTTCGAACTCCTCGGCCGACACGCGATGCTTTTCGATGCCGGCTTCCAATTCGCGGAACGACCGGTGAACCGCAGCCTTGACCGGCTCCGGTGCCTTCTCCCATTCCGCCATCGCTGCGGCATCGCTCTTGAAGCGTGCCGGTGCTTCGTGGTGGCCTTGGGCAGCGGGCTTGCCCGGCTCTGCCTTTACGGTCTCTGCCGGCTTGGCGGGCTGCTGTGTCGCGTCCTTGGCCGGCTTGGGATCGGGAAGCGTCTTGTCGGCCACTGCCTTGTCAGCGGGCTTCTCGCCCGGCTTGGGCTGGCTCTGGACCGGCGCGGTTTTCTTATTGGGATCGGTCTCGGCGGCCTTCTCCTTTTCGGCGACCTTGTCGGCCGCTGCCTTCAGGGCTTCGGGCGCAGTCGGCGGCTTCTTCGCCTCCGGCTCGGGCTTTGCCTCGACCGTCTTGGGATCGGTGCTGATTGGATTCGGCGTCGTCGACAGGTCATCGGCGGCAACGGCAGAGGTATCGGCGGGCGCCGAGGCGCCTCCGTTCAAGTCATCCATGTGGATTGCTCCGTCTGAGGGATTGCTAAGGGGTGGAACGCTCGCCGCGGTTAACTCGAGCCGTGGCCTTCTCGATGGTGGTTCTGATCGCCTGGCGATCGATCTTCGGACGCTTGCGCGGGCGAAGCCTTGCCGGATCGTTCCCGACTTCCTCCAACCCAGCGGCGCGATAGGTGGCGCGCAGAGCCGATTTCGACGTGTAGAATTTCCCGTCGTGCATCGACTGAACTTCGGACATGGTGTCCGAACTGATCATCGGTGCCGGTAGCGCCGAACGCTTCGGCTTGGCAGTCTCAACCTTGCGGAAGACTTTCCGCCCACCCCCGACATCGAACCATGCAAAAGTCATTTAAGCATTTCCTTGTGCATGCAGGGTTTCGTGTGCAATGGGTCAGGCCAACGCGGGGCGTGGGCTATGGCAACTAACTTGTTTCTGACAGGGCTCGCGGCGTTCGCGAACCTCATCCCGGTCTATTTTATCGTGAAGTAGAGACCGGCTCGCATGGTTTACCTCATGCCGCCAACAGCAGGATTGCCAACATCTCGTCTTCGTCGTCGGCCCCGGCGACTGGCCGAGGCATCGAATTCGCGACCAAAGCGGCGACGAGGGCGGCATAGTCTTTTGGTGCCAGCACCGGCTCATCAAAAGGCGACTTCGGCTCTTGCTCCGGGGTCTCCGGCTCGACTTCGCCGTTTGCCTTCCGCCTGGCCTTCGCGAGCGTTTCGCGGAGCCGTTCCGCCTTCTGGCGATGCTCTTCCCAAGCTTCGGAACTCGGCTTTCCGTCGTGTCCGTCGTCGATGATGACGGGAAGCGCGTTGCCGCCTGGCCCGAAATACCGATTGCCGAAATATCGGGCGCCGAAATACCGATCGCCGAACATTTAGCTTGGGTCCAGGGTTACCGATGACCTGTTGCCGCTCGCGTCGACCGTTGCGACAATCCGATCCTTCGTGTCGTTCGTGTCGCGAAACGTCGCGATCGACGTGGACATGCCCATCGCTTTGCCGAGCAGCGAAGCCGACCACAGCCGAAAGCCCTGCCGAACTGTCATTCCGGGTTCCACACCGGCGGCGCGGTCGAGCAGCGCATCGGCGTTTGCGTTTGCGGTCGGAAT
>NZ_RZQL01000079.1 GCF_003997935.1 Mesorhizobium sp. M7A.F.Ca.US.006.01.1.1
GAGCATCACGGCGAGGATGGCGAAGGCGAGCCCCGCCTTAGACAGGACATCGACAAGCCTGCTGCCACGCGTAAAGCGGTCGTTGCGGTTCACGCCACCGATCTCCATGGCCGCTTCGGTCAAGCCATCTCCTCCCCCGTCGCCAGCGCCATGATGCGCTCCTCGCTCAATTCGCTGCGCAAGAGAGGCTCGGAGGCATAGCCATCGCGCATCACCACGACGCGGTCGCAGACGCCGAGTATTTCGGGCAGCTCCGACGAGATCATCACGACCGCCATGCCGCCGGCGACGAGTTGGCCGATGATGTGGTGGATCTCGGCCTTGGCGCCGACGTCGACGCCCCGCGTCGGCTCATCGAGGATCAAGGCCGAAGGTTTGGCGGCAAGCCATTTGGCGATGACCGCCTTCTGCTGGTTGCCGCCCGACAGAAGGCTGATGCGCCGTTCGCCGTCGGGCGGTGAAATCGAAAACTGCTTCACTGAATCCCCGGCAAGCGCGCGATCGGCGCTGCGGCTGATGCGACCGAAGCGGCTCAGGCGGCGCAGGATGGGCAGGCTGATGTTTTCCCGGATCGACATTCCAGGCACGACGCCATCGCCCTTGCGATCTTCCGGAACATAGGCAATGCCTGCCCTGACCGCCTGGGATGGCGAGTTGATCGAGACCCCGCATCCGTTGACGCTGACCGTGCCCTCGACAAGCCGCGACAGGCCGAAGATTGCGCGAGCAACCTCGGTGCGGCCAGCGCCCACCAGTCCGGTCAGGCCCAGTATCTCGCCGGCGCGTACATCGAAGCTGACATCGCGGAAGCGCTTTCCGTCGCTGATATGCTCCACGCGCAACACGGACTTGCCGATCGCGGCCGGACTTTTCGGGAAGACATTGCTGACTTCGCGACCGACCATCAGCCTGATCATATGGGCGGCATTTATGCCCTCGATCGGACGCGTCTCGATCATTGAGCCATCGCGCAGCACCGTCACCTCGTCGGCGATTTCGAGCACCTCCTTCAGCCGGTGGCTGATGTAGACGATGGC
This sequence comes from Mesorhizobium sp. M7A.F.Ca.US.006.01.1.1, assembly GCF_003997935.1. GTDB lineage: Bacteria > Pseudomonadota > Alphaproteobacteria > Rhizobiales > Rhizobiaceae > Mesorhizobium. Next base: position 1,038 of record NZ_RZQL01000079.1, read on the forward strand.
GATGCCGTCATCGCGCATCTTGCGCAGGATCCGGAACAGCGCCGCCGTCTCATGCTCGCTGAGGCTGGATGTCGGCTCGTCCAGCACGATGATCCTCGGCTGCGCCGCATAGGCCTTGGCGATCTCGACGAGCTGCTGCTGGCTGATAGAAAGGTTGCCGAGCCGTTCACGCGGGTTGATGGCCGCTCCGAGCTCGTCGAGGACGGCAGCGGCGGCCCTGACCATCTCGCCCTTGCGCAGAAAGGTCCATTTGCCGGGCATGCGGCCGAGATAGACGTTCTCGGCGACGGTCAGGTCGGGGACCAGATTGATCTCCTGGTGCACCATGCGAATGCCGAGCGCCTGGGCATCGGCGGGCCGGCGCATGCGCACCTCGGCGCCGCCGACTTTGATCGTGCCGCTGGTCGGCGCGTAGGATCCGTTGAGAACCTTCATGAGCGTCGATTTGCCGGCGCCGTTCTCACCCACGACCGCATGAACGGTGCCGAATTTTACGGCAAAATTGACGTTGGACAGAGCCTTCACGCCTGGAAAATTCTTGCTGATGCCTCGCATATCCAAGGCGCAATCGGCGGCGACGGTCATATCTGGCTAGGTTCCTCCTGGCGGCGGCCGGTGCGCGACATCGGCCTTCGATATGTTAGTATAACAGCGATGCAAACGCAGTTCGGGCTTCTTCGAACAAGCTTGAATGGGCTGCGCTGTCGGGACCCGGGCCTCAGTCCCGGATTGAATTTTCCATCGTTCATACTCACTATTGCACTAATATAACAGTTCTGGCAAGCTGGATTCCGGCGGTCGTTATGGACATCGTGCGTCACCGACCCCCGACGCTTGCATTGGATGCGTTCCAATTGACATTCTAGTATTATCTGGCCATTTCTGGTGAACGAAGACATGGATTTGCAATGGACCTGGATCCTTCGACGCTCAATCGGGCTCTTCCGCTCCGCGATCAGATCTACCACAAGATCCGCAACCTGATCGTCGTCGGGCAGCTGAAGCCGGGAGAGGTCATCAACGAGGTCGCCATCGCGGAGGCCCTGGGGGTGTCTCGCACCCCCGTTCGCGAAGCGGTCAAGCGCATCAGCGACGAGGGCCTGGTCAAGATCCTGGCGCAGACCGGCACCTATGTTGCTCCGATCAGCCGGGCCGACCTGGAAGAAGCCTATGTCATCCGGCGGGCACTGGAGATGGAAAGCGCCCGACGCGCGGCCGCCAAGTTCACAGCGGCAGCCAGCGAATTGCTGGAAGACAACATGGCAGCGCACCGGCTTGCCATATCCCGCGGCAGATACGCCACCGCGATACAACTCGACGACGTCTTCCACCGCACCATAGCCGAGATCTGCGGCCTGCCGATGATCTGGAGAGCCGTCGACATCTCGAAGGCACAGATGGATCGCGGGCGCTATCTCGCTATCCCAAGACCGGGTTATGGCGAACAGACGATCGAGCAGCACGAGGCCATTTTCAACGCGCTGAAGCGCCACGACGCCGAGGGTGCGGCACAGGCCATGGAACATCATCTCGAGACGTCGTTCCGCAACACGCTCGAAGTCGCCGCCGACCTTCTCGGCTGAAGCTCCGCGAGCAACCAGCATGCAAAGAATGGGACTTTGTATTGGCGTGAAAGCCGAGGCGATCGCGGACTACAAGCGCGTCCACGCCGCCGTCTGGCCCGAGGTGCTCGACGTCATCAGCCGCGCCAACATCCGCAACTATTCGATCTTCCTGCGCGAACCGGAGAACCTTCTGTTCGCCTGCTGGGAGTATCACGGCACCGACTTCGCCAGGGATGCGGCGCGGATGAGCGAGTCGCCGGCCATGCGCAAATGGTGGGAACTGTGCGACCCCATGCAGACGCCGCTACCGACGCGCGCCGACGGCGAATGGTGGGCGGCCATGGAAGAGGTCTTCCATCTCGATTGACCGGAGCCGTTGTCTGGCAGTCGCTTTCTCTCCTGGATATGCCCCACAGCGGTGGACGACCTCCGGCCTTGACCTCTGACATTCTATTATATTAGTATTCCAAATCATTCCTTGTCTCTCGACCTCCTGTCGCGGAGAACTTTTTCAGAGTTTGGGTCATGGCGCGGTTCATCAAGCTTTCGGGGGCCGACAACATTCTTCTGGCGGTCGATCCGTTGAAGATCGGCGAAAAAGCCGGGGACGTGGCGGCCAGGGCACGCATACCGCGCGGGCACAAAATGGCCTTGCGCGACATTGGCTCGGACGAGCCGATCGTGAAATACGGCCAGACCATCGGTTTTGCTCGGGAACCCATTGTCGCCGGCGACTGGGTTCACGAGCACAATGTGTATCTGCGAAATTTCGAACGCGACTACGTCTTCGGCACGAATACCAGGCAAACCGAGATCGTTGCCGAGGCCGAGCGCGCTACTTTCATGGGTTACCGCCGGCCGAGCGGCAAGGTGGGCACGCGCAACTTCATTGCCGTCCTGACCTCGGTGAACTGCTCTGCCAGCGTCGCCCGGTTCATCGTCGACGAGGTCAACCGGTCTGGCATCCTGCGCGACTATCCCAATGTCGACGGCATCATCGCACTCGTCCACGGCACTGGCTGCGGCATCGACACCAAGGGTCCCGCTTACGACCTGTTGAAACGGACGCAATGGGGCTTTGCCACGAACCCCAATGTCGGCGGCGTGCTGATGGTCGGACTCGGCTGCGAAGCGTTCCAGATCCCGCGCTGGATGCAGTCGTACAACATCGAGGAGAGCACGATTTTCCGCACGATGACCGTCCAGGAAACCGGCGGCACGCGAAAGACGGTCGAGGCTGGCGTCAAGGCGATCGTCGACATGCTGCCTACGGTCAACGCCGCCGAAAGGACGCCGCAACCAGCCTCCGAACTGGTGCTTGCGCTGCAATGCGGCGGATCGGACGGTTACTCCGGCATCAGCGCCAATCCGGCGCTTGGTGCCGCGGTGGACCTGCTTGTCGCGCAAGGCGGCACGGCCGTGCTCTCGGAGACGCCCGAGATCTACGGCGCCGAACATCTCCTCGCCTTGCGCGCCGAGAGCCGCGCGGTGGGCGAAAAGCTGATCGAGCGCATCCGCTGGTGGGAGGATTATACCGCCAGGCACGACATGGAGATGAACAACAACCCTTCGCCTGGCAACAAGCTGGGTGGGCTGACGACCATCCTGGAGAAATCGCTCGGCGCTTCCGCCAAGGGCGGGACCACCAATCTGCGCGCTGTGCTGGAATATGCCGAGCCGATCACCGAGCGCGGCCTCGTCTTCATGGATACGCCTGGCTACGATCCGGTCTCGGCCACCGGGCAAGTCGCCGGCGGCGCCAACATATTGTGCTTCACCACCGGCCGTGGTTCGGCCTTCGGCTGCAAGCCGACGCCCTCGATCAAGCTTGCCTCCAACAGCTTCATCTTCGAGCAGATGCGCGAGGACATGGACATCAATTGCGGAGACATACTGGATGGTGTCTCGTTGGCCGAAAAGGGCGAGGAGATCTTCGCCGAGATCCTGCGCGTCGCTTCCGGCGGGCGCACCAGGTCGGAAGCGCTCGGCTATGGCGACAACGAGTTCGTGCCATGGAGCCTTGGCGCGACCATGTAGCTATATCGCCCGCCTGCACAGGCCGGCCTTTATCCCGGAAGTAGCTCAAACGGAAAGAACCGCTCGACATGAACAGGATCGATCTTGACGGCCAGCACGCTGTGGTCACCGGCGGCGCCCAAGGCCTCGGCTTTGCGATGGCCAGACGTTTCGTCGCCTCCGGCGCGACGGTGACCTTGTGGGATCTCGATGAGGCCCGCCTCGAAACCGCCAAGAAGGAACTCGGCAACGCCGCCACGACAGAGATCGTGGATGTCGCCGATTGGGCGTCGGTGGACGCGGCGCGCGCCAGGACCGAAGAGCTGGCCGGCAAGATTACCATTCTGGTCAATTCCGCCGGAATTGCCGGCCCCGCCGCCCCGCTCGACGTCTACGACATCGAGACGTGGAAGAAGGTCATCGACGTCAACATAAACGGTACGTTCTACGTCAATCGCGCCGTGGTTCCCGGAATGAAGCAGCACAATTACGGACGGATCGTCAACATCGCTTCGGTCGCCGGCAAGGAGGGTAACCCCAACGCCTCTGCCTATTCAGCCTCGAAGGCGGCGGTCATCGGCTTGACCAAGTCGCTCGGCAAGGAACTGGCGCAGTACGACATCGCCGTGAACTGCATCTCGCCGGCCACGGCACAGACGCGCATCCTCGAACAGCTGACGCCGGAGCACATCGAATATATGCGCTCGCGCATTCCGCGCGGCCGCCTGCTGGAGGTCGACGAAGCCGCGGCGATGGTCGCCTGGCTCGTCTCCAAGGAGAACAGTTTTACAACCGCCTCCACGTTCGACCTGTCGGGTGGGCGGACGACCTATTGAAAGGCAGTTGCCGTTCAGCCAGGCAACGGACCGAGACCAGCCGCAAAGCGCTCCACCATCGCAAGGCCAGGCTCGCTTGGCCGCATCGCCGGAGCCCGATCGTGTACCCGGATGCCGGCGCGGGCGCCGAACAGCCGCTTGCCATAGCAGATCAGGTTTTCGATGCCTTGCATGACGAAGACCGCTGCCGGCAGCATTCTTGCATACTCGATCTCGGCCGTTGCTTCGTCTCTGCCCCGGAACGCATTGTAGGCGCGAACGGCAAGATTGATGCAATCCGGCGCCAGGATCATGCCACGGCAACCGATGCGGAAATTGTCGATCAGTTCCAGGCCGCCGCGTCCGTTGAAAACCGGTATCCTGCCTTCGGTCCGGTCGATCAATCCGGCAATGTCGGTGACCGGGCCTTCGCCCTTGATCAGCCTGATGTTGGGATGAAGCGTGACGAGTTCGCGGATTTCGTCCGATGACAGGCCGCGCCCGAAAAACGCCGGCGCGTTCTGGATCGCCACCGGCAGGTCGGTCGCCTCGACGACGCGGCCGAAGAACTTGATGTATTCCGGCGCACCATAGGACCCGACCGGCGGCGGCTGCAGGATCACCCAATCCGCTCCGACGCTTTCAGCATGGCGAAGCTGTGCCACCTGCTCGGCCACCGAAGCGCCGAAGATGGTAAAGGCAAGCGGCACTTTCCCGGCGGTGTCCTCCGCCGTCCAGTCCATGATCGTCCGGCGCTCGGCCTCGGTCAGCTTGGCGACTTCCGTTGCCAGGCCGAGCGCCGCCATGCCGTGCACGCCGCTGGCCAGGCAGATCTCGACCTGCCTGCGCATCGCTGCGCGGCCGAGCCGTTCGTTATCATCAAAGAGCGCGTAGAGGATGGCGTGAATGCCATGGAAATCATCGGGTCTGAATTTTGTCACGCGAACCTCAATGGCTTTCGCGCGGGATGGCGTGGCCACGGCTTCCGACGAGAAAGTCGAGGTCGGCGCCGCGATCCGCCTGCAGGACACGGTCGACGTAAAGCCCCTGATAACCGCCGCGCATCGCCGGGACGGGCGGTAGCCAGGATTCACGACGCCGCGCCAGCTCCTGTTCCGACACGTCGAGATGCAGCTTCCGCGCCTCGACATCGAGCTCGATGATGTCGCCACTCCTGACCAGCGCCAGCGGGCCGCCGATAGCGGCTTCGGGTGCGGCATGCAGAACGACGGTGCCGAAGGCAGTGCCGGACATGCGGGCATCGGAGATGCGGATCATGTCGCGGACACCCTGCTTCAGCAGCTTCCGGGGCAGCGCCATGTTGCCCACCTCGGCCATCCCCGGATAGCCTTTCGGGCCGCAATTCTTCAGCACCATGATCGACGCCTCGTCGACGTCGAGCGCGGGATCGTCGACGCGCGCCTTGTAGTCGTCGATGTCCTCGAAGACGACGGCGCGGCCGCGGTGCTTCATCAGAGCTGGCGACGCGGCTGACGGCTTGATGATGGCGCCGTCGGGCGCCAGATTGCCACGCAGCACCGCGATACCGCCATTGGGAGTGAGCGCCTTGTCGCGCGGGCGGATCACCTCGGGATTGTAGTTTTGGGCATCCGCGATGTTGTCGCGCACGGTCTTGCCGGTGACGGTCAGCGCGTCGAGATCGAGCAGATCGGCTATCTCCTTCATGACAGCCGGAATGCCGCCGGCGTAGCAGAAATCCTCCATCAGGAAGCGGCCTGACGGCATCAGGTCGAGGATAGTCGGCACATCGCGGCCATATCTGTCCCAATCGTCCAGCGTCAGATCGGTGCCGACGCGGCCGGCAATCGCCAGCAGATGCACGACCGCGTTGGTCGAGCCGCCGATCGCGCCATTGACGCGGATCGCGTTGGCGAAGGCTTGTCTGGTGAGGATAGCCGACGGGCGCAGATCCTCATTGACCATCTCGACGATGCGCCGTCCTGTCATGCGGGCGATGCGGCTGCGGCGCGCGTCGACCGCCGGATAGGCGGCGTTGCCCGGCAGCGCCAGGCCGAGCGCCTCGACCATGGAAGCCATGGTCGAGGCTGTGCCCATGGTCATGCAGTGGCCCGGCGAGCGTGACATGGCGCTCTCGGCATTGGCGAAATCCTGCTCGCTCATCACGCCGGCGCGAACGTCTTCCGAAAACTTCCACACATCGGTGCCGGAGCCGATCTCACGGCCCTGGAAGCGGCCATTGAGCATCGGTCCGCCGGAAATGACGATCGATGGCAGGTCGCAGGAAGCAGCCCCCATGACCAGCGACGGCGTGGTCTTGTCGCAGCCGGCCATCAGCACGACGCCATCCATCGGGTTGCCGCGGATCGCCTCCTCGACATCCATCGAGGCAAGGTTGCGAAACAGCATCGCCGTCGGCCGCAGATTGGATTCGCCGCAGGAGAAGACCGGGAATTCCAGCGGTAAGCCGCCGGCCTCCAGCACACCAGCCTTGATGTGCTCGATCAGGCTACGGAAATGGATGTGGCAAGGCGTGAATTCGGAGAAGGTGTTGCAGATGCCGATCACCGGGCGGCCGTCGAAGGCGTCGTCGGGCAAGCCGTTGTTCTTCATCCAACTGCGGTGGATGAAGGCATCCTTGCCCAAACCGCCGAACCAGTGCTGCGATCGTCTCTTGGTCATGGTTTTCCCGGAATTCAGGCAGGATGCTGAAGCTGGCTCAGCCCGCCATCGACGACGAGCGTGGCCGCGTTCATGAACGGGCACTCGTCGGAAATCATGAACACCGCGGCAAGCGCGATCTCGTGCGCCGTGGCGATGCGGCCGCCGGGATGCAGCGCCATGGTGTTGGCGCGTGCTGCGGCCGGATCGGCAAAGCTGTTCCAGTAGTCGGTGGCCTTCTGCGTCTCGACATAGCCCGGCGCCAGCGCGTTCACGCGCACGCCTTGCGCCGCATATTCGAGTGCCAGCGATTTGGTCAGGCCGAGCAGTGCGTGCTTGGCGACAGGATAGGGGAAGGTGTGCGGGATGATGGTGAAGCTGTGCGTCGAGGCGATGTTGAGAATGGCGCCGCCGCCGCTCGCGATCATGCCCGGCAGCACCGCCTTGCTGCAGTTCCAGGCTCCCTTGACGTTGACGTCGAAATTGCGATTCCACTCTTCCTCGGTCGCCTTGAGCGGCGTCGAGAACACATTGACCCCGGCATTGTTGATCAGCGCGTTAATGGGGCCGATCTCGGCAGCCGCTTGGCTGACGGCAGCCGCAATCGCGGCACCGTCGCTGATGTCGGCCGCCGCATGCCCGGCATGGCCGTGCGGCGCGGCGAGGCCGGCGACGGCCTTGTCCAGCAACGCTCCGTCGCGGTCGACCAGGAACAGTCTTGCGCCTTCGGCAAGGCAGGCCTCGGCGATGGCCAGCCCGATGCCTTGCGCGGCACCGGTCAGGAAGATGCGTTTGCCGGAAAGGCGCTCAGCCATTTTTGTCCCTCCAGCTTAACGCCGACCCAGTGCCGACGAGCGCAGATTGTCGAGCAGCACGGCCAGCAGCAGGATCACGCCACGCACGATGTACTGGTAGAAGGCCGGGATGTTGAGCAGGTTCATGGCGTTTTCGGCGATGCCCATGATCAGCACGCCGACGATGACGCCGGACATGGTGGCACGGCCGCCGGCAAGCGAGACGCCGCCGAGCACGCAGGCCGAGATGACCGAGAGTTCAAGCCCGACCGCCGCATTGGGCTGGCCCGAGGTGATGCGCGACGCCAGCAGGATGCCGGCAATGCCGCAGACGACGCCCTGCAGTGCAAAAATCCAGATGCGCGTCCGGTCGACATTGACACCGGCAAGCCGCGAGGCCTCCGGATTACCGCCGATGGCCAGCGTGTTCTTGCCGAAGACGGTGCGGTTGAGGACGAAGCCGAAGATGCAAAACAGGATGGCGAGCACCCAGACCGGCGTCGGTATGCCGAGCAGTTTGGACAGCGCGAGCTGATAGAAATCCGGGCTGTTGATGCCGACGGCGCGGCCGTCGGAGGCGATCAGCGCAAACCCGCGCACGATCTGCATGGTGGCCAGCGTCGTGATCAGCGCGTTGATGCGGAATTTGGCAATGACGACGCCGTTGATGAAGCCGACGAAGCCGCCGCAGGCAATTGCCGCCAGCAGGCCGAGCAGGATCGAGCCGGTGTAATTCGACGCCATCACAGCGACCATGCCGGCAAAGGCGACGATCGAGCCGACCGACAGGTCGAAGTCGCGCGCGGCAAGGCAGAACATCATGGTGCAGGCGACGATGCCGACGGTGACCACCGACTGCAGCAGGCCGAGCATGTTGCGGTCGGTGAGGAAATTCGGCACCAGCAACGACACCAGCGCGAAAGCGACGACGAAGATGACGACGAGGCCCTGTTCGCCGAGCAGGATTTTTTTCAACTGGTCGGTCATGCCAAAGTCCTCAGGATGCGATCGCGTCGGGGGTTTTCTGATCGGGGAGAGCGGCGGCCAGGATCGCCCTTTCGGCGAACTGGTCGCGGGTGAGTTCAGCGCTGACGCGGCCACCGCACATCACCAGGATGCGATCGCAGATGCCCATCACCTCCGGCAGTTCGGACGAGACGACGACGATCGCCATGCCGTCCTGCGCAAGCTGGTAGAGCAATTCGTAGATTTCCGATTTGGCGCCGACGTCGATGCCGCGCGTCGGCTCGTCGACGATGAGCACCCGCACGCCCTGCTCCGACAGCCAGCGGCCAAGGATGACCTTCTGCTGGTTGCCGCCGGAGAGGTTGATGATGTCCTGCTTGCGCGACGGCGTGCGCACCTTGAGCTTCTTGATGAAGGTTTCGGCGGTGGCGATCTCGCTGGCGCGGTTGAGCATGCCGAAGCGCGTGTGATGGCGCCGCGACGAGATGTTGATGTTCTCCTCGACCGAGCGGCCCTGGATGATACCGTCATGCTTGCGGTCCTCGGAGCACAGCACGATGCCGGCCCGGATCGAACCGTGTGGATCGGTGGCTTGGACGATCTTGCCGTCCACGGTGATGCTGCCACCCGTACGCGGATCGGCGCCAAAGACCAGCCGCATTAGTTCCGAGCGCCCGGCGCCGATCAGGCCGAAGAAGCCGACGATCTCGCCTGCCCTCGCCTCGAAACTGGCCGGCGTCTTCAGTTTGGGGCCGCTGAGAGCGTCGACCTTCAGGCGGACATCGCCCGTTTTCCGTGCGCGAAAACCCCAGATATCCGAAATCTCGCGGCCGACCATCTCCGCGACGACCTGATCGCGGGTGACGCCTTTCAGCGAAGCGTGGTGCGCCGCGAGCTTGCCGTCGCGCAGCACCGTCAGGCTGTCGCAAAGACGGAACACCTCGTCGAGCCTGTGCGAGACGTAGATGATGACCTTGCCTTCGCCGCGCAGGCGGTCGATCAGGGCAAACAGGATTTCGCTTTCGCGCGAGGACAGCGACGAGGTCGGTTCGTCCAGCGCGATGACGCGTGCGTCGAGCATGATCGCCTTGGCGATCTCGACCATCTGGCGTTCGCCGATGGATAGCGTCTTGACCTTGCGGCGCATGTCGATGTCGATGCCGGCCGATTTCAGCTTGGCGCCGACGTCGTCCAGCATCCGGCGGCCGGCGATGATGCCGGCGTTGGCGGGGAAACGACCGAGGCTGAGATTTTCGGCAACGGTGAGTTCAGGAACGAGTTGCAGTTCCTGATGAATGACGATGACGCCATTGTCGAAGGCATCCCGGGTCGAGGTATAGGCCTGAACCTTGCCGTCGATGCTTATCTCGCCCTCATCGGCATGCTGGTCGCCGGACAGGATCTTGATCAGGGTGGATTTGCCGGCGCCGTTCTCGCCCATCAGGCCATGCACGGCGCCCTTGTCGACGCCGAACGAGACGTCCGACAGCGCCTTGACGCCCGGATAGGTCTTGGTGATGTGCGAGAAGTCGAGAAAGGACACGGGCAGCGATCCTCTTATGGAATGGCAAACAGGCGGCAGGATGAGCCGCCGCCTGTTTGTACAGGGAGGATTATTCGATGCCGAGGCCCTGGCGGACCTTCTGGTAGTCGTCGCGCTTGGCAAGTGCACCGGAAGTCAGGATCAGCTTCTCCGGTTCCTTGTTGTTGGCAACCCAGTCATACATGTTGAGCGCCGTCTCGTAGCCATGGCGCTTCGGCGAGATGATCACGGTGCCGACGAAGCCGGTGGCCGTCGGCTTCTTGAACTCGTTGATCGCCGAGTCCGCGCCGCCAATGCCAACGCCGATCACGCTATCAGCGGGGATGCCGACGCTTTCGGAAGCACGCACCGCACCCAGCACCGCTTCGTCGTTGAGGCCGAAAGAAACCCACTTCTTGATGTCGGCATGGGCGTTGAGCACGACCGTCGCCGCATTGAGGGCAGCTTCCGTGTCGGTCTTGGCCTGCGGGGCGTCAAAAATGTTCTCAGCCTTGAAGCCGTTTGCCTTCAGCACCGAGATAGCGCCTTCGACGCGGTCGACGGCGGTCGGCAGTTGGTCGTAGGAGACGCGGATGGCGCCGACCTCGTCGGCCTTCCAGCCGCGTGCCTTCATCTCGTCGACGATCGCCTGGCCGACGGCCTCGCCGATCTTGGTTGCCGAGATGCCCATATGCGGCACGTCTTCCAGCGCCTTGCCGTCGGCGCCGACCAGACGGTCGTCGACAGTCATCAGCTTGAGATTGTTGGCGGCGGCCTTGGCGACGATGCCGGGTCCGAGTTTCACGTCGGGCGTGCAGACGATGAAGCCCTGCGCGCCCTGCGCGCCGAGATTGTCGATCGCCGACATCAGCTTCTCGCCGTCCTCGGCGCCGATCTTGACCAAGGTAAAGCCCTTCTCCTTGGCGGCCTGGTCGGCGAACTTCCATTCGTCCTGGAACCACGGCTCCTCGGGCTGTTTGACGATGAAGCCGATCTTGGTGTCCTGAGCATATGCAGCGATGGTCGTGACGGACAGCACGGCAAGCGCGCCCGCGACGAGCGCGGTCTTCAAAAGTCGCATGATTACCTCCCAGCGATAGACCGGGCGCTCAGCCCGGATGCCGGAGTCTCTAATCGCTTTTATCATACTCGTCAATTGATCTGGTATGATAATTAATGTACATGCTCTGACCAGCGATCGCTGGCGCAATCGATCCGCATCCGTTAAGGGCGGACCGGTTGTGCGAAACCAGCGGGTTCGCCGCCTTGGAGGAGGGCTGAGGTGACCGAGATTCTGAAGAAGGCCCCGGGAAATCCGACCACTCGCCGCCCGCGCGTGATGCCCGATGTGACCAAGGCGATAGCCTCGGACATCTTTTCCGGGCGCTATCCAGCCGGCTCCTCACTGCCGACCGAAAACGAGCTCGGCGTCGAATACGGCGTCAGCCGCACCGTCATCCGTGAGGCCCTGAAAGTGTTGGCGGCAAAGGGGCTGGTGCTGTCGCGGCCACGCGTCGGCACGATCGTCTGCAACGAGGACGACTGGAACATCATCGACCCGCAGGTGCTGGCCTGGCACGCGCCGCATGCATTGGACGACAAGCTCTTCGACGCCATTCTTGAAACGCGCCGGGCCATCGAACCGCTGGTCGCCGAACTGGCTGCCACGCGCGCCACACTGCAGGAGATCGCCGATCTCGAAGCGGCATGGCGCGGCATGGCCGGCGCCGGCGAAGATCTCGCCGCCTTCTCGCGCAGCGACATCGCTTTCCACCAGATCGTCTATGCCGCGAGCCACAATCCGATCTTTCGCCAGATCGGCAATCTCATCGACACCGGGCTGAAATTCTCGCTGGAGGCGACGGCGGTGATTTCGCTCGACCGGCGCATGGAGGCCGTGGCGGCGCACCGCGAGGTGGTCGAGGCGCTGCGCATGCGCAATGCCGAGGCCGCGCGTGGGGCGGCAAACAAGATCCTCGACCTCGCGGCGCGCGACCTCGTCAGCGCCAAGAAACTCAAGAGCAACTGAGACTGCGCATGAAAATCATCTCGCTCACCACCTACATCGTTCCGCCGCGCTGGCTGTTTCTGAAGATCGAAACCGATGCCGGCGTCACCGGCTGGGGTGAGCCGGTGGTCGAAGGCCGGGCGCTGACCGTCGAGGCGGCGGTCAAGGAGCTTGGTGATTATCTGATCGGCAAGGATCCGCGCCTGATCGAGGACCACTGGACGGTGATGCACCGCGGCGGCTTCTATCGTGGCGGGCCGATCCTGATGAGCGCCATTGCCGGCATCGACCAGGCGCTGTGGGACATCAAGGGCAAGGCGCTCGGCGTTCCGGTGCACGAGTTGCTCGGCGGCAAATTGCGCGACACGATCAAGGTCTATTCGTGGATCGGCGGCGACCGACCTGCGGAGGTCGCGGCCGGTGCAAGGGAAATGGTGGCGCGCGGCTTCCTGGCGCTCAAGATGAACGGCACGGAAGAACTGCAGATCGTCGACAGCCATGACAAGATCGACGCCGCAGTCGAACGCGTCGCCATGGTGCGCGAGGCTGTCGGCCCCAACATCGGCATCGCTGTCGATTTCCACGGCCGCGTGCACCGGCCGATGGCGCGCGCCCTGGTCAAGGAGTTGGAGCCTTACAGGCTGATGTTCATCGAGGAGCCGGTGCTCAGCGAAAACCGCGAGGCGTTGAAGGAGATCGCCGCTCTCGGCTCGACGCCGATTGCGCTCGGCGAGCGGCTCTACAGCCGCTGGGACTTCAAGTCGGTGTTCGAGGAAGGTGTCGTCGACATCATCCAGCCAGACCTGTCGCATGCCGGCGGCATCACCGAATGCCGCAAGATCGCGGCGATGGCGGAAGCCTATGATGTGGCCGTGGCGCCGCACTGCCCGCTCGGGCCGATCGCGCTTGCCGCCTGCCTGCAGCTCGACGCGGTCAGCTACAACTGCTTCATCCAGGAGCAGAGCCTCGGCATCCACTACAATGCCGCCAACGACCTGCTCGACTATGCCGCCAACAAGGATGTCTTCCGCTACGAGGATGGCTATGTCGCCATTCCCGACGGCCCGGGCCTGGGTGTCGAGATCGACGAGGAGTATGTCAAGGAACGCGCTAGGGAAGGCCACCGCTGGCGCAACCCGGTCTGGCGCCACAAGGACGGCTCCTTCGCCGAGTGGTGATCGGGCTGGCTTTCAGTCTCCAAGCGCTCCATGAACAGTGAAGACTTCGTCCGGCGAGCAGTTGCTCTCGAGAAATGGCTCGTTCGTTCCGTTTGATGGAGGCGCTTTCAGCGGCGTTGCCTGAACTGACCATCAAACGCAGATGGCCGCAGTGCGGCACATTCATCGGCTGCGAATTGCAGAGGGACTGTTTGGTGGAGCCAATCGGGATCGAACCGACGACCTCTTGAATGCCATTCAAGCGCTCTCCCAACTGAGCTATGGCCCCACTTCCGGCAGTCAACCGGCGCCGTTTCCGGCGAAGAGATCCGGCGCGGGTTGGAGACCGCGCCGTTAGTGCAGGCGGCTTCTAACCCCGCCCTTCTCAGATATCAAGCCTTCGAGAGCCGCTTTTTCTTCACAGGCCTTGAAAGCCCGCAAACGCCCGCTTTCAAGGCCGATCAGACCTCGTCGTCGTCGTCGCCGACGCCGATCATGTCGGCGACGTCGTCGTCTTCTTCCTCTTCGTCGGCAAGGAAAGTGTCATCTTCGTCGTCGCCGAGATCGACATCGTCCTCATCGTCGCCGAGATCCGGCAGGTCGTCGCCCTTGACGTCCTCGTCAGCCTCTTCGAGCGAGACGACCTCAACGCCTTCTTCTTCCTCGGCGTCCACTTCCTTCTCGGCCACTTCCTCTTCCTCCTCGAGAGCGGCAATCTTGCCTTCCTCGAAATAGGAACGCGGATAGGTCTTGCCGGTATAGGGCGAGACGATCGGGTCCTTGTTCAGGTCGTAGAATTTTCGGCCCGTCTCCGGGTCGATACGTTTTGTGCCAAGTTCGGTTTTTGCCACGGCAAGCCTCGTCAATAAAAGAGTGGTCCCCTTAACCACAGTTTGCAGCGCTGTCAAAGCGAAAAGCCGGCGTCACAAAACCATACGTTGAAAGGCGTCGCGTCAGTGACGACCATGGGGGATGACCATTTCGGCCCGCCGTGATACGAGACCGCCGCAACAAATGAAAAGCGCCGGCCTGCCGGCATTCCGTCCAGGGAAATTCCATGTCTCACGCCGCCGCCCCCAAGCCGGCCACCGCCCGCCAATCCCCAGCCCTTTCCGGCATCGCGCGTGTGCCGGGCGACAAGTCGATCTCGCACCGTTCCTTCATGTTCGGCGGCCTCGCCTCCGGGGAGACCCGCATCACCGGCCTGCTCGAAGGCGAGGACGTGATGCGCACGGGTGCTGCCATGAAGGCAATGGGCGCGCATATCGAGAAGAACGGCGACGAGTGGGTGATCCGCGGCACCGGCAACGGCGCACTGCTGCAGCCGGAAGGCCCGCTCGATTTCGGCAATGCCGGCACCGGCTCGCGGCTGACCATGGGCCTTGTCGGCACCTATGACATGGAGACGACTTTCATCGGCGATGCCTCGCTGTCGGGCCGGCCGATGGGCCGCGTGCTGGAACCCTTGCGCCAGATGGGCGTGCAAGTGCTGAAGGCGACACCGGGCGACCGCATGCCGATCACACTGCATGGACCGAAGCATGCCGCGCCGATCACCTATCGCGTGCCGATGGCCTCGGCGCAGGTGAAGTCCGCAGTGCTGCTCGCCGGCCTCAATACGCCCGGCATCACCACGGTGATCGAGCCGGTGATGACACGCGACCACACGGAAAAGATGCTGAAGGGGTTTGGCGCCAATCTGTCGGTCGAAACCGATGAACGCGGCGTGCGCCACATCTTCATCGAAGGCCAGGGCAGACTGACCGGCCAGACGATCGCGGTGCCGGGCGACCCGTCCTCGGCCGGCTTCCCGCTGGTGGCGGCACTGATCGTGCCGGGTTCGGACATTACAATCGAAAACGTATTGATGAACCCGACCCGCACCGGCCTGCTTTTGACGCTGCAGGAGATGGGCGGCAAGATCGACATCCTCAACCCGCGCAATGCCGGCGGCGAAGACGTCGCCGATCTGCGCGTGCGTTACTCCGAACTGAAAGGCGTCATCGTGCCGCCCGAGCGGGCGCCGTCGATGATCGACGAGTACCCTGTGCTCGCGGTCGCTGCCAGCTTTGCCGAGGGTGAAACGCTGATGCAAGGGCTGGAAGAGCTGCGGGTGAAAGAGTCCGACCGGCTGTCGGCCGTCGCCAACGGGCTGAAGCTCAACGGCGTCGACTGCACCGAGGGCGAGGCTTCGCTCGCCGTGCGCGGCAAACCGGGCGGCAAGGGCCTTGGCGGCCATCCCAACGGCCAGGACACCACGGTGCAGACCCATCTCGACCACCGCATAGCCATGAGCTTTCTGGTCATGGGGCTGGCGACGGAAAGGCCTGTTACCATCGACGATCAGGCGATGATCGCGACGAGTTTTCCGGAATTCATGGGACTGATGAAGGCGCTGGGCGCGGAGATCGGGTGACCGTGATGGGTTTGCGAACCGTGACGCTGGCGGGACAGCACCCCCCTCTGTCCTGCCGGACATCTCCCCCGCAAGGGGGGAGATCAGTCGTCATCGCGGCTTTCGCCAATAGTCAACGCTGCAGAATTGCGCGGAGCGCCAATGTCGCCAATCTCCCCCCTTGCGGGGGAGATGTCCGGCAGGACAGAGGGGGGTGTGAAGGATCGCGACGCTTGTCTTGTTCATCGCACTTTTCGATCGCGGCTGTCTGCCAATGACACATGTCTTCACCATCGCCATCGACGGTCCGGCAGGCGCCGGCAAGGGCACCCTCGCCCGGCGGTTGGCCGACCACTACCGCCTCAACCTGCTGGACACCGGCCTCACCTACCGTGCCGTGGCCTATGCGCTGATCCAGCACGCGCTGCCACTCGACAATGTCTCGGCGGCGGAAACCGCTGCCCGTCAGGTCAATCTGGCGAAGCTTGACCGGGCGGTGCTGTCAGCGCATGCGGTCGGCGAGGCAGCCTCGAAGGTCGCCGTGTACCCGACGGTGCGGCGCATCCTCGTCGAAAAGCAGCGCGACTTCGCCAAGACACCACCGGGCGCCGT
The DNA here is from genome assembly GCF_003997935.1 of Mesorhizobium sp. M7A.F.Ca.US.006.01.1.1. Lineage (GTDB taxonomy): Bacteria > Pseudomonadota > Alphaproteobacteria > Rhizobiales > Rhizobiaceae > Mesorhizobium. The sequence continues at coordinate 17,528 of NZ_RZQL01000079.1, forward strand.
GCTCGACGGCCGTGATATCGGCACCGTGGTCTGCCCCGACGCCGACATCAAACTCTATGTGACGGCCAGCGCCGAGGTGCGGGCACAGCGCCGGCTGGCCGAGATCGAGAGCATCGGCGGGACCGCTGATTTCACCGAGATCCTCGCCGATATCGGGCGCCGCGACGAGCGCGACATGGGCCGTGCGAACTCACCTTTGAAGCCGGCCGCCGACGCGCACTTGCTTGATACCAGCGAAATGGCTATAGAAGCCGCGTTTCTTGCAGCCATGGCGATCATAGACGACGTGCTGGCCAAGAGAGACAAGGCCTGATCCGGGTTTTTCCCTCGTGTTTCCGTTGTCGGAGGCGAAGAAAATACCCATATCGGGCACGAACCAGCCTGCCAGCATTCTTCATGCGCCGGAATTGCCGCTTAAAGAGCGGCCCAGGGCTTTTGTAGCCCGGAACGCCGGCAGGCCAACGCAACGCTAACCCACGGCGCCCGTCCCGCTTCTAGATGCGGGGCACTCCAGGAGAAACAATGTCAGCTGCAAATCCCACTCGCGATGATTTCGCGAGCCTGCTCGAAGAATCATTTTCCGCCGGCCATTCCGGCGAAGGCCAGGTCGTCAAGGGCACGATCACCGCGATCGAAAAGGACATGGCCATCATCGACGTCGGCCTCAAGGTCGAAGGCCGCGTGCCGCTGAAGGAATTCGGCGTCAAGGGCAAGGACACCACTCTCAAGGTTGGTGACACCGTCGAAGTCTATGTCGAGCGCATCGAAAACGCGCTTGGCGAAGCGATGCTCAGCCGTGAGAAGGCCCGCCGCGAAGAGAGCTGGGTCCGTCTCGAAGAGAAGTTCACCAAGGGTGAGCGCGTCGAAGGCGTCATCTTCAACCAGGTCAAGGGCGGCTTCACCGTCGACCTCGACGGTGCCGTGGCCTTCCTGCCGCGCAGCCAGGTCGATATCCGCCCGATCCGCGATGTTTCCCCGCTGATGCACAACCCGCAGCCCTTCGAGATCCTCAAGATGGATCGCCGCCGCGGCAACATCGTGGTGTCGCGCCGTACCGTGCTTGAGGAGAGCCGCGCCGAACAGCGTTCGGAAATCGTGCAGAACCTCGAAGAAGGCCAGGTTGTCGAAGGCGTCGTCAAGAACATCACCGATTACGGTGCGTTCGTCGACCTCGGCGGCATCGACGGCCTGCTGCATGTCACCGACATGGCATGGCGCCGCGTCAATCATCCGACCGAAATCCTCAACATCGGTCAGACGGTCAAGGTGCAGATCATCCGCATCAACCAGGAAACCCACCGTATCTCGCTCGGCATGAAGCAGCTCGAGAGCGATCCGTGGTCCGAGATCGGCACCAAGTTCCCGATCGGCAAGAAGATCAAGGGTACCGTCACCAACATCACCGACTACGGCGCGTTCGTCGAGCTGGAGCCGGGCATCGAGGGTCTTATCCACGTTTCGGAAATGTCGTGGACGAAGAAGAACGTGCATCCCGGCAAGATCCTGTCGACGACCCAGGAAGTCGACGTGGTTGTGCTGGAAGTCGATCCGGCCAAGCGCCGCATTTCGCTCGGCCTCAAGCAGACGCTCGAGAATCCGTGGCAGGCTTTCGCTTCGAGCCATCCGGTCGGCAGCCAGGTCGAGGGCGAGGTCAAGAACAAGACCGAGTTCGGCCTGTTCATCGGCCTCGAAGGCGACGTGGACGGCATGGTGCACCTCTCCGACCTCGACTGGACCCGTCCGGGCGAGCAGGTCATCGAAGAGTACAATCGCGGCGACATGGTCAAGGCGCAGGTGCTCGACGTCGACATCGACAAGGAGCGCATCTCGCTCGGCATCAAGCAGTTGGCCAAGGATGCTGTCGGCGAAGCCGCGACTTCGGGCGAACTGCGCAAGAACGCGGTCGTCACCTGCGAAGTCACCGGCATCAAGGATGGCGGTCTGGAAGTGCGGCTGGTCGACAGCGGCATCGAGACCTTCATCAAGCGCTCCGATCTGAGCCGTGACCGTGACGAGCAACGCCCCGAGCGCTTCTCGGTCGGCCAGAAGCTGGACGCCCGCGTCATCGCCTTCGACAAGAAGACCCGCAAGCTGCAGGTCTCGATCAAGGCGCTGGAAATCGCCGAAGAGAAGGAAGCGGTCGCTCAGTACGGCTCGACCGACTCCGGCGCTTCGCTGGGCGACATCCTGGGCGCCGCGCTGAAGAAGCAGGGCAGCTAAGCCCTTCGCACCGCGAAGTCCTTCGCGAAGCGAAGTTCTTCAGAGGCTAGAAAAAAACCCCGCCGGATCGCTCCGGCGGGGTTTTTCTTGACCGAGGTAAAGGTTGGAAGTTTACGCCCTGCCGTAAAGCGGCACCAGCGTACCGCTCATCGCCTGGTTGGCCGGCGAGGCAAGGTAGGCGATGGCCTCGGCGGCGGCTTCGAGGCTTACCCATCTGGTGACATCGGCATCCGGCATGTCGGCACGGTTTGCCGGCGTATCGAGCGTCGACGGCGCCACCGCATTGACCAGGATGCCCCTGTGCTTCAGCTCCTCCGCCATCGCCACCGTCATGGCTGCCACCGCCGCCTTGCTGGCGGCATAGGCGACCATGCCGGCGCCGCGCCGCGGATCGAGCCCGGCGCGCGCCGTGACGTTGACGATGCGGCCCGCCGTGTCGGACGACAGCATCGAGCGGATCGCGGCGCGGCAGCACAGGAAGGCGGTGCGTGCATTGGTGTCCATCATCTCGGCAAAGGACGCCGATTCGATCTTTTCCACCGGTGCGGCCGTGAAGCCGCCGGCCAGGTGGATCGAGCCCCACAGGCCTGGAACCTGACTGTAGAACGCCTCGACCTTGGCGGGGTCCGAAAGATCGACGTTGTGCACCAGCTGGACACGGTCATGCGTGGTAAAGGGGAAATGCGTAGGGGCGGCAGCATGAGCGTTGGGCACATGGCAGATCGCGCCGTCACTCAGCAGTTTGCCGACAACCGCACCGCCGAGCGCACCGGTCCCACCGGTCACGACGACATGCTTGCCTTCAAGTGTTTCCGTCATCTTGGACGCTCCTGTCATTTTTTTATCTTTAGGTCGTTTCTTACGCCACGCCGACGCGAAGCGTCGCGCCTTTCGCGCCATCACTCAATTGAAATCTCGACATGGCAGTTGTCGCGTCTTTGCATGCGTCCGACACTTCAGCCGTAGCCCGCCAAGACGGAAACACGCGCTTCAGTCAACTGTGATTTCGATGACGCGCGGCAGTCCGGTGGCCCGGGCGCGCTTCAACGCGTCCGCGAGAGCGTCGATGTCGGCAAGCCGTTCGGCGCCGGTGCCATAGGCCTCGGCCAGCTTGCAGAAATCCGGCGGCGCCGGCGAGACGCCGACCGGCTCGACACCGACATCGAGCATCGAGGTTTCGATCTCGCGGTAGCCTCTGTTATTCCAGACGACGAAGATGACCGGTACCCGCGCGTCGAGCGCGGCGCCCAGTTCCGGCAGCGTGAACTGGAAGCCGCCGTCACCCGTGAGGCAGACAACCGGCGCATCGGGTATCGCAAGGGCCGCGCCAATCGCCGCCGGCGGGCCATAGCCGAGCGCGCCGAAACCGGTGGCGGCATTGAACCAGCCGCCTGGCCGGTCATGGTCGTAATAGAGGTTGGCCGCATAGATCGGCTGCGTCGAATCGCCGACGATGAGCGCGCCCGGCAAGGCGTCGCGGATCATCTCGACGGCGCGCACCTGCCCCTGCAGTGTCGGATTGAGCTCGGCAAAGGCTGCTTTTCGTGTAGCAGCGGCGCGCGACGAACCGCCCTCGCTTGCCCGGACATGGCCCGTTTCCAGAAGCAGCGCTTCGAGCGCCTCGGCGCAATCGGCCTGGATCGAAACCGTCGCCGGGCGGCGGGCAAGCTGGGCCGCGCCAATATCGATGCGGATCAGATTGGCGGGCAGGACGAAGCCGCCATCGCTGTAGCCGTCATAGTCGGTCGGGCCGAATTCGGTGCCGGCGGCAATGACCAGATCGGCGTCGGCCATCAGCGCCCGTACCGCCTTCAGGCTGGGACTGGCCGGCACGCAAAGCGGATGACCATGCAGCAGGCCGCGCGCATTGGTGGTCTGGACGACTGGCGCTCCCAGCCGCTCGGCCAGTCGCCGCAGTGGCGCTTCGGCGCGTTTGGCGCCGCCGCCGACCAGGATCAGCGGGCGGCGAGCGGCACCGATGAGTTTGGCCGCGCTGGCAATTGCAGCACCTTCCGGCGCGGGCGGTGCCGCATTGCTCAGCATGGCAGCGATGCCATCCGCCGGCATGACCATGACGTCGGTCGGGATCTCGATATGCACCGGGCCGGGCCGCGCCGATGAAAACAGGGCGAAGGCCTGCGCCAGCGCTCCGGGCAATTCGCTGGCTTCGGTGACGCGCCGTGAAAACAGCGCCACCTTCTCCATCATGCCGCGCTGATCCGGCAATTCGTGCAGATGGCCCAGGCCCTTGCCCAGCGTCGGCATGGCGTTGACGCCTGAGATCACCAGCATCGGCACCGAATCGGCGCGTGCCTGCCCCATGGCGGTGATTGTGTTGGTCAGCCCCGGTCCGGTGATGACGAAGGCGACGCCCGGCCTGCCGCTGGCGCGTGCGTAGCCATCGGCCATGAAGCCGGCGCCCTGTTCGTGGCGTGGCGTGACGTGGCGGATCTTCGAGCGCGCCAGCCCGCGGTAGAGTTCGACCGTGTGGACACCCGGAATCCCGAATACCGTGTCGACGCCATGCGCTTCGAGCAGCGAAATAAGGGCCTCGCCGACCGTCGTCCCGGTAGTGTTCCCAGTGGCGGTCATTGGCGCAGCACCGGCCGTGTCAGGCAGGTCGGGCCGCCTTCGCAGGCGATGCAGAGCGCATCCGCCTCGAAGGTGGCAACTGCACAGCCAGCCGCTTCCATGGCGGCCGCCGTCCTGGGAAAGCCGGCAACGGCAATGATCTGGCGCGGCGCGGTCGGCAGCACATTGAGACTGAGCCCGTTGGAGGCGAAGAATTCGTCGGCATCGCCCTCGACCAGCTTGATGCCACGTGCCCGCAGCAACTGATAGAAGGCGGCCGGCAGCAAGGGCGCGTAGACCAGCGCCAGGTCGTCGGCGAGCGGACTGATCACCGACATCAGATGCAGGCAGGCTTCCTCGCCGTGCCAGAGCGGCAGGTCGAAACCGAAAACCGAAATGCCCGTGGGCGAAAGCAGGTTCGAAAGCTGCTGGATGCCGTCCTGGTTGGTGCGTACGCCACGACCGACGGCCAGCGTGGTTGCATCGACCCAGACGCAGTCGCCGCCTTCCACCTGGCCTGGATCATCAATCCGGCCGAGAATGGGGATCCCCATGCGCTTGTAAGCTGCCTCGTGCAGACCGGGCTCGGCCCGGCGCAGCGCCTTGCCCATGGAGAGGATAATCGCGCCATGATCGGTCATCAGCGACGGATCATGGGTGAAGACGGAATCGGCCAGCCCGTCATCGGCGTCCGTCAACCATTCGATCTCGGCGCCGGAAGCCGCGACCATGCTGGTCAGCCGCTCATGCTGGGCCGCGGCCTTTTGCGGATCGAACCCCGGACCATAGTGCCATTCCTGTGCCCTGGCATGACGCATGGCGCTCGTGGCAGACCGCATCAACACGCGTTTCAGGGGTCCGGCCATGGACTGCGACCCGTATGATTTGCCCACTAAATTCTCCCTGAACGTCGGTTGGCGCCACTAACCACTACAGCAAGCTGTGATCAATAGTCCAAAAACCATGGTTGACGGAGGCAAGCGGAACGGTCCATCCTGAGCATGGGAACTCTGTCCAGTGACGGGTAATGGGTAAAAGATACCAGCAGCGACGAGCTCGAACGCTCCGCGGAGCGTCGAAGGAATGACGGCCACAAGCGCCGCATCCGGGATGACAGCGCAAAGCGCCGCACCCGCATTGAAACATACGGCGCAGGACGGCGCCGCCGAAGCCATCCATGTCGAGAACCTGCACAAGAAGTTCGGTGAGCTGCACGTGCTGAAGGGCGTCTCGCTGTCGGCGCGCGACGGCGAGGTCATCGCCATCATCGGCGGCTCGGGCTCCGGCAAATCGACCCTGCTGCGCTGCATCAACTGCCTGGAAAACCCGACCAGCGGCATCATTCGCGTCAATGGCGAGGAGATCAAGCTCAAGGCCGACAGCCACGGCCACACCATTCCAGCCGACCGCAAGCAGATCGAGCGCATCCGCTCCAAGCTCGGCATGGTGTTCCAGAATTTCAATCTGTGGAGCCACATGACGCTGATCGAAAACGTCATCGAGGTTCCCGTGCATGTGCTTGGCGTCAAGCGCGATGTGGCGATCGGCGAGGCCGAGAAACTGCTCGCCCGTGTTGGTCTGGCTGAAAAGCGCGACGTCTATCCGGCCTATCTGTCGGGCGGCCAGCAGCAGCGCGCCGCGATCGCCCGGGCGCTGGCCATCAATCCGCGCGTCATGCTGTTCGACGAACCCACCTCCGCACTCGATCCTGAGCTGGTCGGTGAGGTGCTGAAGGTGATCGGCGACCTGGCGCGCGAGGGCCGCACCATGGTGCTGGTCACCCACGAGATGAAGTTCGCCCGCGAGGTCGCGACGCATGTCGTCTATCTCTACAACGGGCTGGTCGAGGAAGAGGGGCCGCCGGAACAGATCTTCGGCGCACCGAAATCCGAAAGGCTGAAGCAGTTCATCCGCAACATCGGCTAGGAAAGCCGGGACGGAAGAAAACCGGGAACCAACAACAAACTGGGAGTCATGAAATGAAGACCGTTCTGAAGACATTTGCCGCAGCGCTGCTGCTCGGCGTCGCCGCCATGGGCGTGGCCAAGGCCGATCCGGTCAAGATCGGCGTCGCCGCCGAGCCTTATCCGCCCTTCACCTCGCCCGATGCTTCGGGCAAGTGGGTTGGCTGGGAGATCGACTTCATCGACGCCGTCTGCGCCGAGGAGAAGCTCGATTGCGTCATCACCCCGGTCGCCTGGGACGGCATCATCCCGGCACTGACGACCAAGAAGATCGACCTCATCGTCTCCTCGATGTCGATCACCGCCGAACGCGCGAAGACGATCGATTTCTCGGACAAGTACTATAACACGCCGACCGCGATCATCGGCCCGAAGGACCAGAAATTTGGCTCCGCTCCGGACGACCTCAAGGGCAAGGTCGTCGGCGTGCAAGTGTCGACGGTGCACGCCGTCTACGCCAAGAAGCACTTCGGCGCGACAGCTTCCGAGATCAAGGAATACCAGACCCAGGACGAAGCCAACAACGATCTTGCGGCCGGCCGTCTCGATGCGGTTCAGGCCGATTCCATCGCGCTTGGCGAGTTCTTGAAGTCTGACCAGGGCAAAGCCTGCTGCGATCTGAAGGGCATGGTGGCTGCGGATGACGAAGTGCTCGGACCGGGCGTCGGCGCCGGCGTGCGCAAGGAAGACACCGAACTGAAGGGCAAAATCAACGCCGGCATCAAGGCGATCCGCGCCAACGGCAAGTATGACGAAATCTCGAAGAAATACTTCGATTTCGACATTTACGGCGGCGGCGGCGCGCAGTCGAACTGACGTTCCTCGTATGAGCGGTGGGGTATGGCGTCGGCGCCATGCCCCACCTGCCCGATCTTTCCCAGGCATGTTTATCGCCGACGCAGCCGTCGGCGGTTAGCAGTACATCGGGGGCGACGCTGATCGACGCACTTCTTTCGGCCTCCGCGGCCGGCATCACCGAGCTTCTCTCGCCCTACCCGCCAGGTTGGGGCGGGACGCTTCTGGTCGGGCTGCTGCATTCGATCGAGATCGCGCTGGGCGCCACGTGCCTCGGCCTTCTGATCGGCACCGGGGGCGCCTATGGCAAGCTTTATGGCGGGCCGGTGGTGCGCGATCTCCTGGCGGTCTACACCACCATCGTGCGCGCCGTGCCCGAGCTGGTGCTGATCCTGCTGCTCTATTACGCCGGAACCGACCTGATCAACCAGGCGCTGACGGCCATGGGCTATCAGCGCGTCGATGTGAGCGGCCTTGCCGCCGGCATCGCCGTGCTCGGCTTCGTCCAGGGCGCCTATTCGACAGAGGTGATACGCGGCGCGATCCTGGCCATTCCGCAGGGCCAGATCGAGGCCGCCCGCGCCTATGGAATGTCTCCGGGCCTGATGTTGCGGCGCATCACCTTGCCGTCAATGCTGCCCTTCGCCATACCGGGCCTCGCCAATCTCTGGCTGATCGCCACCAAGGACACCGCGCTATTGGCGGTTGTCGGCTTCTACGAGCTGGCGCTGGCAACGCGGCAGGCAGCGGGCGTCACCAAGGCCTATTTCACCTTCTTTTTCGCGGCGGGCGTGCTCTATCTGCTTTTGTCCCTGTTCTCCAACCTCGTCATCGGCCGGGTCGAGACCTGGTCGCGGCGCGGCATGCCTTCGCTCAGGGAGGCGCGCTGATGATCAACGAGGCGGCCATCATCAACGTCGTCGCGCGAACATCGCTGTGGCTGCAGCCGCACCGCATCGTGCTGATCCTGATCGCACTGGGCCTGGTTTTGTCGGCCGCCTTTTTCATGCGCTGGGACTGGCTGCCGCAATATTATGAAATGGGCTTGATCGGCATCTGGCGCTCGCTGTGGATCCTGGCGGTCACCTGCGTGCTGGGCTTCCTGCTGGCCGTCCCGCTTGGCCTGGCGCAGGCCACCGGCTCGTTCTGGTTCGCCGCACCCGCCAAGGTGTTCTGCACGGTGATCCGGGGCACGCCGCTGCTGATCCAGCTCTGGCTACTCTATTACGGCCTGGGTTCACTGTTCCCGCAATATCCGTGGATCCGCGAATCCTGGATGTGGCCATATCTGCGGCAAGCCTGGCCCTATGGCGTGCTGGCGCTGACCTTGTCGTTCGCCGGCTATGAGGGCGAGGTGATGCGC
>NZ_RZQL01000080.1 GCF_003997935.1 Mesorhizobium sp. M7A.F.Ca.US.006.01.1.1
CAGCGCCGTCAACCTTTTCGTGCATCCCGTGGCGGGTGCGGCGGCGATGTCGGCGCTTGGCCTCGGGCTCGCCAACCATGCTTTCGGCGTCTGGCTGGGCGCGCTTTCAGGTGCGGCAGAAGCCTCGCAGCGGCTGCTGCAGCCGATCGTCGATGATTTCGAGGCGCGCGTCGCGCAGTTCGACGATCCGAACTCTTCCTCCACCAAGGCGCGGGCGACGGCGAAAAGCATGATCGCCGAGGCGCAGTCCTTCGCCAGGGAGGTCACCGATATTGCCGCCAAGGAAGCCGCCACTGCCGTGCCGGCCGCAAACGCCGCTCCGGCGACAAGCGGCGCCGGCGATGCGCTGATGCCCGAGGATTTCAGGCAGCCCAACGCCATGGAGAAGCCGGCCAAACCGGCGGATCTCAAGGCCATCTCGGGCATCGGGCCGAAGCTGGAGAAGGTTCTCAACGGCCTCGGCATCTGGACGTATGCCCAGATCGCGGCATGGACGCCGCAAGAGGTTGCCTGGGTCGAGGACTATCTGTCGCTTAGCGGCCGCATCGGCCGCGACGATTGGACAGCCCAAGCGGCGGCGCTCGCCGTCAAGAAGTGAATGAAGTGCCCGACGTGGTCTCGACCGCGTCCGGAAAAAGAGATTGCGGGAACTCCGCAGGGGTTTGAGGCGAATGGCAAAGCTCAAGGTCGACGGGAAAGAGATCACTGTACCCGACCACTACACGCTGCTGCAGGCGGCGGAAGACGCTGGCGCGGAAGTGCCGCGCTTCTGCTTCCATGAGCGGCTGTCGATCGCCGGCAATTGCCGCATGTGCCTGATCGAGGTGAAGGGCGGGCCGCCCAAGCCGCAGGCATCCTGCGCCATGAACGTGCGCGACCTGCGTCCCGGCCCGAATGGCGAGGCGCCGGAAATCTTCACCAACACGCCGATGGTCAAGAAGGCCAGGGAAGGCGTGATGGAGTTCCTGCTGATCAACCATCCGCTGGATTGCCCGATCTGCGACCAGGGCGGCGAATGCGACCTGCAGGACCAGGCGATGGCCTTCGGCGTCGATTCCTCGCGCTATCACGAGAACAAGCGCGCGGTCGAAGACAAATACATCGGGCCGCTGGTGAAGACGGTGATGAACCGCTGCATCCACTGCACGCGCTGCGTCCGCTTCACCACCGAAGTCGCCGGCATTTCCGAACTGGGCCTGATCGGCCGTGGCGAGGATGCAGAGATCACCACCTATCTCGAACAGGCGATGACCTCGGAGCTGCAGGGCAATGTCATCGACCTTTGCCCGGTGGGCGCGCTGACCTCGAAACCATTCGCCTTCCAGGCGCGGCCGTGGGAGCTGACCAAGACCGAATCCATCGATGTGATGGATGCGGTCGGCTCGGCGATCCGCGTCGATAGCCGGGGCCGCGAAGTGATGCGCATCCTGCCGCGCGTCAACGAGGCGGTGAACGAGGAGTGGATCTCCGACAAGACCCGCTTCATCTGGGACGGCCTGCGCACGCAGCGTCTCGACCGCCCCTATGTGCGCAAGGACGGCAGACTGGTTGCCGCCAGTTGGGCCGAGGCCTTCGCCGCGATCAAGGATGCGGTGTCGAAGACGGCGCCCGAAAAGATCGGCGCTATCGCGGGCGATCTCGCCGCCGTCGAGGAAACCTATGCGCTCAAGCTGCTGATGGCTTCGCTCGGCTCGAAGAATACCGATTGCCGCCAGGATGGCGCCGCGCTCGACCCGGCGCTCGGCCGTGCGAGCTATATCTTCAACCCGACCATCGAAGGCATCGAGCAGGCCGATGCGGTGCTGATCATCGGCGCCAACCCACGCTATGAAGCCTCGGTGCTCAACGCCCGTATCCGCAAGCGCTGGCGGATCGGCAATCTGCCGGTCGGCGTCATCGGCGATGTCGGCGACACCCGCTACGACTACGAACAGCTGGGCGCCGGCCCGGATTCGCTGAAGGAACTGGCTGACGGCAACGGCAAGTTCTTCCAGACGCTGAAGAAAGCGACACACCCTCTGATCATCGTCGGCCAGGGCGCGCTGGCGCGCGCCGATGGCGCGGCCGTGCTCGGCCAGGCGGCCAAGCTCGCGGCCGCCGTCAACGCTGCCCGCGCGGACTGGAACGGCTTTGCCGTGCTGCACAATGCGGCCGGGCGCGTCGGCGGCCTCGATCTCGGCTTCGTGCCGGGCGAGGGCGGCAGAAACGTTGCCGGCATGCTGGGCGAAATGGAGCTCTTGTTCCTGCTCGGGGCCGACGAGATCGACATGGCCAAGACCGGCGGCGCCTTCGTCGTCTATATCGGCACGCATGGCGACCAGGGCGCGCACCGCGCGAATGTCATCCTGCCGGCGGCCGCCTACACAGAAAAGTCGGCCACCTATGTCAACACCGAAGGGCGTGTGCAGCAGACCAACCGCGCCGGCTTCGCGCCGGGCGAGGCGCGCGAGGACTGGGCGATCCTGCGGGCGCTGTCGGATGTGCTGGGCAAGAAACTGCCGTTCGATTCGCTGCCGCAACTGCGCGCCAAGCTCTATGGCGAATACCCGCATCTGGCCCGTATCGATCAGGTCGCGGCCGGCAATGCCGAGGACATCGCTGGGGTGGCGAAGCTCGGCGGGAGGCTGAACAAGGGCACCTTCACCTCGCCGGTGACGGATTTCTACCTGACCAACCCGATCGCGCGGGCATCGGCCGTGATGGCGGAATGCTCGGCACTGGCCAAGAGCGGCTTCAAGCAGGCGGCGGAATAAGCATGGACACTTTCTTCTCCTTCTACGTGCTGCCGGCGCTGATCATTCTGCTGAAATCGGTCGTGCTGATCGTTATCCTGCTGATCTTCGTCGCCTATATCCTCTATGCCGACCGCAAGATCTGGGCGGCGGTGCAACTGCGCCGTGGCCCGAACGTCGTCGGCCCCTGGGGCACGTTGCAGGCTTTTGCCGATCTGCTGAAATTCGTCTTCAAGGAGCCGGTCATCCCGTCCGGCGCCAACAAGGGCGTGTTCCTGCTGGCGCCGCTGGTCTCGGCCGTGCTGGCGATCTCGGCCTGGGCGGTCATCCCGGTCAATCAGGGCTGGGCGATCGCCAATGTCAATGTCGGCATCCTCTATGTCTTCGCCATCTCCTCGCTCGAGGTCTATGGCGTGATCATGGGCGGCTGGGCCTCCAACTCGAAATATCCGTTCCTCGGCGCGCTGCGTTCTGCGGCTCAGATGGTGTCCTACGAAGTCTCGATCGGCTTCGTCATCGTCACCGTTCTGCTCACCGCCGGCTCGCTCAACCTCACCGATATCGTGCTGTCGCAGCATGATGGAATTGGTACGCGGCTTGGCCTGCCCAACACCTTCCTCGACTGGAACTGGCTGGCGCTGTTCCCGATGTTCATCATCTTCTTCATCTCGGCCTTGGCCGAGACGAACCGCCCGCCTTTCGATCTGGTGGAAGCCGAATCGGAACTGGTCGCCGGCCACATGGTCGAATACTCGTCGACGCCGTTCCTTTTGTTCTTCCTCGGCGAGTATGTCGCCATCGTGCTGATGTGCGCGCTGGCCACCATCCTGTTCCTCGGCGGCTGGCTGCCGCCCTTCGACTTCGCGCCGTTCACCTGGGTGCCGGGCGTCATCTGGTTCGTGCTGAAAGTCTGCTTCGTGTTCTTCGGCATCTCCGTGGTGAAGGCCTTCGTGCCGCGCTACCGCTACGACCAATTGATGCGGCTTGGCTGGAAAGTGTTCCTGCCGATCTCGCTGTTCATGGTGGTCGCCACCGCGGCCTTCCTCAAGATCACGGGGTTTGCGTGATGTCCGCTCTTTCCCAAGCCGCCAAATCGCTGCTGCTGCAGGATTTCGTCAGCGCCTTCTTCCTGTCGATGCGCCAGTTCTTCGCGCCGAAGGAGACGATCAACTATCCGCACGAGAAGGGGCCGACCAGCCCGCGCTTCCGGGGCGAGCATGCGCTGCGCCGCTATCCCAATGGCGAGGAACGCTGCATCGCCTGCAAATTGTGCGAGGCGATCTGCCCGGCGCAGGCCATCACCATCGAGGCCGGCCCGCGCCGCAACGACGGCACACGCCGCACGGTTCGCTACGACATCGACATGGTGAAGTGCATCTATTGCGGCTTCTGCCAGGAAGCCTGCCCGGTCGACGCCATCGTCGAGGGGCCGAATTTCGAGTTCGCGACGGAGACGCGCGAGGAACTCTACTACGACAAGGACAAGCTGTTGGCGAATGGCGACCGGTGGGAGCGCGAACTGGCGCGCAACATCTCTCTGGACTCGCCCTACCGCTGATATTTGACGCATGGACGGGGCGAGGGGCCTCGTCTAAGGACACAACTTGCCGACCGGAGGCGGTCGCAAAAATCAAACAGGACGAGCGTCCTGTTTCGGACAGGAACCCGGGGGATCCCCAATGTTGAGTGGACTAGAGGCGGCCTTTTTCTACCTCTTCGCCTTTGTCGCGGTGGCATCGGCGTTCATGGTCATTTCGTCGCGCAACCCCGTGCATTCGGTGCTGTTCCTGATCCTGACCTTCTTCAACGCCGCCGGCCTGTTCATGCTGACCGGCGCCGAGTTCCTGGCGATGATCCTGCTCGTCGTCTATGTCGGCGCGGTGATGGTGCTGTTCCTGTTCGTCGTCATGATGCTCGACGTCGATTTCGCCGAACTCAAGAGCGGCGCCCTGCAATATGCGCCGATCGGCGCGCTGGTCGGGCTGATCCTGGCGGCGGAGCTGATCGTGGTTCTCGGCGGCTACACCTTCGCGCCGCAGCTCGCTTCGACCGTCTCCAAGCCCATTCCGGATCTCGCCACGCGGACCAACACCGCCGCGCTCGGCGACATCCTCTATACGGACTACCTCTACTACTTCCAGATTTCGGGCCTCGTGCTGCTGGTCGCCATGATCGGCGCCATCGTGTTGACGCTGCGCCACAAGCCAGGCGTCAAGCGGCAGTCGATCGCAGCCCAGGTCGGCCGCACGCCGGCGACCGGCATGGAAATCCGCAAGGTCAAGACAGGCGAGGGACTCTGAGATGGTTGTCGGCATCGCACATTATCTGACCGTATCGGCTGTTCTGTTCACGCTCGGCGTGTTCGGCATCTTTCTGAACCGCAAGAACGTCATCGTCATCCTGATGTCGGTCGAGCTGATCCTGCTGGCGGTCAACATCAATTTCGTCGCCTTTTCGGCAGCACTGGGCGATCTGGTCGGCCAGGTGTTCGCGCTGTTCGTGCTGACGGTCGCGGCGGCCGAGGCCGCCATCGGACTTGCCATTCTCGTCGTCTTCTTCCGCAACCGCGGCTCGATCGCGGTCGAAGACGTGAACATGATGAAGGGTTGACGGAACCACCATGTATCAGGCCATCGTCTTCCTTCCCCTGCTTGGCTTCCTGATCGTCGGCCTGTTCGGCACGTCGCTCGGCGCCAAGGCGTCCGAATACATCACCTCGGGTTTCCTGGTGATCGCGGCCGTGCTGTCGTGGGTCGCGTTCTTCACCGTCGGTTTCGGCCATGGCGAGGTGTTCACCGTGCCGGTGATGCGCTGGATCCAGTCAGGCGGACTGGAGGCGGCCTGGGCACTACGGATCGACACGCTGACGGTGGTCATGCTGGTGGTGGTCAACACCGTCTCGGCGCTGGTCCACATCTATTCGATCGGCTACATGCACCACGATCCGAACCGGCCGCGCTTCTTCGCCTATCTGTCGCTGTTCACCTTCGCCATGCTGATGCTGGTGACGGCGGACAACCTCGTACAGATGTTCTTCGGCTGGGAAGGGGTGGGGCTGGCGTCCTACCTGCTGATCGGCTTCTGGTACAAGAAGCCGTCGGCCAATGCCGCGGCAATCAAGGCCTTTGTCGTCAACCGCGTCGGCGACTTCGGCTTCGCGCTCGGCATCTTCGGCGTGTTCGTGCTTTTCGGCTCGGTCAATCTCGGCACCATCTTCGCCAATGCGGCGACGTTCATCCCGGCCGAAGGCGCACCGCACGGTGTCGCGGTGCTGACCTTCCTTGGCCATGCGCTGGACAAGCAGGCGGCCATGACGATCGTCTGCCTGCTCTTGTTCATGGGCGCCATGGGCAAGTCGGCGCAGGTGCCGCTGCACACCTGGCTGCCGGACGCCATGGAAGGCCCGACGCCGGTTTCGGCCCTGATCCATGCGGCTACCATGGTGACGGCGGGCGTGTTCATGCTGGCCCGGCTCTCGCCGCTGTTCGAACTGTCGCATTCGGCGCTGACGGTCGTGACCTTCATCGGCGCCTTCACGGCCTTCTTCGCTGCGACCGTCGGTCTGGTCCAGAACGACATCAAGCGCGTCATCGCCTACTCGACCTGCTCGCAGCTAGGCTACATGTTCGTGGCACTCGGCGTCGGCGCCTATGGCGCGGCGATCTTCCATCTGTTCACGCATGCCTTCTTCAAGGCGCTGCTGTTCCTCGGCTCGGGCTCGGTCATCCATGCCGTGTCCGACGAGCAGGACATGCGCAAGATGGGCGGCCTCAGGAAACTGATCCCGACCACTTACTGGATGATGGTGATCGGCACGCTGGCGCTGACCGGCGTCGGCATTCCGGTGACGGTCATCGGCACCGCCGGCTTCTTCTCCAAGGACGCCATCATCGAGAGCGCCTTTGCCAGCCATAATTCGGTTGCCGGCATGGCCTTCGTGTTGCTGGTGATCGCCGCCTGCTTCACCTCCTTCTACTCATGGCGGCTGATCTTCATGACTTTCCACGGCAAGCCGCGGGCCAGCCATGAGGTGATGCACCATGTCCATGAATCGCCGCCGGTGATGCTGGTGCCGCTGTTCATCCTGGCTGCGGGCGCACTGTTTGCCGGCATCATCTTCCACACCGCCTTCATAGGCGAGGGCTATGCCGAGTTCTGGAAGGCATCGCTGTTCACGCTGCCTGACAATCACATCCTGCACGAGATCCACGAATTGCCGCTGTGGGTCGAACTGTCGCCCTTCATCGCCATGCTGATCGGCTTCGCGCTGGCCTGGAAGTTCTACATCCGCTCGCCGGAAATGCCCGTCAACCTGGCTGCGCAGCATCGCGGGCTCTACGCCTTCCTGCTCAACAAGTGGTATTTCGACGAGCTTTACGACTTCCTCTTCGTGCGGCCCGCCAAGCGCCTCGGCCATTTCCTGTGGAAGACCGGTGACGGCACCATCATCGACGGCCTCGGCCCAGATGGCATCTCGGCGCGCGTCGTCGACGTCACCGACCGCGTCGTCAAGCTGCAGACCGGCTATCTCTACCATTATGCCTTCGCCATGCTGATCGGCGTTGCCGCACTCGTCACCTGGATGATGCTCTGATGACCGCCTGGCCAATCCTCTCGCTGGTCACCTTCCTGCCGCTGGTTGGTGTGCTGCTTATCCTGTTCATCAATGACGACAGCGAAAATGCACGCCGCAACATCCGCGCCATCGCGCTGTTGACGACGACGTTCACGTTCATCATTTCGCTGTTCATCTGGACCGGATTCGACAATTCGCAGTCCGGCTTCCAGTTCGTCGAGAAGGTCGCCTGGCTCGACTCCGGCATTTCCTACCATATGGGCGTCGACGGCATCTCGATGCTGTTCGTCATCCTGACGACGTTCCTGATGCCGCTCTGCATCCTGGCGTCGTGGGAATCGATCGAGAAGCGCGTCAAGGCCTACATGATCGCCTTCCTGCTGCTCGAGACGCTGATGATCGGCGTGTTCTGCGCGCTGGACATCGTGCTGTTCTACGTCTTCTTCGAAGCCGGCCTGATCCCGATGTTCATCATCATCGGCGTCTGGGGTGGCAAGCGGCGCGTCTACGCGTCGTTCAAGTTCTTCCTCTACACGCTCGCCGGCTCGGTGCTGATGCTGCTCGCCATCATGGCGATGTTCTTCCAGTCCGGCACGACCGACATCCCGACGCTGCTGACCCACAACTTCCCGGCCAACATGCAGACCTGGCTATGGCTAGCCTTCTTCGCTTCCTTCGCGGTGAAGATGCCGATGTGGCCGGTGCACACATGGCTGCCCGACGCGCACGTCGAGGCGCCGACGGCGGGCTCTGTCATCCTGGCCGGCATCCTGTTGAAGATGGGCGGGTACGGCTTCCTGCGCTTCTCCTTGCCGATGTTCCCGCTGGCGTCGGAAATGTTCGCGCCGCTGGTCTTCGCGCTGTCCGTCGTCGCCATCATCTACACCTCGCTGGTGGCGCTGATGCAAGAGGACATGAAGAAGCTGATCGCCTATTCGTCGGTAGCCCATATGGGCTTCGTCACCATGGGCATCTTCGCCATGAACCAGGAAGGCGTGCAGGGCGCGATCTTCCAGATGCTCAGCCACGGCCTCGTCTCCGGCGCGCTGTTCCTGTGCGTCGGCGTCATCTACGACCGCATGCACACACGTGAGATCGCGGCCTATGGCGGCCTGGTCAACAACATGCCGAAATACGCCACGGTGTTCCTGATCTTCACCATGGCCAATGTCGGCCTGCCCGGCACCAGCGGCTTCGTCGGCGAGTTCCTGACCATGCTGGGTGTGTTCCGGGTCAACACCTGGGTGGCGTTCTTCGCCGCCACCGGCGTCATCCTGTCGGCGGCCTACGCGCTCTGGCTCTACCGCCGGGTGATCTTCGGCGCACTGACCAAGGAGAGCCTGAAGGGCCTGCTCGACCTGTCGCCGCGCGAGAAGGTGATCATCTACCCGCTGGTCGTGCTGGTCATCTTCTTCGGCGTCTATCCCGCACCCGTCTTCGACGCGACGGCCGAATCGGTCAAGTCGCTCGTCACCAATGTCACTGCATCCATCGGCGCCGCGCAGACCGCGGCGGCGAACTGACCCAGGGGTTTTGCGAACCATGACGCCGGACCTTCTCTCCAGCCTGTCGCTCTCGACGCCAGAGCTGATCCTTGCCGTCGGCGCGCTGGCGCTACTGATGGTTGGAGCCTATTCGCGCGCCAACACGGCCAACACGGTAACCGGCCTTGCGGTTGCCGTGCTGGCGATCGCGGGCGCCTGGCTGATCTTCCGGACCGGGCAGGGCAGCGCTTACGGCAATGCTTTCATCCAGGATTCCTTCGCCCGCTTCATGAAGGTGCTGGCACTGGTCGGCTCGGCGGTGACGCTGGTGATGTCGATGCGCTTTGCCAAGGCGGAGCGTTTCGACAAGTTCGAATATCCTGTGCTGATCCTGCTCTGCACGCTCGGCATGATGCTGATGATCTCGGCCAACAGCATGATCGGCCTCTATCTCGGCCTCGAGCTGCAGTCGCTGGCGATCTATGTGCTGTGCGCGATCAATCGCGACAATCTGCGGTCGACCGAAGCAGGCCTCAAATATTTCGTTCTCGGCGCGCTGTCGTCGGGCATGCTGCTCTATGGCATCAGCCTGGTCTATGGCTACACCGGCAACACCGGCTTCCAGGAGATCGCTTCTGCGCTCGGCAGCGGCGAGCGCCAGCTCGGCCTCGTCTTCGGTCTCGTCTTCGTGCTGGCCGGCCTTGCCTTCAAGATCTCGGCGGTGCCGTTCCATATGTGGACGCCTGACGTCTATGAGGGTGCGCCGACGCCGGTGACGGCGTTTCTGGCGGCGGCCCCGAAGATGGCGGCGATGGCGCTGATGGTGCGCGTCACCATGGGCGCGTTCAAGCCGATCGCCTCCGACTGGCAGCAGATCATCGTCTTCATCTCGATCGCCTCGATGGCGCTTGGTGCTTTCGCAGCAATCGGCCAGACCAACATCAAGCGGCTGATGGCCTATTCCTCGATCGGCCATATGGGCTACGCGCTGGTCGGCCTTGCCGCCAACAGCCAGGCCGGCGTGCGCGGCGTTGCCATCTACATGCTGATCTATCTGGTGATGACGCTCGGCACCTTCGCCTTCATCCTCGCCATGCGGCGCAAGGAAGGCAATGTCGAGCAGATCAGCGACCTGGCCGGCCTGTCGTCGACCAATCCGATCATGGCGACGATCCTGACCATCCTGATGTTCTCACTGGCCGGCATTCCACCGCTCGCCGGCTTCTGGGGGAAATGGTACGTCTTCCTCGCCGCCATCAATGCCAATCTCTATGCGCTGGCGATCATCGGCGTGCTGGCCTCGGTGGTGGGCGCCTATTACTACCTGCGCATCATCAAGATCATGTGGTTCGACGAACCGGTCGGCGGCTTCGTGCCGATGGCGACAGAATTGCGTGTCGTACTCGGCGTTTCCGGCGCCTTCGTGCTGTTCTACGTGCTGATCGGTGGGCCGATCGGCACCTATGCCGAAGCCGCCGCCAAGACGTTTTTCTAGACGGCATGGCATTTCGGCTGGCTCCAACCTCGGCGTCGGATGGGTTCCGGCTCGAGGCGCATGAGAGCGTCGGCTCCACCAATGCGTTGGCGCTGGACCACGCAAGGGCAGGCGACCCCGGCAAATTGTGGGTCGTTTCCAAGAAACAGGAAAGCGGGCGTGGCCGGCGCGGCCGCGTCTGGGCAACCCCCGAAGGCAACCTCGCGGCGACGCTGCTCGTCATCACCAAGGCAGAGCTTCGCCTTGCCGCGACGCTGGGCTTCGTCGCCGGGCTGGCGCTGGCCGATGCGCTCGATGCCGTGGTGCCGAAGGGCCGGATCGCCATCGGCCTCGACGGTGGCAGCGAAGGGAAAAACCGTTTCGAGCTGAAATGGCCGAACGACGTGCTTGCCTCCGGCGCCAAGCTGGCCGGCATCCTGCTGGAATCGGCAATCCTGGAGGGCGGCCGTTTCGCGGTGGCGGTCGGCATCGGCGTCAATGTGGTGGCATACCCCGAGGATTTGCCCTATCCCGCAACATCACTCAGCGCGCTGGGCGCGGCATGCGATGCGGAAACACTGTTCCTGGCGCTGTCGGATGCCTGGAGCGAGAATGCCCGATTGTGGGATGAGGGGCGCGGACTTTCCGCCGTCAGGCGACGGTGGCTTGATCGTGCAGCGGGGCTCGGCGGCGAGGTTGCTGTCAGAATTGACGGTAATGTGGTGCGTGGGGTGTTCGAGACCATTGACGAGGACTGCCGTTTCGTGATCCGCGACGATGAAGGTTCGGTTCGGACGATCGCCGCCGGCGATGTGCATTTCGGCGCGGTCGCTTCGGCCAGGGCATAGGGCCGTTCATGAACGGTTCTAACTGTTTGTTTTTGCGCAACTCCGGTGGAAAAACCGTTACACACTTTTCCCGGAATTGCTTTTTGGGCTTGGCCTGAGGGCCAGGAAGGGAAAAATCATGGCGAAAGCGGAAAACGCCGAACTCGTCTTCGTGCCGCTCGGCGGCGTCGGCGAGATCGGCATGAACTTCGCTCTTTACGGCTACGGGCCGCCCAATGCACGCGAATGGATCGTCATCGATGTCGGGGTGACCTTCCCCGATGCCAGCCTGCCGGGCGTCGACCTGGTGCTGCCCGACACGCGCTTCATCGAGGAGAACCTCGCCAATCTGCGCGGCATCATCATCACGCATGCGCATGAAGACCATTATGGCGCGCTGCTCGACACATGGCCGAAGCTGAAAGCGCCGGTCTGGATGACGCCGTTCAGCGCCGGCCTGCTGGAAGCCAAGCGGCAAGGCGAGCAGGGAGCGCCGAAAATACCGGTGACGATCTACCGGGCGGGCGAGAAATTCACCGTCGGCCCGTTCGAGATCGAAGCCATTCCGGTCGCGCACTCGATTCCCGAGCCGATGTCGCTGGCGATTACCTCGCCGGCCGGCACCGTCATCCATACCGGTGACTGGAAGATCGATCCGGAGCCGACGATCGGGCCGAAGACCGACGAGGCGCGTTTCCGGGCCTATGGCGACAAGGGCGTTCTGGCGCTGATCTGCGATTCGACCAATGCGCTGCGCGAAGGCGAGTCGCCGTCGGAAGTGGCTGTGGGTGAGGGCCTCAAGGGCGTCATCCAGGCTGCCAAGGGCCGTGTCGCCGTCACCACATTCTCCTCCAATGTCGGACGCATCGTCTCGATCGCCAAAGCGGCGCGCGATGCCGGACGCCAGTGCCTGGTGCTTGGCCGTTCGCTGAAGCGGGTCATCGATGTGGCCGGCGAACTCGGCTACATGGACGGTCTGCCGGAGTTCATCGCCGAGGAGGATTTTGGTTTCATCCCGCGCGAGAACCTGGTCATCATCTGCACCGGCAGCCAGGGCGAGCCGTTGGCCGCACTGGCCAAGCTGTCGCGCGAAGAGATGAAGTCGGTGTCACTGACGGCAGGCGACACGGTGGTGTTTTCCTCGCGCACTATTCCCGGCAACGAGAAGGCGATCCTCGAGATCAAGAACCGCCTCATCGACCTCGGCGTCAAGATCATCGAGGACGGCGATGCACTGGTGCATGTCTCCGGCCATCCGCGGCGCAGCGAATTGCGCAAGATGTATGAATGGGTGCGCCCGCAGATCGGCGTTCCCGTGCATGGCGAGGCGGCACATCTGGTGGCGCAGGGCTCGCTGATGTCGACATCGGGCATCGGCCAGGTGGCGCAGGTGCGCGACGGCGATATGCTGAGGCTTGCTCCCGGCCCAGCCACCATCATGGATCAGGTGCCGTTCGGCCGTATCTACAAGGATGGCAGACTGATCGGTACCGATCAGGCGATGGGCATCCGCGACCGGCGCAAACTGTCCTTTGCCGGCCATGTGGCGGTCAATGTCGTGTTGGACGACAAATATGAGCTTGCCGGCGATCCCGACCTGGTCGCCATCGGCGTCGCCGAGGCCGATGGCCGCGGCGAGTCGCTGGAAGATCTGATGATCGATGCGGCAATCGGCGCGGTGGACTCGATCCCCCTTCGGCGCCGAAAAGATCTCGACCTCGTGCAGGAAGCAGTGCGGCGCGCCGTGCGCGGCGCCGCCAACGAAGCCTGGGGCAAGAAGCCGCTGGTGACGGTGTTCGTCACTCGCTGAGGGGAGTAGGGCAGTAAGGGAGTAGGGCAGTAGGGATTTCGATACGAGGCACGGTCAGCTTTTCCCCTATTGCCATACTGCCCTATTGCCTTACTGCCGTGGGAAAACCTATGCTCGGACGTTTGAACCATGTCGCGCTTGCCGTGCCGGACCTTGCGGCCGCCGTCGCTGCCTATCGCAACACGCTGGGCGCGGAAGTGACGGCGCCGCAGGCACTACGGGAGCATGGGGTGACGGTGGTGTTCGTCAATGTCGGCAACACCAAGGTCGAACTTCTGGAGCCTTTGGGCGAGGGGTCGCCGATCGCCGCCTTCCTGGAGAAGAACCCCTCCGGCGGCATGCATCACCTTTGCTATGAGGTCGACGACATCCTGGCCGCGCGCGATCAGCTCAAGGCCGCCGGCGCCCGCGTGCTGGGCGACGGCAACCCGAAGATCGGCGCGCATGGCAAGCCGGTGCTGTTCCTGCATCCGAAGGATTTTTTCGGAACGCTGATCGAACTGGAGCAATCATGAGCTGGGTTTCGTTCACCGCCCTGTTTTTCGCGACCTGGTGGGTGGTGCTGTTCGCCGTGCTGCCGTTCAGCGTGAGGACGCAGGACGACGATCAGGACGTGACGCTGGGCACGGTTCCGAGCGCACCGCGTGGGCCTCACATGCTGCGCGCCGTGATCCGCACCACCATCGCCACCGCGATCCTGATGGGCATTTTCTATGGCCTGACGCATGGGCTGGGATACAGCCTCAACGACATCCCGCACATCGTGCCGGAATTCAGCCAAACCCCAGCTAAATAGCCGATCACGGCCCAGGAAGTTTGCCCGGCAAAGACGTGTTCATCCGTCGGAACAGCATGGTTCCAGACAGGAATGCCGTGCCGTTTTGCGGCCGGACGAGCGCTGACGCAGGGTAAGGTGGTTTGGCAACGCATTGCGCTAAGCAGATGATTGCACAAAAAAAATGCAAGGCACGAGGCCTTGCAATTTAAACGCGTCCGATCTGTTTCCGGTTTCCGGCGGCAGCGAGTAACCGCGCCTAGATCGCATCCTCCCAAGACTTTGACCGCGTAGGAGAGCAGATTTTTTTCTACCCTCTCGGTTATCGAGGTACATTAGCCTAAGGCGAATGAAAATGTCACGAAGAATTTTGCCTTGAAACGGGCATTCTCGTGCTGCACTGCACAATAGTGTGGCAGGCGTTGCTTGGCGAACGATCATCAAGACGCGAACCGTGACCGGGAGGCCTTGCAGCGCCGTGGGTCTGCTGGACGGCGAAGGATGGTGCGACGCTTCTGATCCCGGCTACCCCGTGCTTTTTGAAAATCGATTCCGCTTTTCGGGTCGAAGCGTCCGGGTTCCCATTACGCCTTGAAATGGCTATGAAGCCGGGTCAAGCAAGCCAAAGTCGCGCCGATTCTGACGCGGCCCTCCTCACTCACGGACCTGTCCATGCGTTTGTCGCGCTATTTCCTGCCGATCCTCAAAGAAAATCCGCGCGAGGCCGAGATCGTCTCGCACCGGCTGATGCTGCGCGCCGGCATGATCCGCCAGCAGGGGCAGGGCAGTTTTTCCTGGTTGCCGCTCGGCAAGCGGGTGCTGGACAAGGTCTGCCAGATCATCCGCGAGGAGCAGAACCGCGCCGGCGCGCTGGAAATCCTGATGCCGACCATCCAGTCGGCCGATTTGTGGCGCGAAAGCGGCCGCTATGACGACTACGGCAAGGAGATGCTGCGCATCAAGGACCGGCAGGACCGCGACATGCTCTACGGCCCGACCAATGAGGAAGTGGTCACCGAAATCGTCCGCGCCTACGTCAAGTCCTACAAGGACCTGCCGCTCAATCTCTACCACATCCAGTGGAAGTTTCGTGACGAGGTGCGGCCGCGCTTCGGCGTCATGCGCTCGCGCGAATTCCTGATGAAGGACGCCTATTCCTTCGACCTCGATTTCGAGGGCGCCAAGGCGGCTTACAACAGGATGTTCGTGTCCTATCTCAGGACCTTCACGCGCATGGGCCTGCAGGCTATCCCGATGCGGGCCGATACAGGGCCGATTGGCGGCGATCTCAGCCACGAATTCATCATCCTGGCCGACACCGGCGAGAGCCAGGTTTACTGCCACCGCGACTATCTCTCGCTCGATGTGCCCGGCGCCAACACCGATTTTGCCAATGACGGCGAGATCGCCGATATCGTCAAGACATGGACGACGCCCTACGCGGCCACCGACGAGATGCATGACGAGGCGGCGTGGGAGAAGATCCGCGAGAGCGACAAGGTCTCGGCGCGCGGCATCGAGGTCGGCCACATCTTCCATTTCGGTGACAAATATTCGAAGCCCATGGGCGCCAAGGTGACCGGACCCGATGGCAAGGATCATTTCGTCTCCGGCGGCTCCTACGGCATCGGTCCGTCGCGGCTGGTCGCGGCGATCATCGAAGCCAGCCATGATGACAACGGCATCATCTGGCCGGAGGCGGTGGCGCCATTCGACATCGGACTGATCAACATGAAGGCGGGCGACGCCGAGTGCGACCGCGTCTGCGACGAACTGCATGCCGCTTTCGTCGCCGCCGGCAAGGACGTGCTCTACGACGACACCGATCAGAGGCCCGGCGGCAAGTTCGCCACCGCCGATCTGATCGGCCTGCCCTGGCAAGTGATCGTCGGGCCGCGTGGTGTCGCTGCCGGCGAGATCGAGATCAAGAATCGCAAGACCGGCGAGCGCGAGACGCTGCCGATCGCGGACGCGAAGAAGCGCTTCGGTGTCGCCGCATGAGCGAGGCGGTGGCGGCAAGATCGGCGGGTGCGGGACCTTTTTCCATCTTCGAACGCATGGTCGCCTGGCGCTATCTGCGTTCGCGGCGCAAGGAGACGGTGATCTCGGTGATCGCCTCGATCTCGTTTCTGGGCATCATGCTGGGCGTCGCCACGCTGATCGTGGTCATGGCGGTGATGAACGGTTTTAGGGCCGAGCTTTTGACGCGCATTCTCGGCGTCAACGGCCACCTGATCGTGCAGCCGCTCGATTCGCCGCTGGAGGACTATGCGCAGGTCGCCAGCCGGATCAACGGTGTAGCAGGCGTCAAATACGCCATCCCGCTGATCGATGGCCAGGTGCTTGCGCAAGGCAATGTCGGCGGCGGAACCGGAGCGCTGGTGCGCGGCATACGCGGCGAGGATCTGAGCAAGATCGCCATCGTTGCCAGCAACATCAAGCAGGGTTCGATCGCCGATTTCGACTCCGGCGAGGGCGTTGCCATCGGCAAGCGCATGGCCGAGAATCTCGGCCTGACGCTTGGCGATACCATCACCTTGATTTCGCCCGACGGCGACGTGACGCCGATCGGCACCACGCCGCGCATGAAGGGCTACAAGATCGCGGCGATCTTCGAAGTCGGCATGTCCGAATATGACACGTCCATCGTCTACATGCCGTTTTCCGAAGCGCAGCTTTATTTCAACATGGATGGGCGGGCGCAAACGATCGAGATCTATGTCGACAATCCCGACGATGTCGATGCGCTGAAACCGAAGGTGGAGGCGGCGGCGCAGCGGCCGATCGACATGGTCGACTGGCGCCAGCGCAACGAGACCTTCTTCTCCGCCCTGCAGGTCGAGCGCAACGTCATGTTCATGATCCTGACGCTGATCGTGCTGGTGGCGGCGCTGAACATCATCTCCGGCCTGATCATGCTGGTGAAGGACAAGGGCCACGACATCGCCATCCTGCGCACCATGGGGGCGTCGCGCGGCGCCATCCTGCGCATCTTCCTGATGACGGGTGCGGCGATCGGCGTGACCGGTACGCTCGCCGGTGTGCTGCTCGGCGTGCTGATCTGCACCAACATCGAATCCATCCGCCAGTTCTTCTCATGGATGACCGGCAAGGTGCTGTTCAATCCTGAACTCTATTTCCTCAGCCAGTTGCCGGCGAAGATGGATCCGCGCGAGACGACCTATGTCGTCCTGATGGCGCTCGGCCTGTCCTTCCTGGCAACGGTGTTCCCGGCATGGCGCGCCGCGCGTCTCGATCCGGTCGAAGCCTTGAGGTACGAGTAGTGGCCGAGGTCATTATCGAGCTGAAGAGTGTCGAGCGGCACTATGTCCAGGGGCCGCGCAAGCTCACCATTCTCAATGGCGCCGACTTCGCGCTGAAGCGCGGCGAGATGGTGGCGCTGGTGGCGCCGTCGGGCACCGGCAAGTCGACGCTGCTGCACACCGCCGGCTTGCTGGAGCGTCCCGACGCCGGCGACGTCATCCTGGCCGGCCGTGCCTGCGGGCGGCTCTCCGACGACGAGCGCACGGCGATCCGCCGCAACGATGTCGGCTTCGTCTACCAGTTCCATCACCTGCTGCCGGAATTCTCGGCGCTGGAAAACATCATGATGCCGCAGCTCATCAAGGGGCTCAGCCGCAAGGACGCGGCCGAGCGCGCGGCACAGTTGCTCGACTACATGCAGATCGGCAAGCGCGCGTCGCACCGGCCGTCCGAGCTCTCCGGCGGCGAGCAGCAGCGCGTCGCCATCGCGCGAGCGGTCGCCAATGCGCCGCTGGTGCTGCTGGCCGACGAGCCGACCGGCAATCTCGACCCGGTCACCGCCTCCTATGTGTTCGAGGCGCTGGCGGCGCTGGTCAAGCAATCCGGCCTCGCGGCGCTGATCGCCACCCACAATCACGAACTGGCATCGCGCATGGACCGGCGTGTCACGCTGGCCGACGGCAAAGTGGTGCCACTCTAAGGGCACCGCGATATCCGGGTGAGTCCGGCCTGCAAATGGCGCGCGCCCCTGCGCTTCCGATGCTACCCAAAAGTACGCTCCGCTCCGACGCGCCCTGGTTGGGGTAACCCGTCGTTCCCCCCTCAACCTTTTCTTAACCCTGTCGATCTGATCGCCGCAAAAATCCGGACGCGGCCGGATCGTGCCCGTTGACTTTGAAACAAAATTAGAACAAAATGCGAACATATCAACAACGGGAGAGAGTTATGACCGATCTGGTTCAGGATGTCATCTCACTGGTTTGCATGAGCACCTTTCTCGTTTCCATGGCGATCTGGATCGGAGCCATGTGATATGGCGGCGTTCGCCGCCGTGGGTCCTATGCGGTCGAAGACCGCTCCGCTGTTAAGCTTTTCTTGCCGCCGCGACGTTAGGGTGCCTGAAAGACAGGGAGCAGTGTCGCCCATAGTCACGGCCATTCTGGTGGCCAGCAATCTCGGGCTGATCTTTCTGTTGATGACCATGCCGCTTGGTTTGCGCACGGTGCGGCTGACCCGTCTGGTGGCGATGGACCGTCAGCGCCTCTGGCAGGCGCTGTGGCCGCTCGGCAGCGATGCCGGCTGGTCCGGTGAGATCCTTTCCGCCGAGGCGCCTGATAGCGAGGGCGTGGCCCGCATCACGCTGTCATGGGAAGGTCGCGACGGCAAGCCGATCGAACGCAGGTCGCGATTTGAAGACGTCGTAGAAGGCAGCCGCTTCTCGATGCGTGTCGTTGAGGACACCGCGCTCGATGCTTCGTTCTGGAAGGACTTTTCCGAAACCGCTGAACTCGTTTCCGAGGGCAACGGCACGCGGGTGACGCTCAGCCAGACCGATCGCTACCGCGGCATCGCCTTCCTGGTGTTCCGCTATTTCGCCATGCGCCGCGAACTCTCCAAGCTGCAGCGCTGGGCGCGGACCGGGCAGTATCGCAAGGGCGGCTGGTTCGAGCATCCGCTCAGCCAGGTTGGCTTTGCCGGGCTTTCGGCGCTGATCCTGTGGCCATTCTTCGGCCTCCACTTCGGCGGCCTGGCACTGGCCGCGATCCTCACATCGGTGGTCGCCCTGCATGAGCTTGGCCATATGGCGGCGTTCCGGCTTATGGGCCACAACCAGGCACGGATGATCTTCATTCCGCTGCTCGGCGGCATCGCCATTGGCGGGCGGCCCTATGACAGCCGTTTCGAGGTCGCTTTCGTGGCGCTGATGGGCGCCGGCTTCTCCGCATTCCTGGTGCCGGTTGTGATCGCCGCCAGCACCTTTGCCGGCGCGGAAGGTCACCGGCTGGCGGCGGCCCTGCTGGCGACCCTGGCGGGCTTCGCCGCACTGTTCAACATCGCCAATCTGGTGCCGGTGTGGAAGTTCGACGGCGGCCAGGTGCTGCGCCAGATCTGTCCGGGACCCGTTGCGCTGGCGCTGGCTTCCTTCTTCCTGCTCTCGGCTTTCCTGGCTGTCGGCTGGCAGGCCGGCTTTTCCGCCAACTTCCTGCTCACGACGGGAGCGGTGTTTTCGATCCTCAGCCTGCTGACGATGAGCAGCGGGGTCAAGCCGCGTTACGAGCTGAAGCCAATCCGCACCATCGACCGGCTCGCCATGGCGGCGGCGTTGCTGGCGGTGTTCGCCATCCATGGCTACGGCGTGTTGTGGGCCTCCGCCCAGCTGATTTGAGCCGTACCGGATCCGGAAGGATCAGCCGGCTTTGCGGGCGGCTTCGACAGGCAAGACCGTGGCGGGACCGAACACATCCTCGAAGGCGGATTTCAGCGCCAGGTCAAGGTCGGCCATGGTCAGGGGAAGGCCGAGGTCGACGAGGCTGGTGACGCCATGGTCCTGCACGCCGCAAGGCACGATGCCGCTGAAATGGTCGAGATCGGGCTCGACATTGATGGCGATGCCGTGAAAACTCACCCAGCGCCGCAGCCGAATGCCTATGGCCGCGATCTTGTCCTCGGCCGGCGAGCCGTCCGGCAGGGCAGGGCGATCCGGCCTGACGACCCAGACGCCGACCCGGTCCTCGCGGCGCTCGCCCCGCACATTGAAGGCGGCGAGCGTGCCGATGATCCACTGTTCGAGCGCCGCGACGAAGGCGCGGACGTCCTCGCGCCGCCGCTTCAGGTCAAGCATGACGTAAGCGACCCGCTGGCCCGGCCCATGATAGGTGTATTCGCCGCCGCGTCCGGCCGCGAAGACCGGGAAGCGGCTGGCGTCGATCAGATCCTCGCCACGGGCGCTGGTGCCGGCCGTGTAGAGCGGCGGGTGTTCGACCAACCAGACCATTTCGCCGGCAGCCCCGCTGCGGATCGCCTCGGCGCGCGCCTCCATGAAGGCAAGTGCTTCGGGATAGGCGGTAAGGCCGGGCTCGATCAGCCATTCGACCGGTGCTGAACCGGGGAGCGGCAGGAACGACGTGGCAATCTGGCTGCGTTCGGGCATGGCGTATCGTCTTTTCGCTTATACATGTCGCGTCCCAAAACCGCGCCGCACCTTTGGGTGACATCAACTTGCCTTCCATATGGCGATATCAGGCGCAAACGTCCAGTTCCGGCGCAGCTTTGGGGCCCTGTGGAGCATTATGCCAATCGCCTGACATTATTGCTTGCCGTGCACTTGTTTCACCGGAAACGATTTGCTACACGCCGCGAGCCGGTCGGTTCCGGCTCTACCACGTGCGGTCGTGGCGGAATTGGTAGACGCGCAGCGTTGAGGTCGCTGTGGGGCAACCCGTGGAAGTTCGAGTCTTCTCGACCGCACCATTCTCTTCCCAGAATCCGATTTGTGCCGGTCTCGCCCGCTGCGGGCCGGATGCATTTCGTTGATATTCCCGCACTTTACGCCACTTTCTTTTTGAGCATCGGATTCTCCCAAAACCGGTTTCCCCTTTTGGGTCCGATGCTCTAGACCTGATTTGCACCTTTTCCGGGATTCTTGTGGCGGGAGGCGCTGGTGGAAGGCGAGCACGAACGGACGATTGGCGCCAGGGCCGCCGAGGACAACCACGCCGATATCTACGGCGAGGACGGCGCCGTGCTTTCGTCCTTCCTAGCGCGGATTGGCGCGGCGATCGCCGACCGTGACACGCTGACCCTCAAGCATGAAGTCGACGACCTGCACCAGTCGGAGCTCGGCGACCTGCTCGAGGCGCTGCATCCCGAACAGCGCCGCGCGCTGGTCGAACTCCTGGGCGCCGATTTCGACTTCTCCTCGCTGACGGAGGTCGACGAGGCGATCCGTATGGAGATCGTCGACAATCTGCCCAATGCGCAGATCGCGCAGGCGGTGCAGGAGCTCGATTCCGACGACGCCGTCTACATTCTCGAGGATCTCGACCAGGAAGACCAGGACGAGATCCTGTCGCAACTGCCGTTCACCGAGCGGATCAGGCTTCGCCGATCGCTTGATTATCCCGAAGAGACGGCCGGCCGCCGCATGCAGACCGAGTTCGTCGCGGTTCCGCCGTTCTGGACGATCGGCCAGACCATCGACTACATGCGCGAGGACAACAACCTTCCCGAGCGCTTCAGCCAGATCTTCGTCATCGATCCGACCTTCAAGCTGCTCGGCGCCATCGACCTGGACCAGATCCTGCGCACCAAGCGTTCGGTCAAGGTCGAGGAAGTGATGCACGAGACGCGGCACGCCATTCCAGCCACCATGGACCAGGAAGAGGCGGCGCGGGAATTCGAGCAGTACGATCTTTTGTCGGCCGCGGTCGTTGACGAGAACGAACGGCTGGTTGGCGTTCTGACCATCGACGATGTCGTCGACGTCATCCAGCAGGAGGCCGAGGAAGATCTGATGCGCATGGGCGGCGTCGGCGACGAAGAGCTTTCCGACAGCATCTTTTCGACCTCGCGCTCACGCGTTCCGTGGTTGCTGATCAACCTTCTGACCGCGTTCCTGGCAGCGTCGGTGATCAGTCTGTTCGACCGCACGATCGAACATATCGTGGCACTGGCGGTGCTGATGCCGATCGTCGCCGGCATGGGCGGCAATGCCGGCTCGCAAACCATGACCGTCACCGTGCGGGCGTTGGCGACCAGGGATCTCGACATCTACAATGCCGGCCGCATCATTCGCCGCGAGATGGGTGTCGGCTTCATCAACGGCATCGTCTTCGCCATCCTGATCGGCATCGTCGCGGCAGCCTGGTTCCGTGACCCCAATCTGGGCGGCATCATCGCGGCGGCGATGATCATCAACATGTTCGTGGCCGCCCTGGCCGGCATCCTGATTCCGCTGCTGCTCGACCGTTTCAAGATCGACCCGGCGGTCGCTTCGGCGGTCTTCGTCACCACGGTCACCGATGTCGTCGGCTTCTTTGCATTTCTCGGCATCGCCACGTGGTGGTTCGGCGTGCCCTGAAGGCACGCCTTTTGGCTCAATTGACTTTTACGTAAATGCCGTGCGAGGCTCGTGCGGGGCGCCATGTCGATTCCGGCATGGCATGGGTTTTGGTTCGGGACACAAGGGTGACGCCGGCATGGCGATCGCCCCTCAGTTTCGGCGTGCGGGAGTGGCAATGCGAGAATATTATTCGATCACCGAGTTGACCCGCGAGTTCGACGTGTCGACGCGGACGCTGCGCTTTTACGAGGACGAAGGGCTGGTGCAGCCTGTGCGGCGTGGCCGCACGCGGCTGTTTCGCCCCTCCGACCGGCATCTCATTCGCCAGATCATGCGCGGCAAAAGGCTTGGCTTCTCGATCAACGAGATCCGCGAAATCATCCAGATGTACAGGGAGCCGCCCGGCGAAGTCGGCCAGCTCAACCTGATGATCAAGCGCATCGAGGAAAAGCGCGAGGATCTCCGGCAGAAGCGCCGCGATCTCGAGGAGACGCTGGCTGAACTCGACCAGGCCGAGGAGTCTTGTGTGGAGCGGCTGGTTGAGCTTGGCGTGAATACCTGAGCGGACTGGATTCTATATTCTATCGGGCGTTTGGGCCGCATTTCAAACGTTCGGGATTAGCCTAAGTCTTCCAAACTTCGTCATCCTAGGGCGAAGCAGGAGCGAAGCTCCGTCGCGGAGACCCTAGGATCCATGCCGTTACCTTAGCCGTGAAGTGCAGCGGAAACAGAATTCTGCACCGCTGCGGCGCTCGGATGTCGCGGCATGGATCCTCGGGTCTGCGCTGCGTCGCTTCGCTCCTTGCTCCGCCCGTGGATGACGACGGAATGGATGCTTCGGCTAATCGCCGAAGTCTACTACCTGGCAGCAAAAGCGACCTGTCAAAATTCGGCGCGATGGAAACCAGAACGCCAGCTCAAATCCAGCGGCGCACGCGTTTCGCGTAGTCGCGGTATTTCTTGCCGAACTTTGCCGCCAGCACCTTTTCCTCGCCTTCGATCGCCATCTTCTGCGTGGCATAGGCGGCGATGAACGCCAGCGGCAGGAACCACACGATGCCCGAGACAAGGGCGACGCCGATCAACAGCAGCGTGTTGGCCAGGTACATCGGATTGCGGGTGACGCCGAAGGGACCCGTGGTGACGAGGTGATCGGGCACAGCGTTCGGGTTGAGCGTGGTCTTGGCCCGGACCATGGTGCGGATCGCGGTGAACC
Organism: Mesorhizobium sp. M7A.F.Ca.US.006.01.1.1; assembly: GCF_003997935.1. Lineage (GTDB taxonomy): Bacteria > Pseudomonadota > Alphaproteobacteria > Rhizobiales > Rhizobiaceae > Mesorhizobium. The sequence continues at coordinate 23,221 of NZ_RZQL01000080.1, forward strand.
AGAGTGCGGCAACGGCAAACAGCGCCACCCAGCCGGCGGCGAACAGGATATCGCCCAGCAAGTCGCCGATCCAGGGCAGGGGATAGAGCAGGCCCAGCGCGATGCTGATGGCGATGGCGGCGATGTAGATCAGCGGCGGCCACGGTATGAGCCCCGGCTTCGGCTGGTTCTCGGTCATTTGACCCCTTCCTCCATCAATTTGCTGTCGGTCTTGGCGGTGCACATGCCGGCAAGATCGGACAAATGTGCCTTCCATTCCGCAGTCTGGTCGTTGTTGTAGAGCCGATCAAGCGTGGCCTCGCCCTCGAGCGTATCGAGCATGCAGGCACAGTAGCTCGAACAGAACTCGGTGTCGCGCGACTGCTCACAGGACAGTTGGCAGGTTTTGAGGAAATTCACCTGCGGGGTTTCGACCTGCGCGGGCATGATCTGCGAGAACAGCCAGACGCAGCCGATCAGCAGCGGCTGGTGGATCAAATAAAAGGCCAGGCTGTGCCGGCCGATGAAGACCAGCGGGTTGGCCAAGCGACCGGGCGACAGATTGGCAAGCCGGGCAAGCAGGCCGGCACCTGCGGCGAGTTTCGTAACCGCGATGCCCGCAAGCACGGCGCCGAACCACGGAAACAGCGGAACGTAGTCGTTGGAGCGCGGATTGGTCGCCGACAGGCCGACCCACCACAGCCATGGGTGATCGAAGGCCTCGAAGCGCAGATAGACGGGGGCGGCGATGACGAGCGCGGCGACGACAAGCGTCAGCAGCGCCGGCAGGCGCAGGAAGGCGAGGCCGAGCAGGCTGGCCAGCGCGATCTCGTGCAAGATGCCGAAGAAAATGAAGCCGTCCGGGGTGGCGATGCGGGTGACGACCGAAATCGCGATCGCGGCTCCGGCGACCATGGCAAACCGCTTCCAGAAGCCGTTCCAGCGGATTTTTTGGCCATGGGCGAGGTACAGGCTGACGCCAACCAGGAACAGGAAGGTCGAAGCTATGCAGCGCGCGTAGATCTTCCACCAGCCGAAGGCGGTCAGGCCGGGATCGGTATAGCCGAAGAACTCCAGATCCCAGGTGAAATGGTAGCTTGCCATGGCGATCAGCGCGATGCCGCGCACGATGTCGATGACGACGATGCGCTTTGGTCGATCCTGAACGGGTGCGGTCGGCGTTTGGATGCTCATGGTCTCGCATTCTGATTCAGCCCCGTTGGAGGACTATCACGGTTGCCCCGCACAAAAGAAGACCGGCAACCCTGCCGATAACGCCGGATCGGCCGCGGCATTGGGCCAGTGCCGGGAAGCCTTTGGCCGGCTTCGCTTTTGCCGGATGCACGTCGGTTTCCTCTTATTGGCGCGGAGGTCGTCACGGCAGATTTGACCTGGTGAATCTGCTTCGGGGAAAGCAATGTCCACCCATGTGCGCCATCCGATCTGGCTACCCGCCCTCAAGGCCGCGGACGCGCGCACCTTCGCCTCCCTCTATGCGGTCGAATCCTTCGCGCGCGCCACGGTGTCGAGCGTCATCCCGATCCAGGCCTATGAGATCCTGCACAACGAGCAGATCGTCTCGATCCTCTACACCATGGTGGCGATGCTCGGCCTGTCGGTGACATTGTTCATGCCGATGCTGATCCGCCGCTTTGCCCGCCGCTGGGTCTACACGGCCGGAGCCTGCCTGCTGGCCATCGGCTCGCTGTTCTTCGTCACCGACACGCTTGCCGGGCAACTGGCCGGCATGCTCTGCCGGGTGATGGGCGCCAGCGCGCTGTCGATCACGCTCAACCTCTACATCATGGACCACATCCGCAAGACCGATTTCATGCAGGCAGAATCGCTGCGCATGGCATGGTCGATGCTGGCCTGGACCGGTGGGCCGACCCTCGGCATCTTTCTCTACACGCGCTTCGGCGTCTATGCCGCGCATGGTGCGGTCGCGGTGTTCGCGTTAGCCCTGCTGGCACTGTTCTGGACCTACCGGCTCGGCGACAACCCGTCGATCCGTCCCGGCAAGACACGTCCAGCCAACCCGCTCGCCAATATCGGCCGCTTCATCGCGCAGCCCAGATTGAGACTGGCCTGGCTGATTGCCTTTGGGCGCTCCTGTTTCTGGACGACGTTCTTCGTCTACGGGCCGCTGTTCATGGTGATCACCGGCGAGGGCAAGCTGGCCGGCGGCCTGCTGGTTTCGGCCGGCAACGCGCTTTTGTTCATGGCGATTTTCTGGGGCAAGGCAGGAAAGCGCTTTGGCGGCCGCGGGACCATGACATTCGCCTATTTCGCCATGTCGGCCACGCTTCTGGCTGCAGGCTTCGTCGGCGAAACCGTGCCGCTGCTCACCGGCGCCTTCCTGCTTGGCGGTGCCTTCTTCACCATTGCGCTCGACGCACTCGGCTCGACCGCCTTCATGCGCTCGGTGCGCTCCTATGAAAGATCGCAGATGGCGGCGGTCTATCGCACCTATCTCGACTTTTCCGAGCTGACGCCGCCGCTGGTCTATTCGGTGGTGCTGGCCTTCTTCGGCCTGGGCTCGGTGTTCGTCACGCTCGGCCTGCTGGCGGCAGTCTGCGGCTTTGTGACGTGGCGCTATCTGCCGAAATCACTTTGACCTTCATGGCGCATTCGCAATGGTCACCGGCGGAATTTGGTTTGCCGGAAGCAAGGATTCTGCCTATAGTCACCGGTGTCGCCGGTTCCATTTTGGAGCCAAGAGGGAATGCGGTGAGGGCGAATTTCGCCCAATGCCGTGGCTGCCCCCGCAACTGTGTGCGGTAGTCCTCTCCATATGCCACTGAAGATTTTTCTTCGGGAAGGTGGAGAAGGACGCTGATCCGTGAGCCAGGAGACCTGCCGGCGACAGGAAACTGACTTCGATGCCCTCGGGTGGAGGGCGAAAGGACAAGACATGACTACCGCTTCCGTCTCCCTCGGCGCTTCCGTCTCCTCGCAGTCGCGCTTCATGCAGCTTGCGCTCGCCGGGCTGCTCGGC
>NZ_RZQL01000007.1 GCF_003997935.1 Mesorhizobium sp. M7A.F.Ca.US.006.01.1.1
GGCGCTGATCGTGCCGCCGCTGTTCAATTCGCTCGGCGTGCTGTTCATGCGGCAGAGTTTTTCGATGATGCCGGACGACCTCTTCGATGCGGCGCGCGTCGAAGGCGTCAAGGAATGGCGCATCTTCCTCTTCGTCGCGCTGCCTTTGGCGCGGCCGATGCTGGCCGCACTCGCCATCATCCTGTTTCTCGCCTCCTGGAACAATTATCTGTGGCCGCTTTTGATCAACAGCCAGCCGGGTTCGATGACAGCACCGGTGGCGCTCGGCACGCTGATCGGCCTCACCAAGGTGTCATGGGGCGGCATCATGGCGGGCGCGGTGATGCTGACGGTGCCGATGCTCGTCGTCTTCGTGCTGCTGCAGCGTCATTTCATCGCCGGCATCGCCGCCGGCGCGGTCAAGTAAGGGGCAGCATGGCAACGGTCACGCTCAACAACGTCATCAAGCGCTTCGGCGTCTTCGAGGTCGTCCATGGCGCCAGCATCGACATCAAGGACGGCGAGTTCGTCGTCTTCGTCGGCCCCTCCGGCTGCGGCAAATCCACACTGCTACGGATGATCGCCGGGCTCGAGGACATCAGCGGCGGCGAGATCGCCATCGGCGGCAAGGTGGTCAATGATGTCGAGGCGGCCGACCGCGGCATCGCCATGGTGTTCCAGTCCTACGCGCTGTATCCGCATATGAGCGTCGAACAGAACCTCTCTTTCGGCCTGCGCATGACCGGCAATCCAAAAGCCGACACCGAACGGCGGGTGAAGCGGGCGGCCGAGATCCTGCGCATCAGCGAATTGATGGACAGGCGCCCGAAAAAGCTCTCCGGCGGCCAGCGCCAGCGAGTCGCCATCGGCCGCGCCATCGTGCGCGAGCCGCAGGTGTTCCTGTTCGATGAGCCGCTCTCCAATCTCGACGCCGAATTGCGCGTCCAGATGCGCGTCGAGATCTCCCGGCTCCACAAGGAACTGGGCACGACAATGATCTATGTCACGCACGACCAGACCGAAGCGATGACGCTGGCCGACAGGATCGTCGTGATGCGCGCCGGCCATATCGAGCAAATCGGCCGGCCGCTCGATCTCTACGACAACCCCGACAGTCAGTTCGTCGCGGGCTTTGTCGGCTCGCCGAAGATGAACTTCATCAACGGCCGGGTTGTCGGACACGATGCACGTGGTGTCGTGGTCGAACTGGCGGGCCAGGAGAAGACCCGCATCACGCAACCGCTGACAGGCACTGCGCCCGAAACAGGCAGCCCAAAAATCGGCAGCAAGGTCATTGTCGGCGTGCGGCCTGAACATTTCGGCAATGCCGGAGAAGGCGACGCCGACCTTGTGGTTGCCATCGACGTGGTCGAGCACCTCGGTGGCACAAGTTTCCTCTACGCAAGAACGGCCAACGGTGACGACGTAGTGATCCAGCGCGACGCGGCAAAGGTCCCCGACACATCAGAGATCACCGTTTCCATCCGCAAATCCTACCTGTTCGACGAAAAAGGACTGCGGCTGCGCTGACCGCCGGCCCCTTCCAGCCTTCAAGGAGAATGACAATGACCGCAACCACGCCCATTCGCTGGGGCATTCTCGGCCCGGGCAGCATCGCCCAGTCCTTTGCCGGTGGCGTGGCCGCTTCGCGCACCGGAAAGCTGGTCGCCATCGGCGCACGCAATCCCGCCAAGCCCGGCCTTGCCGAGAGTTTTCCCGGTGCCCGTATCCTCGACGGCTACGACGCGCTGCTCGCCGAACCCGATATCGACGCCGTCTACATTTCGATACCGCATCCCGGCCATGCGCAATGGGCGATCAAGGCGGCCGAGGCCGGAAAGCATGTGCTCTGCGAAAAGCCGCTGGCGCTGACCGCCTTCGAGGCCGACGCCATGATGCATGCCGCGCGCAAGGCCGGCACATTCCTCGGCGAGGCCTTCATGTACAGGTTGCACCCGCAGACCAAGAAGCTGGTGGAGCTGATCAGGTCCGGCGTCATCGGCGAGATCAGGATGATCAAGTCGAGCTTTGGTTTCGCCATGCCGGGCTTCATGCCGCAGCACCGGCTCTATGCCAACGATCTCGCCGGCGGCGGCATTCTCGACGTTGGCGGCTATCCCGTCTCGATGGTGCGGCTGATTGCCGGCGCGGCAGTCGGAAAGCCCTTCGGCGAGCCCGACAAGGTGATCGGCACCGCCCATCTGGGCCAGTCCGGCGTCGACGAATGGGCCTCCGCGCTGCTGCATTTCCCAGGCGGCATTGTCGCCGAGGTCTCCTGCAGCATTTCGCTCAACCAGGACAATGTGCTGCGCATCCTGGGCACCAAGGGCCGCATCGAAGTGCCGGACTTCTGGTTCGCCGGCGGCAACCGCGACGTCGGCTTGGGCCGGATCGACGTCATCGCCTCCGATGGCGCGCGCGAGACAATCAGCGTCGACGAGAAGCGCCATCTCTATTCCTTCGAGGTCGACGCAGCCGGTGAGGCGATCCGCGCCGGCGGCCAAGAATTCGCCTGGCCGGGCATGGCGTGGGCGGAAAGCCTCGGCACCTTGCGTGTACTGGACAAATGGCGGGCGGCCGCCGGCCTCGAATACGGCATCGAGAAGGCTCAGCAGCGTACCAACACCATCTCCGGCCGGCCTTTGCGGTCCGGCGGCACGGCGATCGCCAAGCGCACCATTCCTGGCCTGTCGAAGCCGGCGTCGGTGGTGGCGCTCGGCTTCGAGGATTTCCGTACCTTTTCCTCAGGCTCGATCCTGCTCGATGCCTTTTTCGAGGCCGGCGGCAATCTCTTCGATACCGGCTATGTCTATGGCGGCGGCTATACCGAGAAGCTGCTTGGCGAGTGGTTGAAAAACCGTGGCGTACGCGCGCAATCGGTGGTCATCGCCAAGGGCGCGCACTCGCCGCTCTGCTATCCCGATGTGATCGGCAAGCAGCTCGACCAGTCGCTCGAACGCCTGCAGACCGACCATGTCGATGTCTACTTCATGCACCGCGACAATCTCGATGTGCCGGTCGGCGAATTCGTCGATGCGATGGATCGTGAGGTCAAGGCCGGCCGCATCCGCGGCCCGTTCGGCGGCTCGAACTGGACGATGGAACGCATGGATGAGGCGATCGCCTATGCCGAACGCACCGGCAAGCAAAAGCCCGGCGCGCTGTCCAACAATTTCTCGCTGGCTGAAATGCTGGAGCCGATCTGGGCCGGCTGTGTCACGTCCTCCACGGATGCATGGAAGGCCTGGCTGACATCCAGGCAGATGCCGAATTTCGCTTGGTCGAGCCAGGGGCGCGGCTTCTTCACCGATCGCGCGGGTCGCGACAAGCAAGACAATGAGGAACTGGTGCGGGTCTGGTACTCCGAGCGGAATTTCGGCCGCCGCGACCGGGCGATCGAACTTGCCGCAAGACTGGGCAAGAGCCCGATCCATATTGCGCTGGCCTATGTGCTCGCTCAGCCATTCCCATCCATCCCGCTGATCGGGCCACGCACGCTGGATGAGTTGGACGACAGCCTGCGCGCTCTCGACATCACGCTGTCGCAAGCCGATCTCGAATGGCTGGATGGCGGCAGTCTGCGCGCTGCCTAGCTGGCTGCCAGCTTAACCGTCGCGGCGTCAGGTCTCGTCATCAGGCGCCCTGACGCCGCGCCTGGCCGGAGTCCGCAAATTGGCATACATGCCGGTGGTGCGGAATTGGCTCGGCGTGATGCCGTAACAGCGGCGGAAGACCTTTGAAAAATAGTTCGCGTCCTCGAAACCGCACAGGATGGCGACCTCCTTCACCGGCAGGAAATCCGCCTTGGTCAGCAGCTTCGCCGCGCGTTGCAGGCGCTGCTGCAGCACGAACTCGGCCGGAGGCAGGCCTTCGCTTTCGGCGAAACAGCGTGAGAAATGGGCCCGGCTGAGGCCGCTGATCTGGACCAGGTCCGCCACCGGCAGCGGCCTGTCGAGATTGGCATTGATGTGATCGATGACCGGCTGCATGGCGCTCAGTTTTTCGGCAAAGGCATGGGAGCCGAAGACATCGTCATAGAGCGCCATCGCAGCCTCATAGGCGACCGCCGAAGCAGCCCCCGGCGAAGCGGCGCCTTTGATCAGGCGCAGGCTGCAATCGGCAAGATGATCGATTGTCGCCGGCTGCAGCCGAAATACAGGACCCGAGACGCTCAGGATCGACTTGTGGATGCGCAGCGCCTCCTCGCCGTTCATCGAGATCCAGAAATATTCCCAGCGCTCATCCCCGGCCAGCCAGTAGCGGTGGTTGTGCGGCACCAGCACCAGCAGCGTATCGTTCTTCTGCAGGCGGTAATTGCGGTTCTCGTAGCGCAGCCGGCCAGTCCCGCTGATCGTGTGCTGGAGCACGGTGAACGGTGTCTGGCCGCGCTTGCGGCCGTCCCAGTCGTAGATTTCGTCCTCGCGCACTTCATAGCCGGTGCTCGTCGGCATGGCATGCAGGCGCTGGCGGCCGCGCGGCAGCGAGATCGTACGCATGGACTGTCCGTTTTCTATCAGATCCTGCAGCACAAAATTACCCTTGAAAGCATAATCCTTCTCTGGTCGCGCTCGCGAATAAGCGCATAATCCTCATCGAAAAGCGAGAGAGATCCGCAGTCGAGGAGCGGACAGGGAGATTGGCGAGCCGGATTCCGGCTTGTCCTGCATACATGTCGCGGCATGTGGCTACAGCTTCCCATTGTCATTCCTTGCCTGCAATTCGAATGGAATGAGGTGCGGCTGATGAGTTTCAAAATCGCTATCATCGGTGCCGGCAGCGTCGGCTTCACCAAGAAATTGTTCACCGACATCCTGTGCGTGCCCGAATTCACCGACATCGAATTCGCGCTGACCGACGTCAGCGAGCACAATCTCCAGATGATCAAGGCGATCCTCGACAGGATCGTCGAGGCAAACAGGTTGCCCACCAGGGTGACGGCGACGACCGACCGCCGCAAGGCGCTCGAAGGCGCTCGCTACGTCATCAGCTGCGTGCGGGTCGGCGGCCTCGAAGCCTATGCCGACGATATCCGCATTCCCCTGAAATACGGCATCGACCAATGCGTCGGCGATACCATCTGCGCCGGCGGTATTCTCTATGGCCAGCGCAACATTCCAGTGATCCTGGATTTCTGCAAGGACATAAGCGAGGTCGCCGAGACCAACGTCAAATTCCTGAACTACGCCAACCCGATGGCGATGAACACCTGGGCAGCGATCGAATACGGCAAGGTCGATACTGTCGGGCTTTGCCACGGCGTCCAGCACGGCGCCGAGCAGATCGCCGAGGTGCTTGGCGCGAAGTCGGCGCAGGAGCTCGACTATGTCTGTTCCGGCATCAACCACCAGACCTGGTTCATCGACCTGCGCCTGAACGGCCGCCCAATCGGCAAGGACGAACTGGTGGCCGCCTTCGAGGCGCACCCGGTCTATTCGCAACAGGAGAAGCTGCGCATCGACGTTTTGAAGCGCTTCGGCGTCTACTCGACCGAAAGCAACGGCCATCTTTCCGAATATCTGCCCTGGTACCGCAAACGTCCCGACGAGATCACGCGCTGGATCGATATGTCCGACTGGATTCACGGCGAGACGGGCGGCTATCTCCGCTACTCCACCGAAACCCGCAACTGGTTCGAGACGGAATATCCGCAGTTCCTCGAAGCGGCGTCAAAGCCGATCGATCAGGAGAAGCGCTCCAACGAGCATGCCAGCCACATATTGGAGGCGCTGGAGACTAACCGGGTCTATCGCGGCCACTTCAACGTCAAGAACAATGGCGTGATCACCAACCTGCCGCAGGACGCCATCATCGAGTCGCCGGGCTTCGTCGACCGTTTTGGCATCAACATGGCCGCCGGCATCACCCTGCCGGAAGCCTGCGCCGCCACTTGCATCGCTTCGATCAACGTCCAGCGCATGTCGGTGCATGCCGCTATATCAGGCGACATCGATCTTCTGAAGCTCGCCGTGCTGCATGACCCGCTGGTCGGCGCGGTTTCGACGCCGGAGGAGGTCTGGCAGATGGTCGACGAAATGGTCGTCGCCCAGGCAGCCTGGCTGCCGCAATATGCCCATGCGGTTCCGGCCGCCAGGGAGCGGCTGTCGACATCTCAGGTGAAGACCCGCGAATGGGCCGGCGCCGCACGGCGCAGTGTTCGCTCGATCGAGGAATTGCGCGCCGAAAAAGCCGCGCTGAAGCAAGCCGGCTGAGACGGGCCGGCTGGAAATTCATGCGGTGATGGTGGATCCATGGGAGGCGGATCCACTGCCACGAAGCCGTTTGAATTCGAGGAGAGGCGGAGCGGGTGCAAACGCTCCGGACAAACAAGAGGGAGAGAGACCGTGAGGAATTTACGCAATATCGGCCTTGCTGCCGGACTGACGCTGAGCGTCTCGGTCTCGGCTCTCAGTGCTTACGCTTCCGAGCCGACGGTTCCGCCGGCGCCGACACCGTTTCCCGCCGAAGGCAAGATCAACTATGTCGCGCGAGACTCGATCCTGGAGTTCAAGGCGCTCCCCGAATATCACGAGCCCGACTGGGTCACCGAGAAATACGTCAAGACCGGCAAGCTGCCGCCGGTGAAAGACAGGCTGCCGAAAGAGCCGCTGGTCTTCAAGACGGGCAATATGCAGGACGGCATCGGCGTCTATGGCGATACGATGCGCCACGTCATCGGCGGGCGGCCGGAAGGCTGGAACTACGGCGCCGGGCAGACGCAAGGCTGGGGCGGTATCGACATCGGCCTCTCCGAATGCCTGACGCGCACAGCCCCGCTGTTCCAGGTCGAGGCCAAGGACACCGAGCCGCTGCCGAACCTGGCCAGGAGCTGGGATTGGTCGAGCGATGGCCACAAGCTGACCATGCACCTCATCGAAGGAGCGAAGTGGTCGGACGGCGTGCCGTTCAATGCCGACGATGTCATGTTCTACTGGGACGATGAGGTGGTCGACCCGAACGTCTCGCCGCTGAACGGCGCCACGCCGGAAACCTTCGGCGTCGGCACGACGCTGAAGAAGGTCGACGACTACACCGTCGAATGGACCTTCAAGGATGCCTTCCCGAAGCAGTACCTGTATGCCATGGCCTACGGCACCTTCTGTCCGGGCCCCGCGCACATGCTGAAGCCGCAGCATCCGAAATACTCGAAGAACACCTACGATCAGTTCAAGAATGCCTTCCCGCCGGAATTCATGAACATGCCGGTGATGGGTGGCTGGGTGCCGGTCGAGTACCGGCCGGACGACATCATCGTCATGCGCCGCAATCCCTATTACTGGAAGGTCGACGAAAAGGGCAATCAACTGCCCTATCTCAACGAACTGCACTACAAGCTGTCGACCTGGGCCGATCGCGACGTCCAGGCGGTGGCCGGCGCGGCCGATTTTTTCCAATCTGGAACAGCCGGAAAACTTCGTCGCCTCGCTGAAGCGTGCGGCAGAGGCGAACGCACCGGCCCGTCTTGCTTTCGGCCCGCGGCTCATCGGCTACAATCTGCGCTTTAATTTTTCCGCCAATGGCTGGGGCAATCCGGACGAACGCGGCCAGGCGATCCGCGAGCTGAACCGCAACGAGGATTTCCGCAAGGCCGTCACCATGGCGCTCGACCGCAAGGCGCTCGGTGACTCGCTGGTCAAGGGGCCGTTCACCGCCATCTATCCCGGCGGCCTGTCATCCGGAACCAGCTTCTACGACCGCGCTTCGACGGTCTACTACCCCTTCGACCTCGAGGGCGCCAAGGCCGAACTCGCCAAGGCCGGCCTCAAGGATACGGATGGCGACGGCTTCGTAAATTTCCCTTCCGGCACCGCCGGCGGCAAGAATGTCGAGATCGTGATGCTGGTCAACAACGACTACACGACCGACAAGAGCCTTGCCGAAGGCGTCGTCGCCCAGATGGAAAAGCTCGGGCTTCGGGTCGTGCTCAACGGCCTCAACGGCACCCAGCGCGACGCTTCACAATATTCCGGCCGCTTCGATTGGCTGGTCCGGCGCAACGAACAGGAACTGACGTCGGTGGTGCAGAACACCGTACAGCTTGCCCCGGTCGGTCCGCGCACCAGCTGGGACCATCGTGCGCCGGAAAATGGCGAGGTCGATGTGATGCCGTTCGAAAAGGACCTCGTCGACATCGTCAACAAGTTCGTCTCCACGCAGGACAATGACCAGCGCGCCAGCCTGATGAAACAATTCCAGAAGATCTCGACGGAGCACGTCTACAATGTCGGCCTGACGGAATATCCCGGCGCGCTGATCGTCAACAAGCGCTTCTCGAACATTCCGCAGGGCACGCCGATCTTCATGTTCAACTGGGCCGAAGATTCGATCGTCCGCGAACGGGTCTTTGTCGCGGCCGACAAGCAGGCGAAATACGAATTGTTCCCCGATGAGCTGCCCGGCAAACCCGGAGAGAAGGGGCCGATGAATTAGGTTTACCTCCCTGACTGAGAGACCTCCGGCCGCGCCGCTGGCGCGGCCGGACAAACCCACCTCCGGACGCAACCAAGGGCGCGATCGGCGAGATAAGGAAACGAACCGTCCATGCTGCGATTCCTGCTCACGCGCATAGCGTCGGCAATCCCGGTCCTCGCCATTTTGAGCCTGGCCACCTTTGCCATCATCCAGGCGCCGCCGGGCGATTATGCCGACTACATCCGCTCGCAGGCGATTAACCAGGGTGGAGCCTCCTTCGCCGAGGCCGACGCGCAGGCAAAGGCCTATCGCGTCGAGCATGGTCTCGATAAGCCGCTGCCTCTCCAGTATCTCAACTGGATCGGCGGCATCGTCACCCGAGGCGATTTCGGCTACAGCCTCTACTACAACAAACCGGTCGCCGATGTGGTCGGAGAGCGCCTGCCGCGCACGCTCCTCCTGGCGCTGGTCTGCCATCTGCTGGCCTCGGTGCTGGGCATTACATTCGGCATATGGGCGGCGACCCGGCAATACACCTGGATCGACTCGACACTGTCGGCCATCTCTTTTCTCGGCATGACGGTGCCGCGCTTCCTGATGGCGCTGATCATCGTCTATCTCCTGGTCTTCCAGTTCAACGTGTCGGAGATCGGCTCATTCTTCTCGCCGCAATATGGTGGCGCGCCGTGGTCGTGGGCCAAATTCGTCGATCTGGTCAAGCATGTCTGGCCGGTGGTGGCGATCGCGACTTTCGGCGGGCTCGCCTACAATATGCGCGTCATGCGCGGCAATCTACTCGATACGCTGAACGCGCAATATGTCGAGACGGCAAGAGCCAAGGGGCTGACGGGTGCCGCCGTCGTCATGCGCCACGCCGTGCCCAACGCGCTGCATCCGCTCATCATGTATCAGGGCGTTGTGCTGCCCTATATGCTGACCGGCGAGATCGAGACCGCGATCATCTTCGCGCTGCCGACGGTCGGCCCGGCAATCGTCGGCTCCATGGCTGTCGGCGACGTCTATGTCACCGCCACCTTCATGATGGTGCTGTCGGCGACGCTGATCGTCGGCAACATCATCGCCGACATGCTGCTCGTCCTGCTCGATCCGCGCGTGCGCCAGTTCGGGGAGGGTTGATATGCTGGCGCGCGATCCATCCCCTTCACCGCTGCCGGCCGAAGGCCCCATCGTCGCCAAACCGGCGCGCGGCAACGAAAGCTACATCGCGCTTGCCTGGCGCCGGTTGAAGCGTTCCTGGACCGGTATGGCCGGGCTCTGGCTCGTCGTGCTGCTGCTGGTGATGGCCGTGTTCGCCGAGTTCATCGCGCCAATGGACCCGAAGGTCACGGATGTCGGCTTCGCTCCGCCGCAGGTGCCAAGGTTCCATGACAGAGACGGCGGTTTCACCGCACGGCCGAGGGTCTATGCGCTGGCCGATTCGGCGGACCTCGATCCGGTCACTTTCCAGCCCGTCGTCGGTCCCGACTACGACCATCCAAGGCTGCTTGGTTTCTTCGTGCATGGCGCGCCCTACAAGCTGTTTGGGCTGCTGCCGGCGGACCGACATCTGTTCGGCTCGCTGGACGGCCAGCCGGTGCATTTCCTGGGCACCGACAAGTTCGGCCGTGACGTGCTGTCGCGTGCCATCCACGGCTCGCGCGTCTCGCTGATGATTGCGCTGACGGTCGTCTTCATCATCACCGTCATCGGCACCACCGTCGGCATGGTCTCCGGTTACTTCGGCGGCAGGTTCGATGTCTGGATGCAGCGCTTCGTCGAACTGGTGCTCGCCTTCCCGCAGCTGCCGCTCTATCTGGCGCTGACGACGCTGATCCCGGTCACCGCTCCCACCAACGTCTTCCTCGCTTTCGTCATCATCGTCATGTCGGCCTTGGGCTGGGCGCAGATGTCTCGCGAGGTTCGCGGCAAGACGCTGGCGCTGGCGCGGATCGAGTATGTGCGCGCCGCCATGGCGGTCGGCGCCACCGACCGGCGCATCATCATGCAGCACATCTTCCCCAATGTGATGAGCCACGTGATCGTCGCCGTGACGCTGGCGATCCCGACGGTGGTGCTGCTCGAATCCTTCCTCGGGTTCCTCGGCTTCGCCGTCAAGCCGCCGCTGATCTCGTGGGGCCTGATGCTGCAGGACACCGCGACCTATTCCGTCATCGGCACCTATCCCTGGATCCTGTCGCCGGTCGGTTTCGTGCTCGTCACCGTCTTTGCCTTCAACGCGCTGGGCGACGGCCTGCGCGACGCCGTAGACCCCTATTGAGGTGGCACAGATGTCCGTCGCGCTCGCCGAATCCTTCGCACCCACCGTCCGTCACGACCATGACGGACGCCAGGACCAGCCCATCATCGATGCCCGCAACGTCGCCGTGGCCTTCAAGGTCGAGCATGGCGTCGTCGAAGCGGTCAAGGACATCTCGTTCCAGCTCTATCGCGGCGAGACGATCGCCATCGTCGGCGAATCCGGTTCGGGCAAGTCGGTGACGGCGCGCACCGTCATGGGCCTGCTGTCGCGGCGCGCCACGGTGTTGCCCGGCTCGAGCGTCTGTTATGACGGGCAAAACATCCTGAAATTCCCCGAGAGCGCCCGGCGCAAGCTGCGCGGCAACCGCATCTCGATGATCTTCCAGGAGCCGATGAGTTCGCTCAACCCGATCTATACCGTCGGAAGCCAGATCGTCGAGGCGATCAGGGTGCATCGCAAGGTCAGCCGCAAACAGGCCTGGGCGCGCGCACTCGAACTTCTGCAGCATGTGCAGATCCCCGATCCTGTCGCGCGGCTCAAGCAATACCCGCACCAGCTCTCTGGCGGGCAACGCCAGCGGGTGATGATCGCCATGGCGCTGGCCAATAATCCCGACGTGCTGATCGCCGATGAGCCGACCACGGCGCTCGATGTCACCGTCCAGGCGCAGATCCTGAACCTGATCCGCAGCCTGCAGAAAGAGCTGCGCATGGCCGTGATCCTGATCACCCACGACCTGACCGTGGTGCGCCAGTTCTCCGACTATGTCTATGTCATGCAGCATGGCGAAATGTGCGAGCACAATGTCACCGAACGGCTTTTCGCCAACCCACGGCACCCCTATACGAGGCGGCTGCTGGCTTCCGAGCCGCACGGGCAGCCGAAACCGCTGCCGGAGGGCTGCGGCACCATCCTGGAGGCCAGCGGCGTGCGCGTCTCATTCATGCTGCGCCACGGCACCTTCCTGAAACCTGACTGGCGAGAGCTGGTCGCTGTCGACGATCTCGGCCTGAAACTCTGTCGCCATGAGACGCTGGGGCTGGTCGGCGAGTCCGGCTCCGGCAAGACCACCTTCGGCCAGGCCCTGCTCCGGTTGATCGACGCCAAGCGCGGCGAGATCCATTTCGACGGCAAGCCGATCCATGGCCTGTCGCGTGCCGAGATGCGGCCGCTGCGCTCGCGCATGCAGATCGTCTTCCAGGATCCGTTTTCCTCGCTCAACCCGCGCATGACGATCGGCCAGATCATCGAGGAAGGGCTGATCGTCAACAGCATAGGGGCGACGCGGCGCGAGCGAGTCGAACGGGTGCGCGACGCGTTGGTCAGCGCCGGTATGCCGGGCGATATACTGTCGCGGTTCCCTCACGAATTCTCCGGCGGCCAGCGACAACGCATCGCGATCGCCCGCGCCATCGCGCTCGAACCAGAATTCATCCTGCTCGACGAGCCGACATCGGCGCTGGACCTCTCCGTCCAGGCGCAGATCATCGACCTACTGCGCAAGCTGCAGGACGAGCGCGGCCTCAGCTACCTCTTCATCTCGCACGACCTCAAGGTGGTGCGCGCGCTCTGCCATCGCGTGATCGTCATGCAGAACGGCAAGATCGTCGAGCAGGGCCCCGTCGACGACGTCCTGTCCAATCCCAAGACCGCCTACACCGAACGGCTCGTCAGGGCCGCTTTCGACGTGGCCTGAACAGATGCCGGAGGTTAGCATGGCAAGAAATCCCAAGATCACGTTTATCGGCGCCGGCTCGACGGTGTTCATGAAAAACATTGTCGGCGACGTGCTGCAGCGCCCGTCACTTTCGGGCGCGACGATCGCGCTGATGGACATCAATCCGCAGCGGCTGGAAGAGAGCGCCATCGTCGTCAACAAGCTGATCGCGACGCTCGGCGTCAAGGCGAAGACCGAGACCCATTCGGACCAGCGCAAGGCGCTGGCCGGCGCCGATTTCGTCGTCGTCGCCTTCCAGATCGGCGGCTACGAACCCTGCACGGTCACCGACTTCGAAGTGCCGAAGAAATACGGCCTGCGCCAGACGATCGCCGACACGCTGGGCGTCGGCGGCATCATGCGCGGCCTCCGGACCGTGCCGCATCTGTGGAAGGTGTGCGAAGATATGCTCGCTGTCTGCCCGCAGGCGATCATGCTACAATATGTCAACCCGATGGCGATCAACACCTGGGCGATATCGGAGAGATATCCTGAGATCAGGCAGGTCGGCCTCTGCCATTCGGTGCAGGGCACGGCGATGGAACTGGCTGAAGACCTCGACATTCCCTACGAAGACATCCGCTATCGCTCGGCCGGCGTCAACCACATGGCGTTTTATCTGAAGTTCGAGCATCGCCAGCCGGACGGCTCCTATCGCGACCTCTATCCCGATCTCGTGCGCGCCTATCGCGAAGGCCGCGCGCCCAAGCCCGGCTGGAACCCGCGCTGCCCCAACAAGGTACGCTACGAGATGCTGACCCGGCTCGGCTATTTCGTCACCGAGAGCTCGGAACATTTCGCCGAATACACGCCCTATTTCATCAAGGAAGGCCGCCCGGACCTGATCGAGAAATACGGCATCCCGCTGGACGAGTATCCCAAGCGCTGCGTCGAGCAGATCGAGCGCTGGAAGGGGCAGGCTGAGGCCTATCGCTCGGCCGATCGCATCGAGGTCGAGCAGTCCCGGGAATATGCCTCCTCGATCATGAATTCGGTCTGGACCGGCGAGCCGTCGGTGATCTACGGCAATGTCCGCAACAATGGCTGCATCACCTCGCTGCCCCGCGATTGTGCCGCCGAAGTGCCGTGCCTGGTCGATGCCTCCGGCATCCAGCCGACCTATATCGGCGAGCTGCCGCCGCAATTGACCGCGCTGATGCGCACCAACATCAACGTACAGGAGCTGACGGTGCGGGCGTTGATGACGGAAAACCGCGAGCACATCTACCACGCGGCGATGATGGATCCGCATACATCAGCCGAACTCGATCTCGACCAGATCTGGTCACTGGTCGATGATCTCCTGGCCGCTCACGGCGACTGGCTGCCGGGCTGGGCGCGCACAAACCGCAAGAGCGAGGCCGCCGCCTGATCGCGGCGCTCGGCCTATTTCGGAGTGTCCGGGTCCGTCTCTTCCTCGTCGTCGCGGGCCGAGATGACATAGGCGCCCTTCAGCCAGCGGTTGAGGTCGATGTCTTTGCAGCGTGTCGAGCAGAACGGAAAGGTGTCGCGCGCCGAGGGCTTGCCGCATTCGGGGCAGGGGCGCTTCGGGCGCAAGGGCGTGACTTTGGGATCGGAATTCACAGCCGAGGTCCCGCCAGCCAGCCACCATGCACCTTGAAGCCTTCGCCGCTCAACAGCGCGACGGTCTCATAGAGCGGCAGGCCGACGATGTTGGTGTAGGAGCCGACCAGCTTGACGACGAAGGCGCCGGCGAGGCCCTGGACGGCGTAGCCACCGGCCTTGCCGCGCCATTCACCCGAGGCGACATAGGCGTCGATTTCTTCGCGCGGCAGCCGCTTGAAGCGCACCCGCGTCTCGACCAGCCGCTGGCGCAGCTTGCCGCCCGGGGTGATCAGGCAGATGCCGGAATAGACCCGGTGCGAACGGCCCGACAACAGCCCGAGGCAGTTGGCGGCGTCGTCGAGGGTTTCAGCCTTGGGCAGGATACGCCGTCCGACGGCAACCACCGTGTCCGCGGCCAGCACGAAGCCCGGCACATAGTCGGCTTCGGTCTGCAGCGAGGCGAACGCCTTCTCGGCCTTTTCCTTCGACAGCCGCTTGGCCAGCGAGCGCGGATGCTCGGCACGCAGCGGCGTTTCGTCGACATCGGCCGGCAGCACGCGGTCCGGCTCGATGCCTGCCTGCTGCAAGAGTTCGATCCGGCGCGGCGAACCCGAGGCAAGCACCAGCTTCTGCAAAATGCTCATCGCGGACCAGTCGGGCTTTGCTTACTTGAAACGATAGGTGATGCGGCCCTTGGTCAGGTCGTAGGGCGTCATCTCGACCAGAACCTTGTCGCCGGTCAGCACGCGGATGCGGTTCTTGCGCATGCGGCCGGCTGTATGGGCGATGATTTCGTGTTCGTTTTCGAGCTTTACCCGGAACATCGCGTTCGGCAACAATTCCGTCACGACACCCGGAAACTCGAGGACTTCTTCCTTCGGCATTCGATACCTTTGCTTGGATGGTAGTTCCAGCACCCTGGCCGGAATTTCGGCGGAACCTATATGATAATCGTCCGCTTGTGAACACGCTTAATCCGTCGCGTTTTTTGCTTCAGGGTGCAAAAAACGTCGGCCTATGCGCACCTTCAGCCGCTCGCGCACGTCGCGATAACTGGCCATGATCTGTTCGCGGGTGCCGCTGGCGTCGGTCGGGTCCGGCGTCGGCCAGTATTCGACCTCGACCGCGAGCGAGCGGGTGAGTTCAAGTGCGGCGTGGTGCGCTTCCGGCGCCAGCGTGACGATGAGGTCGAAATAATCGTCCTCAAGATCGTCCATGGTCCTTGGGTGGCGCTCGCCCAGCGTGAGACCTTCTTCGGCAAGCACCGCATCGACGAATGGATCGCGCTCGCCGGCGCGAACACCGGCCGAAGCGACGAAGATGGTTGCGGGCAGCATCCGGCGCGCCAGTTGCTCCGCCATCGGCGAGCGCACGGCATTCATGCCGCACAGGAACAGGATCGAACGGGGCAGGGCGCCGGGCGACAGGGCTAGCCCCGCCAGTGCAGCACGCAGACCAGCGTGAACAGCCGGCGCGCCGTGTCGAAGTCGATGTCGATCTTGCCGGACAGCCGGTCCATCAGCGTTTGCGAACCCTCATTGTGCAAACCGCGGCGGCCCATGTCGATCGCCTCGATGTGGCTCGGCGTCGAGGAACGGATGGCGTCGTAATAGCTTTCGCAGATCATGTAGTAGTCCTTGACGATGCGCCTGAGCGGCGTCAGCGACAGGATATGGGTGACGACGGCGGCACCATCCTCGCGCGCCACGGCAAACACCAGGCGCTGCTCGGCCAGCGACAGTTTCAGCCGGTAAGGGCCGTCGCCGCTGTCATTGACGGGCTGAAAACTGTTCTCCTCGATCAGGTCGAAGATCGCCACCGCGCGTTCATGCTCGACATCGGGTGTCGAACGGCCGATCGATTCATCGAGTTCGACATCGATCAGCCTGGCACGGTTATGATCGGAGCCAGACATCGCCGCCTACATGTTCAGCCGTATGGCGACGGAGCGTCCGTGCGCGTCGAGGCCCTCCGCCTTGGCGAGCGCAATCGCCGCCGGCGCCAGGAACCGCAACTGTTCCGGTCCAAGTTTGAGGATCGAGGTGCGCTTGACGAAATCGAGCACGGAAAGGCCGGACGAGAAGCGCGCCGAGCGCGCCGTCGGCAACACATGGTTGGAGCCGCCGACATAGTCGCCGATGGCTTCCGGCGTATGGCGGCCGAGAAACACGGCACCCGCATTGCGCATCCGCGACAGGAAACCCTCGGCATCGTCGATCGCCAATTCGACATGTTCGGCGGCGATGCGGTTGACCAGCGGCAGCGAGGATTCAATGGTTGGAACCAGGATCACGGCGCCAAAATCGCGCCAGCTCGCCGCAGCCGTTTCGGCCCGCGGCAGGCTCTGCAGCTGGCGCTCGACCGCTTGTTCGACCGCGATGCCGAAAGCCGCATCGTCGGTCATCAGGATCGACTGCGCCGACGCATCGTGCTCGGCCTGGGCCAGAAGGTCGGCGGCGATCCAGTCCGGATCGTTGCTGCCGTCGGCCACCACAAGCACTTCCGAGGGACCGGCGATCATGTCGATGCCGACGGTGCCGAACACCTGGCGCTTGGCCGCCGCGACATAGGCATTGCCCGGGCCGACGATCTTGGCGACCGGCCGGATTGTCTCGGTGCCGTAGGCAAGGGCTGCGATGGCCTGCGCGCCGCCGACGCGGTAGATTTCCGACACGCCTGCAATATCGGCGGCCACCAGCACCAGCGGATTGATGATGCCGCCCGGCGCCGGCACCACCATGACGATGCGCTCGACGCCGGCCACCCTGGCCGGCACGGCGTTCATCAGCACCGAGCTCGGATAGCTTGCCGTGCCGCCCGGCACATAGAGCCCGACGGCTTCGATCGCCGTCCAGCGCCAGCCGAGCTCGACACCGGAGGCATCCGTATAGCGGTCGTCCTTCGGCCGCTGCCGCTCATGATGCGAGCGGATGCGGTCGCGCGCGAATTCCAGCGCCTCGATCGTCTTTGGGTCGGCCGTTTCGTAGGCGGTTGCGATGTCTTCCTTAGACACGGCAATGCCGAGGCCGGTCAAATCGGCCCGATCGAGTTTCCGTGAATAGTCGATCAGCGCCGCGTCGCCCTCGGCGCGCACGCGCGCGATGATATCGCGCACCGCGGCATCGACATCGGCGGAGACTTCCCGCTTGGTCGTGAGGAAGGCGGCGAAACGTTGCTCGAAATCGGCATCGGACTGACGAAGCGTAGTGGCCATCGGACGCTCAGGCCTTGTGGATGGGGCGCGAGGTGGCTTCCCACGCCCCGCCGATGTCGGCAAGACGGGCCTCGATGCATTCGACGTCGAGCATGATCGCGCCGCCGCCCGCAAAGATCAGCTCGACGATGCCGGCCGGCTTGCTGATCTCGATGAAGCTGATCGCCAGCAGCGACAGGACTTCGGCAGGCTTGTCGCGGTCGATACCGCTGGTCTTGGCGCCGAGCACGCGGTCGAAATGCAGCACGGCCTGCCGCCGCTCATTATGCTGGCGAAACAGGCCGGATTTTGCCTCCCAGACGAAACGGTTCATGGTCAGCAGGAAACGCTTGGCCGAGGGCAGGAATTCGAGGTCGCTGACTTTCAGCACGGCATCCTGGACATGAGCCGAAACGATGCTCAGATCCTGATCGTCGAGCGCGATAAGCTTAAGGGCCATGCGGATTTCGCACCTGAAGGTTGATAACTGAACCTTCTGTTAGGCGGTCTTTCCCGTCCGCGCAACCGCACCGCAAGGCCTTGCGATTTGCCTAAGCCGAAATCCGTTCGATCACCGCGCCGCAGTTGGACAGCTTTTCTTCCAGCCGCTCGAAGCCGCGATCGAGGTGGTAGACGCGGTTGACCGTGGTCTCGCCTTCCGCCGCCAGGCCGGCGATGACCAGCGACACCGAAGCGCGAAGATCGGTCGCCATGACCGGCGCGCCCTTCAGCTTCGGCACGCCTTCGACGATCGCCGTCTGGCCCGAAAGCGTGATGTGGGCGCCGAGCCGCGCCAGTTCCTGCACATGCATGAAGCGGTTTTCGAAGATCGTTTCGGTGATGCGCGACTTGCCCTTGGCCATGGTCATCAGGCCCATGAACTGCGCCTGCAAATCGGTCGGGAAGGCCGGGAACGGCGCTGTCGTCACGTCGACCGGCGAAATGCCGGCGCCGTTGCGCCTCACCCGGATGCCGGAATTGGTCGGCGTGATCTCCGCACCCGTCTGAGCGATCACGTCCAGTGCGGTCTGCAGCAGGTCCGGCCGCGCGCCTTCGAGCACGACGTCGCCGCCGGTCATGGCGACGGCCATGGCATAGGTGCCGGTCTCGATGCGGTCGGGGATGACGCGCACGCGCGCGCCCGACAGCGATTCGACGCCGTCGATGGTGATGGTCGGGGTTCCGGCGCCATGAATCTTGGCGCCCATGGCGTTGAGGCATTCGGCGAGGTTGACGATCTCGGGCTCGCAGGCGGCATTTTCCAGCACCGTCTCGCCCTTGGCGAGTGCCGCGGCCATCATCAGCACATGGGTGGCGCCGACCGAGACCTTCGGGAAGATGTAGCGGTTGCCGACAAGGCGGCCATTCCGGGTCTTGGCGATGACATAGCCGGTGTCGACGTCGATATCGGCGCCCAGCGCCTGCAGGCCTTCGAGGAACAGATCGACCGGGCGCGTACCGATGGCGCAACCGCCCGGCAGCGACACTTTGGCCTCGCCCATGCGGGCCAGCAGCGGGCCGATCACCCAGAACGAGGCGCGCATCTTCGACACCAGCTCGTAAGGCGCCGTGGTGTCGACGATGTTGCGGGCGGAGAAGTTGATGGTGCGCGAATAGCCCTCATTCTGCTTCTCGCGGCGGCCATTGACCGAATAATCGACGCCGTGATTGCCCAGAATGCGGATCAGCTGCTCGACATCGGCCAGATGCGGCACGTTTTCCAGCGTCAGCGTGTCGTCGGTCAAAAGCGAGGCGATCATCAGGGGCAGCGCCGCGTTTTTCGCGCCCGAGATCGGAATGCTTCCGGAGAGCTTGTTGCCCCCGACAATTCTGATGCGATCCATGGAAGAACGTCCCTCTCGGCCGAAAAGGGCCGGTTCAATCGTTTGAGTAGCGGCCCGTCTAGACCATTGGCCAATCTGGTTCAAGGAATAGGATTTCGCCCACCCCGGTCCAAGAGTGGTCGATTTGAGTTAATCTTTTTGTATTTCCTTCGAGGCTGCGAGCCCATCCGGGCGCAGGTCGGCCTCCCCGGCGCGCCGCTTGTCGGCGTCGCCACTCCGCCGCGAGCGCGACTGCGCCTTGCGCTTCTGCAGATTGGCGCGCAATTGTTCGGCAAGCCGGTCCTTGCGGATTGTTGCGCTGTTTTTCGGTGGAATTGTCTTGTCGTCCATCGCCCCGTCCCCGCCGGCGACCCACCAGCTTGCTGTTCAGGGATAGCCAACATTGTGGCACGGCCATGTCATTAAAAGCTATCCGGCAAAGCCTTTCACAGAAGCGTTGCACTTGGCCTTGCGCTTGCCGGTTCGATATGGCAGAAGCCCCGCCATCAGCGGCTGCGGTAGCTCAGTGGTAGAGCACTCCCTTGGTAAGGGAGAGGTCGAGAGTTCAATCCTCTCTCGCAGCACCAGTCTATCCCGTTGAAATCATTCAAGCCACTGATACACAACGGTTTCTGTCCGTTCTGACGTTGCAAATACCGTAACATTCGGATGGAACCGATGGCGGGCCGTATTCGAAATGGTGCTGTCGCCACTCTTCAGCATGACATAGCACTTGGCGAGCGCCGCACCGTCGCGGCTGGCGAACAGTCCATCACTGTTGGCCGCTATCCACTTCTTCCACCACAAACAGCCTGTCGAGACTGTCAAATCCGCCCGGCCGACGATGCAGAGATCCGGGCGCACCACCATCAACATGTCAGACATTGTCCATGTTGATGGGCATCACAATCTCTACAAAGCGTCTTGTAAATTGTTGATTTTGCTAATTGAACTCAGAGTTCAATCCTCCCAGCGCCTACTTATTTCCATTGAGTTGCGAAGCTCTTGCGAAGATTCTGGTCGCGCCTAGACCAATGAGTCCACAGCAATCCACGTCATGCCTTCAGCACAAGTGCCCCGGTTGTCCTCCTAGCCTCCAGGTCGCGATGAGCGTCGGCAGCTTGCGCCAGATCATACTGCGTGGGCGCGTCAATCCTGATGACAGCTTGGCGTAAAGCAGCGAAAAACCGGTTGATGTGAGGGCCAAGCTTTTCAGGGCTGTCTGTGTAATGGGCGTAGTTCGGACGGGAAATGGTGATCGACTTCGAAGAGAACCTACCGATGTCCCAATTTCCCACAGGTCCAGAGGCCTGACCGAAACTGACGAGATGGCCACGGATACCCAATGCGGCCAACGATCCACCGAACGTGTCATTGCCGACGGCGTCATAGGCGACATCTGCGCCCTTGCCTTCGGTCAAACGCATGACGGCCTCGGCGAAATTCTCTCTGGAGTAGACGATCACGTGATGGGCGCCGAGGCGTTCCACGATCCGGGCCTTGTCGTCGCTCGAGACGGTCGCGATCACCGTCGCGCCAAGATGGCGTGCCCATTGCACCAGCAACTGGCCGACCCCGCCAGCTGCCGCATGGATGAGCACGACGGACCCGGGCTTCACGGAATAGACGTCGTGGAGCAGGAAGCTCGCAGTAATGCCTTTCAACAGACCTGCCGCGGCAGTTGCATCGGCAATATCGTCCGACAAGTGAACCAAAAGGTCCGGTGCCATGTTGCGTCGTTCGCAGTATGAGCCGACCGGCGGGCATGCATAGGCAATCCGGTCGCCGACTGAAAAGCCCGAAACTTCGGGGCCGACCGCTGCGATGACGCCTGCGGCTTCCATGCCCGGAACGCCTGGCGGCTGCAGGAGATCGAAATAGCCGGTCCTGCAATAGACATCGATGAAGTTGACCCCAATGAATGTGTGACGGATCTGGACCTCGCCAAGCGATGGCGGCGCCAAGCCGATCTCCGCAAGCT
This sequence comes from Mesorhizobium sp. M7A.F.Ca.US.006.01.1.1, assembly GCF_003997935.1. Taxonomy (GTDB): domain Bacteria; phylum Pseudomonadota; class Alphaproteobacteria; order Rhizobiales; family Rhizobiaceae; genus Mesorhizobium. The sequence continues at coordinate 20,929 of NZ_RZQL01000007.1, forward strand.
GCAGAACCTCCGGTCCTCCGTGTCGCTCGACGAGGATTGCCTTGGTCCGTGTGCCCTGGGCGCTGGCTCCAGGCGGCTCCAGCTGGCGCCTCTCGGGGATCAACTGCGCCACTGGTTGCTCTGGCGTGGCCCCGGTTGGCTCGGCAACAGGCCTTCCGTTTAAGAGCCGGCGAACGGACTCAAAGCCGGCTTGGTAGATGCTTTCGGTGACGAGCTTGACCAGTTCATCACGGCGATGCGCCGGCGGATGGAACTCCGAGGACCATTCCCAGAAGGTGGCGTTGCCGTCCGTTACCGGCTTCAGCCGGATCGAGGCGACATAACCCATCAACGGCAACGGCGCTTCCAGCAGACAATAGCTCAGCCGCCGGTCCTTGTCGGATAAGGCCAGGAGTTGTTCACGCAACTCGCTGCCATCCGTAAGCCGGAAATGACGCACCGCGCCGATCGCATCGGCCGTATCACCGCCCTCGATCTCGCTGAAGGAGATTGCCGGATGCCAGCGCTCGTGCCCGTTGAAATCGCGCAGGACAGACCAGACGTCCTGGACAGGCGCGTTGATGATCGTGCTCTGGCAAACCTTGACCATTCGTCGATGTCAGCGGGCGAAGCGCTGCTTGAGCGCCGTGAAGGCGCTCTGGAATACACCTGTGCCGATCTGTTGCACCAATGCGCTTTCACGCTCGGGTGCACAGTCGAACTCGGCCTGCCACTCGGCGAACGTCATGTTGCCATCGGTTACAGGGGTCAGGGAGAGTGTGGCTATGTAGTTCTCGACCGCCATCGGGCTCTCCAGCATCGCATAGCTGCAGGAGAGGTCGTAGTCAGACAAAGCCAGCAGTTTCTCCCTGATCCGGCCGCCGTCCTTCAGCATGAAATTGCGAATGCAGCCGATTTGGTCCGGATGCGCGTTCTGTTCGATGCGGCTCTCGGCGACAAACGGTGTCCAGCTCGGCAAGCCATTGAAGCTTCGGACAAGTTTCCAGACGTCCACAGCTGGCGCATTGATCGTCGACGACACATAGATCTTCGGCATCGGGTGATCCTAAACCTTCACTGGTCGCGATCGTCATCGTCGGTATCCTTGCCGCTCTTTGCCTTGCCTTTCTTGTCGCGGCTCAGGCTGGCTATGTCCTTGGCGTCTCGCAAAACGTCCGTCATGCGGCCGAGCGATCCGCCCTCGATGCCGATCTCCTTCATCAGATTGTCGATCATCGGCGCCTGCACCCTGTAACGCAGCGCTGAATCGATGACCTCGTCGGTGACGTTGCGGCTGCCGCCCTGGCCACCGTTGATGCCGTCGACATGCAGAATCTTGATGCCTTCGATCTTCTCCATCGGCTTGACGCTCTCGCGGATGATGCCTTCCATATGGTCCAGCAACTTGCCGCGCAGGCGCCCGGCGCGGGCTTCGTCGGAAAGTAGGTTCTCGGCCTCGTTGAGCTGTCTGTGACCGGCGGCGTCGACCTCGTAGCGCTGGGCTGCGGCCAGGGCATGGATCTTCTCCGCTTCCGCCGAAGCGACAGCAGCGATCTTCTGCGCTTCCGCCAGACTCTTGGCCGCCTTCATCTCGGCGTCGGCGGCCGAGATAATGCGCAGGGCATCGCGCTCGGCTTCCCGGGCGGCACCGATGAGGTCGGTCAGCTTGCGACGCTCGGCAATCTCGCGCTCGCGGGCGGTGAAGGCCTGTTCCTCGGCCTGAATGGCCTTTGCACGAACGGCTTCCGATGCGGCGATCGCGGACGAACGCTCCTGTGTTTTCTTGGCGATGTCGATGGCCTTCTGGATCTCGGCGATCTCGATCTTCTGGTCACGGTCGACCCCGAGCTGTCGCATGTCGCGGTCCTTGATCAGGCGGGCTTCCTCAAGACCGCGTTCTGTGGTGATGCGGGCACGTTCCACCTCTTCGCCGGCAGAGATCTCCGCTTCCTCGAACGCTTGGCGCTTTGCAATTTGCAGCGCTTCAAGGTGACGCTCGCGCGCAATCCTCACCTCGTCGATGGCACGCTCTTGGCCAATGCGCGCGGTTTCCGTGGCCTGGTTCTCAACAATCTCGGCGCGGCGCTTTTCAGCCTCTGCCTTCGTGACTTCCAAGGCCTTCTCCGCCAAGGCGATCTGACGCTCAAGCTCCGCGATCTCGAGCACCTTCTTGCGCTCGATCTCCAGTCCGCTCTGCGCACCTTCGCGCTCGATGCGAGCCTTTTCCAGGGACAATTCCAGGGCGATCTGCTCCCGCTCGGTCAGTTCGCGCATTTTCATCTCGGTCTCGTCGAGGGACCGCCGGCGGGCGATTTCACGGCGCTGCGTGTCCTCTTCGCTCTTGATGCGCTCCTCGGTGATGTTTCGTTCCTGATTGAGGCGCGATTTCTCGACGGCTTCGCGCGATGACAGCTGCGCCTGTTCGGATTCCTGGTCGCGGAGCGCGCGCTCGATGGCCAGCTCAGAGCGCTGCGAGGCACGGCGGATTTCGACCTCGCGTTCCTGTTCGAGCCGCGCATATTCGGTGTCACGGTCGATCTCGAGCACCTTGCGCTGCGTATCGAGGTTCTGGTTGCGGATATCGACGAGGGTGCGCTGTTCAATCTCGTTGCGCATCCGGCGGCGAGTTTCGATGGACTCCGTTAGTTGCGTCAGACCCTCGGCATCGAAAGCGTTGGACGGATCAAAATACTCAAGGCTGGTCTGGTCGAGGTCGACGATAGCGACACTCTCAAGTTCGAGACCGTTAGCAGCAAGCGATTCAGAGGCGAGGGTGCGGACCTTGGCCGCGTAGTCGCCGCGCAGCTCGTGCATTTCCTCCAGGCTCATCTGCGCAGCGATCGTGCGCATGGCGCCGGCGAATTTTCCCTCAAGCAATTCGCGCAGGCTTTCAGGTTGCAATGTGCGCCGACCAAGTGTCTGCGCGGCGGCGGCGACCAATTCGCGACTTGCTCCCACGCGCACGAAGAATTCCGCGATCAGGTCGACCCGCATCCGGTTCTTGGTGATCAACGCATGAGCGTCTTCGCGACGCACCTCGATGCGCAGCACGTTCATGTTGACGGGAGTTATTTCGTGCAGCACCGGTATGACGAAAGCGCCGCCATTGACGACCACTTTCTCGCCCATGAAACCGGTTCGCACGAACGCTGTTTCCTTGGTGGAGCGGCGATACAGCCATCGCAGGATATAGACAGCAATCACAACGATGATCGCTATGACGATCAACCACAAAAGGAACGTGCCAAAAGTCTGCGCGGCCATTTTTCTACCCTCCCAAACAGGATGCGATCGACCGAAGCCGACCGGCTTGATTTTCTTGAAGCTGTCGAACTGCAGATCGGGTCATGCGCGCCTCTGCAGTTTCGGTGCGATTGCATGGAATGCAGTGATCACCGCATCGATGAATGGCGCATCGTTGATGTTGGATCGGACCCGCTGAACCACACGCAGTGAGGTCTGGCGCACGGTTTTCTCGATCGCCTCAAACAGCGCATTGTCGGCTTCCTGATCGTGGAATGGCTGGCCGGGTGCGTCGAGCATCGAGACGCCGCCTTCGGGCAGGAGAAAGCGCACAGGCCCGTTCATGGAATTCAGCCGCGCGCCGATCCATTCGCCAAACTGCCGGTTTTCGTCCCTGGTGGTGCGCATCAGGGTGACGTTGGGATTGTGGACGACGAACTTCCGGCTTTTGAATTTCTCCGGCACACTGTCGCGCGGACCGAAATTGACCATGTCCAGCGCGCCGGTGGATCCGACATAGGGCAAGCCCGTGCGTATCGCCGCACCGAAGCGATCATCGCTTGCCGGGAACACGCCGCCGACCACCATATCGGCTATTTCCGTCGTAGTCAGGTCGATGAAGGCTGACAGCATTCGGGAATCGGCGAGGTTCTCCATGGCCCGGCCACCAATGCCTGTCGCGTGGAAAACCAGGCAGTCATAATCCGCTTCCAAACGTTTGGTCACGGCCTGCACGGCGGGCGTGGTGACGCCAAACATGGTGATGCCGACAGCCGGACGTGCCAGCTTTCGCTTGGCCTCCCAGGCTTCGCCGGAAGGCAGCTGCGCGACCATACCCGCCATAGCGTGCGCAGCGTTGCCCAGGACGGCCTCGGTGATCGAGTTGAGGCCCTGAACATCTGCGACCGAGTGGAACATCATGATATCGGCGCCACCGACATATTTGCCGACGTCGCCGGCTGCGACGGTGGACACCATCAGTTTGGGGATGCCTACCGGCAGGACGCGCATGCCTGCGGTGGCCATAGTCGTTCCACCTGAGCCGCCGGCCGAAATCACCCCGCCGAGACGTGGCTCGCGTTCGATCCAGCGGGCGAAGGCCTCGGCCATTGCCGCGACCGAGCTGCCGCGCTCATTCGAAAACACCGCCGATGATCCTCGCGCATGCATGCCTGCGACCTGCATAGCGGGAACGTCCGCGCTCGACGGCCTTCCCGAGGTGGAGAGGTCGACTGTGCGAACGGGGATCCCCAGCGATTTCAGACGATCGGCCACGAACCGCAATTCCTTCGCCTTCGTATCGAACGTGCCGGCGACAAGAACGGTGCGGCCGATCCGTTCGGCGAGGGGGATGGCAAAGACCTTTTTCAGTTCGTCTTGAGGATTGTGTTTTTCGACAGCCGCTTGCCGCATGGCTGCAACCGGGACGTTCCATCGGTTTGGCAGCTCAGTGACCGGACGATAGATCCCATTCTGAACCACCGGCTCGGTGCGTGTGCCCAATCGGTCAATGCGGTAGACTTCCGCCAGTTGCTCTTGTGCTTCGGCGATTGCGGCTGGAGTAACACCAGGTTCATCGGAGTGGCGGCCAACGCCCAGCAGGCGTTGCTGCAAGTCGCGATCGGCGGCAAGCGCCGAGGCTTCCATGACCCGGTTGATGCGCCCGTTGACCATGATCGCGACGCGGTCCGACACGGCCGTTGCCACACCGATATTCTGTTCGATGACGAGGATCGCCATCTCGCCTTCTTCCGCCAGGCTGACGAGCATGCGCTCGACCTGTTCGACAATGACCGGCGCCAGCCCTTCGGTCGGCTCATCCATGACCAGCAGTTTGGGGTCGCTGAGCAGGGCACGCGAAATGGCCAGCATCTGCTGCTCGCCACCGGACAGTTGAGAGCCGCCATTGCTCTTGCGTTCCGCCAGGCGCGGAAAGGTCTGGTAGACACGCTCGACCGTCCAGTTGGCGTCGCGTTTCGACGACATCCGCAAATGCTCATCCACGGACAGGCTTGGCCAGACTCGCCTGCCCTGCGGGACGTAGCCGACGCCGAGGCGATGGATCTCGTGCGGTTCGAGCGAGGATATCTCTCTACCGTTGACCCGAATGGAACCGGATTGTGCGCGCTTCAGGCCAGTGATGGTGTTGCACAGTGTCGTCTTGCCCATGCCATTGCGGCCGACGACCGACAACACGCCGGTTTCCAAAGTCAGCGACACGCCCTGCAGCGCGTGACTTTGGCCATAGTAGACCTGAAGGTCCTCGATCTTGAGAACCGCTTTGCCTGAGGAAGCAGCGCGCTCAGCCATGCTTGCCTCCAAGGTAGATTTCCTGGACCTCAGGATCGGCCTCGATCTCCTGGGGCGTGCCTTCCTTGAACAGTCGGCCATTGTGCATCATCGAGACATATTCGGAGACACGAAGCGCCACGTCGAGATCATGCTCGATGATGACATAGCCGATGTGCTTGGGAAGGCCGTTGAGGATCGCTACCAGATCACGCCGCTCTGTCGGCGACAGACCCGCTGCGGGTTCGTCGAACAATATGAACCGGGGTGCGCCGGCGAGCGCCAGCGCAATTTCCAGCTGTCGCTGCTGGCCGTGGCTGAGTGTCGCCACCAACGCGTCGCGGTCGCTGTCCAAATGCACGGCGTGGAGGATCGACTCGGCCTGAACTCTGTTGACGTCATTCAACCGCGGCCGAAGCAATGAGAACCGGCGGCGCGACACTCCGCGGCACGCCAGGAAGATTGAATCGAGAACCGACAGCCCCTTGAACAGCTGCGAAATCTGGTAGGTCCGCCGCAAGCCACGCCTGATGCGTTCATGTGGGGGCAGATCGGTTATGTCTTCGCCGAAGAAACGGATGCGCCCGGCGGTCGGCAAGAAGTCGCCGGTCACCGCGTTGAAAAGCGTCGTCTTGCCGGCACCATTCGAGCCGAGGACCGCGCGCCGTTCACCGGCCGCGATCCTCATATTGATGCCGGAGAGCGCCACCAGAGCACCGAAGTGACGCGCGACGCCGTCCAGTTCCAGTGCGTAAGCACCAGTTCCTTGCAGACGGGAAGCCATGTCATTCTCGGCCACTGGTGCGCGCTCCTGCGTTCGACCGATTATGGGCAGCTCGGATTGTCGCGGCTCACTGCGCCCAGCGCCGTGAAGTCCGCTTCGGCAATGCCGAGTGTCTGGTTTACCTGCGGAACCACCTTGATCAGCTTGTTCAACAGCGTCCCGTCTGCGTTTTCAGTCACTTCCGTCAGGAAGATGTCGGCAATCGCATTGCGGTTCTTGTCGAGCGAAACCTTGCCCGTCGGCGTCTCAAAAGACAGCGACGAAAGGGTTTCGCGGAGCTTCGCACCACCATCGGACACATCGCCACCGACCTTGTCGAGGCCAAGCAGCGCGGCTTTCATGTTGATGTAGTAGGCATGGGCAAACAGCGACGGCGACGGGAATGCACCTGGCTGCTTTTTGTAAGCCTCGACAAACTTGGTCCAGGAAGGGGTGTCGTTCGTGTCAGCCGTCGGACCGGCCGAAGGCGTTCCAACGAGCACGTCACGCAGCTTGCCCTTGGCCGTGAGCACTGTCTGATCGACAGTGATCGAGCCACCGATCAGCGGGGCCGCACCGCCGGACTGTTGGTATTGAGTCAGGAAGTTCACGGCATCTGCACCGCCAAGTGCCACATAGATTGCGTCGACATTGTCGGGGATGGCAGCGATGACCGAGGAGAAATCCTTGTTGCCGATCGGCACCCAGGACTTCGACGGCACGTGTCCACCTGCCTTGCAGAATTCAGCCATGAAGCCGAACACCTGCGTGTAGGGAAACGAATAGTCCTCCGCGACGGTTGCTACGGTCTTGTAGCCCTTGTCCTTGAAGGCGTAAGTGCCGAGGCCTGCCATCCATTGCGCGCCATCGGTTCCAAAGCGGAAGAAGTTCGGGGCAGGATCCCTGAAGGTCGTGTCCTGGGCAGCAGAGGCGCCATTCAGGAACGTGACCGTCGGCTGGGTCTTGGCATAGTCCTTGACGGCCAGGCCTTCGTCGCCAGAAAGTGGGCCGATCAGAACCTTGACGCCATCCTGTTCGACCAGCTTGCGGGCCGCGCGCACCGCACTGTCGGGCGACGCGTCGGACGACCCCTTGACGATCTCGATCTTTTTGCCGGCCACGGTGCCGGCGACCTCTTCCACGGCAGTCATTGCGCCGCGCTCGCTGTCTTCGCCAAGCACCGTGAAGGGCCCTTCGAAGGTCGCAAGCAGACCGATCTTGATGGTGTCGTCGGCGGCGAGAGCCAAGGACGGAGCGGTCAGTCCGCTCGCCAGTGCCAAGGCCAGTAATGTGCGTCTGTGCATCCTCATTATTTCCTCCCTTGATTGACAGAGTTATGCAGTTCATTCCGCCCGGCCGTCACAGGCCGGGGCGCAAGGACTCCTGAGAAAAGTTGGGCTTGAACTTTGCCCACAACCCAAGAATTCCGTCTGGTGAAATGAAGACGATCACCAGGAAGACGAGGCCGATCAGCGTGTTGAAACGCTGCGCACCGACGAGATCGATCGCGAACGTCTGCATCAGGACGACGACGAGGGCGCCAAGAAAGGGTCCGATCGGATGCCGCAGGCCGCCAATGACAGCGATGATCAGAACATCGATTGCAGCGTCCACACCGATGGTGCCGGGCGAGACGCGGCCGTTGAACCAGACCAGGAGCACCCCGGCCAACCCACCTATGATGCCGGCCAGGAACCAGGCGAACACCTTGTGGGCGGTGACGTTGAAGCCCAGAGCGCGCATCCGGCGCGGATTGTCACGGATCGCCTGCAGGGTCAGCCCGAACGTTGACCTGGAGCCGTAGAGGATCGCGGCATAGGCGAGCACCGAGAACCCAAGGCACAGGTAATAGAACGCCTTCGGATCGCGCCAGTTCACGCCCCAGAAAGCTGGCGCGCGTATGCCGGCATAGCCCGAATGGCCATTGAAGATCGCGTAGTTCTGCTGCGCGAAGTAGAAGGTGGCGGTGGCAATCGCCAGCGTGATCATGATGGTGTAGATGCCTTCGGTGCGGACCGATATCCATCCGATCAGGGACGAGGCGATCGCCGCGATCAGGATCGCAACCGGGGCCGCAATCCACCAGGGCCAGCCAAAGCCAAGAAGGTGGCTGTTGTTGTCGCCGAAGATCGCGATGCAATAGGCAGCGATGCCGGCAACGGTGATCTGCGCCAGGCTGACCATGCCGCCATAGCCGGCGAGCATCATCAGCGAAAGCCCAAGCATGCCAAAGATCAAGGAGTAGCCGCCGATCTGCGTCAGGAAGAAATCCGACGCCACCAACGGATACAGAACCAGCGCGATGCCGAGGAGAATGTGGCCCGCGCCAATTTTGTCCAGCCAGTTTGGCTGGGTTGCGAGGGGCGTGGATTGGAGGCTCATGGTCATCGTGATTTGCCCATGATGCCTTGCGGCCGGATCGCAAGCGTCACGACCATGATGATGAAGGTCAGCACGACGCCGTAGGTCGGGAAGTAGACGAGACCGAGCTGCTCGGCCAGGCCAATGAGAAGCGCACCTATGGCTGCGCCTGATATCGAGCCCATGCCGCCAACGATGACGACGACGAGCGAGGCCAGCAGGTAACGAATGTCTTCGCCCGGCGCGACGGACAGCGCCGATCCACCGACGACTCCGGCAAAGCCGGCAAGTCCGGCGCCGACCGCAAAGACGATGGCAAAGACCGCATGCACGTTGACTCCAGACGCCGAGAGCATCGCGCGGTCGTCGACGCCGGCGCGGATCATCATGCCGACGCGGGTTTTGTTCAGCATCAGCCACAGGCCGATGCCAATGACGATAGCCGCGGCCAGGACAGCTATCCGATAAAATGGGTAGGTCAGAAAGACCGATGCGCCGTTGGATCGGACCGCCGTTATGACGGGCAAGGTCACTGCACCATCCAGCCATTCCGGCACGGCGATCTGGTACGTGCCGCCGGCCCAGACGGCCAGCATCAGGTCGGCCGCGACAATGGAAATGCCGATGCTGACCAGGGTCTGCCTGAGATCGTCACCTTCCAGGCGGCGGAAGACGACGACCTGCATGACGACACCGATCGCCGCCAGCACGATGAAGCCGGCCGCGACCCCCAGCAACCAGTAACCTGTGCGGTTCGCCACTTCGTAGCCGATATAGGCGCCGAGCAGATAGAGCGAGCCATGCGCCAGGTTGACGTTGCGCATGAGGCCGAAGATCAATGTGAAACCGCTGGCAACCAGAAAGTAGAGACCTGCCAGGGTGATGCCATTGAGGACGGCGCTGACGAAGGCTTTCTTCGATATCAGGATGGCGTTGAGCCAATCCGGCCAGGCGGCAAAAACCAGCCATGCGACGAGCGCGGCGACCAGAAGCCAGAAAAGGCCCCACGCCTGCCGGCGCGACACGCCGCCGCCCGAGATCCCGGACGAAGATGGCCGGTCCAGGATGCTCATGCAGTCAGCCGCCGGCGCTGTTCGTTGATGCGCGGCGCCTTATGGAATTTGCCGTCCTTCATGATGGCGAGGATGCGGTTCTTGTCCTGGAGAATCCGGACGTCTGATATCGGATCGCCGTCGATCAGCAGCAGGTCGGCGAGATAGCCTTCCTTGATCAGACCGAGCTCGTCGCCCATGCCCATGATCTGGCCGCCAAACTTGGTTCCGGCCTGGATCGCCTCCATCGGTGAGTAGCCAAGCATCTCGACGAACGTCTGGATGTCCTTGGCATTGGTGCCTTGCGGCGTCCACGCAAAACCATAGTCGCCGCCGATGCAGACGCGGATACCACGCCGATGCATCTTCTTCATCGTATCGATGCACATTTCGAGCTCGCGCTCATATTCGAGCGAAAGTGGCGAGCCCGGCTTGATGCCCCATTGCTCGGCATGGCGAGCAGTGTTGATGAGCCAGGCGATGCCGGGCGCAACGAAGTGCTTGTCCTTGGCTGCTTCAAGCATGTCGAGTGCCTCTTCGTCGGCGAAAGAGGCATGGTAGATGTTCTGGATGCCGTGCCTGATGCACTGCTTGACCGATCCGGATGAGCGCGCGTGCGCCGACAACACCTTGTTGCGGCAGCGTGCCTCCGAGGCCGCCATGGCGACCTCCTCCTCGGACATCGGTGTCTCTTCGGCGCCCATGCCGGTGATGCTTTCACCGGACAGGTTGAGCTTGATCGAGTCGACGCCGTATTTGATCAGCTGGCGCACGGTGCGGCGGATTTCTTCCGGCCCCGAGACGACGATGCCGAGGTTGAGACCTTCATGCGGGATATGAGACGGCGACGAATCTCCGAGGCCTCCCACCGTGGTGATCTCGGGTCCAGCTGCAAGGTAGCGCGGGCCAGGAAATCGACCCTGGTTGATGAACTTCTTGCATACGACATCCAGCCTGGGCTTGGCTGCCGCAGCACCTCGACCGGCTGTAAAGCCCGCGTCCAGCACGAGCTTGGCCATTTCCATGGTGACCAGCATATGCTCCTCGATCTCCATCATCTGGATCGGGTCGATGCCGGGCGCATTGTTCCAGGACAGGTGCAAGTGGGCATCGATCATGCCGGGCATCAGCGTCGCGCCCATGCCGTCGATGACCGTCGCACCGCCACCATATGACGGTGACGATGATGAGCCAAAACGTGACGAACCCTTGGTGATCTGCTTGATGCGGTTGCCCTGCACCAGCACTTCCCCGGTATAGGGATACTCACCGGTCGCGTCGAGCACACGCACATTGGTGAAGAGCGTGCCGCCCGAACTGTTTCCGTTCCAGCTGTCTTCTGCCATCTTATCCTCCCAAAACTTTCGAACGCGCAGTTTTACGCGCTGTTCAGGTCCTCACCTATCAACGCGTCGCAAAAAATCGGCGAGCTTCTGGCTGCTTTCGCGGGGGCACTCAATGGTAGCCCAGTGTCCGCACCGATCGAGCGACGAGATTACGGCTCCCTTGATCCCATCGGCAAGCGCCTGGCCGACGCTCATCGGATTGACCGTGTCGGCGTCGCCGGTAACCAACAGGGTAGGGGCCGCAATGCGCCTGGGGTCGGCCGCCACCGCCTTCGCCAGTGCCTCGCAAGTGCGCGCATAGGACTCCGGATCCTGACGCGTTATCGACTCGCGCACAAAGGCGACCGCCGCAGGTGACGTCTCTCTTGTATGCGCCGACAGCGCATTGGCGACGATCTGATCGGCAATGTCGGCAATGCCGCCGGACCTGGCCAGTTGGGCTCGCTTGGCGAGGCCCACCCGTGTCGCTTCGGCAGGTTCGGCCAAGGCGCCGAACAATGCCAGCGAGGCGACCAGCGCAGGATGTTTGGCAGCGATCTGCTGACAGACGATGGTGCCCATCGAATGGCCGATGAAATGAGCCCGCGTTACGCCCATGCCGTCCATGGCGCGGGCAACGGCCTCGCTCATCATTTCCATCGTCAATGGCTCGAACGGCCTTGGCGAGCGCCCCGAGCCAGGCAAATCGAGCCGGACCACACGATAGCTGGAAAGTGCGGCCATCTGGGGCTGGAACATGTTCGACGTTCCGCCAAGACCATGGATCATCACCACCGGCATCCCTTCGCCGGTGACCTCGGCAACGATCGGTCCGATCGTCACGGTCGTCATTGCGCACGCTCCGCGAAGCGGTTCTCCAGAGACCCAATGCCGTCGATCTCGACGCGCACGACGTCGCCGGCCTTCAGGTATCTCGGCGGATCAAACCCGATACCGACTCCCGCTGGTGTGCCCGTCGCAATGATATCGCCCGGGTTCAGTGTGATGCCTTGCGACAGTGTCGAGATGATCGTCGGGATATCGAAAATGAGCAGCGAAATCTTCGAGTTCTGGCGCAGGTCATCATTGACGAAACAGCGGATAGAAGCACTATCGAGGTCGAGTTCATCCTTGGTTATGGCCCAAGGCCCCATGGGGCAAAAAGTGTCCTGGGACTTGCCTATCAGCCACTGACTGTATTTGCCCTGCAAATCGCGGGCGGTGACGTCATTGACGATCGTGTAGCCCCAAACGTGATCGTAAGCGTTTTCTTTCGAGATTCCGCGCCCGCCCTTGCCGACGATGACGGCAAGCTCAGCCTCATAGTCGATGGCCGTCGATACAGAGGAGTCGATCAACACATTGGTGTTGGTCGGTATCACCGACTCTGGAACCTTGGTGAAGATAATCGGGTGCTTGGGGATGGTCCCTGCGGCCGCACTTGAGTCAAAACCGCTACGGGAGAATTCGTGGGCGTGCTCATGATAGTTCTTGCCGACACAGAAAATGTTGCGGGCCGGCAGCGGGATTGGCGCTTCGATCTCGACCTGGGCAAGCGGGACCGGCGAAAGCGTGCGCGGCATCCCGGCGCCATTGCGACGGATCAACGCCAGAAGACCTGTCTGCGCCTGTTCGACGGGCAGATCAAAAGGCGAAATGGTCTGCTTTTCGAGATCGATGATGCCGACGCGACGCTCTCCGGCGATCGCGAATGTCGCAATTTTCATGCCTCTCTCCCTGAACCTTTTGTGAGCCAATATGTGGCCTTTTAAGACACGATAGCCACGATTGGTTGGACTGGCAATGGGTGCCCTGCAAAATTTCCAGGTGATCTGGACAGAAAAGCGCATTTTTGGGTTCCGGACACTAGACCAATCGCATATAGCCTGATACCATTGGTCCACAATTGGATCAGATAGAAGCCGCTTATGCCTAAGCTCGTTGCGAACGATATTGCCACAATGCTCAAAAAGCGGATTTCGTCCGGTGAATGGCTTGAAGACGGCCGGATGCCGCCGGAGCGTGACTTGGCGGTCGAGTTTGGGGTGGCGCGCAACACCGTGCGGCGTGCAGTTGGGTTTCTCGAAGACGATGGGACAGTTGTCCGTCACGTCGGACGTGGGACGTTCCTAACGGCAAAAGATACCTCGTCGATTGCCTCGATGGTGGCCCGCATGGAAGGCACCAGCCCGGCCGATATGATGGAGATCAGGCAATTGCTGGAACCGGCTGCCGCGGCTTTTGCCGCGACCAATGCAAGTGCGGCCGAGCTGAATGCAGTGCGCGAAGCACATAAGACCGCCTGCGAGTCGCAAGACATGCCCACATTTGAGCATTGGGACGCGGAATTCCATCACCGCGTGTTCGCATGCTGCCGCAATGATTTTTTGAAGGAAATCCACAATCTCATGCGTGCGATCCGAAACCAGTCGCCCTGGTTCGAGATGAAGAAGCGGTCATTCTCCGAAGAGCGCCGCCTGGTGTATTGCGAGGAGCATCAGGCGCTTCTGGATGCATTGCTCCGTCGCGATCCGGATGGCGCCAAGACAGCGATGCTGGTCCATCTCGGAACCGTCGGGAAGAACCTTCTGGGACGTTGACTATCGGTGCCTGACTGCGCCAAATCCCCAGAGATCGGCCGCCTGCCTGATCCGGCATTTGCGAGGGCGAGGCGGGTACATGGGGTGGCGCGGCCCTCGTGCTGGCGGACCTCATCAGCGGTTCATTGCTTCAGAAAATGGCTGCCACAGGCAAATCAAGCCGAAGCGCATTCCCGGCAAGACACGATTCGTTAACCAAGATGCTGTTCATCGACATGACGTATTGTGGCATGGAGGCCCGCCTGCGCCGGTCAAGTCCATGCTTGTCAGGAAGAGGGCCGAAAGGCTCCTGATCTGGGCGGAACCTGAAACCGCCCGAAACAAAAGAACGTGCAAGGCATGAACGTGAGCGAAAACGTGCAAAACGCCCCCGGTGCTTCCCGTCTTTGGACACTGCCTGCCATCATCGCAGCGTTCCTTTGCCTGTGCGTTACGGGCGCGTTCGCGGAGACGCGTGCTTTGAAGATTCAACATCTCCATACGGGCGAGAAGGCTGAAATCGTCTTCAAGCGCAATGGGCGCTATGATCCGGCGGGATTGAAGAAGATCAATCTCATGCTGCGCGACTGGCGTCGCAACGAACCGACGAAGATGGATCCGCGCCTGCTCGATCTTGTCTGGCAGGCCTATCGCGCCAGCGGTTCGACCGCCTATATCCATGTGGTCAGTGCCTATCGGTCGCCGGCGACGAACGCCATGCTGCGCAGTCGCTCGAAGGGTGTGGCTCGGGAGAGCCAACACATGGTTGGCCGCGCGATGGACTTCTTCCTGCCGGATGTGCCGCTGAAGAAACTGCGCGACATCGGCCTCAAGATGCAGGGCGGCGGCGTAGGCTATTACCCGACCTCCGGCTCGCCTTTCATACATATGGATGTCGGCAATGTTCGGCATTGGCCTGGCATCAGCCGCCAGGAACTCGCAAGGGTATTCCCGAACGGCAATACGCTGCATGTGCCGAGCGACGGCAAACCGCTGCCCGGCTATGAGCAGGCGTTTGCCGCCTACAAATCTCGCAAGGGCGCCGGCACGCCCAATATCGAACTGGCAAGCTCCGACGCCAGCCAACGCAGGCCGCGCGGCCTGCTGGCGACGCTTTTGGGTGGGCGCGGCGCGGACGAGGCCGACGATGTCGTCGAAGCGGTGCCGGCGCCACGCAAGCCGGCCAAGTCCGTTGCACCCAGGCCTGCCGGCATTGCTATCGTGCCGCCGCAGGATGCCCAGCGCGCCGACGTCCAGATGGCTTCCGTCGATCGGGCCGAAGACTCGCCGATTGGAGCGGAGACGCCTGAAGCAATCGTCATGGCGATGGCGCCGGGCTCAGTGCCGCTGCCAGCCTTCGCCCCGCGCACCGGGCCAACGACCAGCATTCCGACCCCGCAAATCGCGCCACTTGCAACAGCCGACGCTTCCACGGCGCGGGCCGAACTGGCCAATCCAGCAGCAACCGGTGCTGAAATTCCCTCGGGCAAGTCGGAGGCCGGTCCCGCGAGCGGCGCGCCGGGCCTGGTGGCGCTCAACATCCCGTTGCCGATATGGCGACCGGAAAGCCTGACAAGCCCGACGCGCAAGCCTGAAGCAGACAAATCCGGCGATGCGGTCGCTGCCTTGCTGGCCTTGAACCACGCCGATGACGGCCTTGATGGGTTGGCCGGCCAGCGGGTCTCGGTTGCCCAGCCGAAGCCCGAAGATCGCGTCAGGACCAGCCCGAAGGCCGACCGTGTCCAGCCAAATCTCGATCCCGAAGCCACTGCGGTCATCGTGCCGACGGCGCTGTCCGGCCGGTTGATCGGGACAGGTCGCGGCATCGCCGGCGGAGCCAGCCCCGTGACGGCGCCCGTCATTGCCGCCAATCTCATCCGCACGGCGCCGGAGCACATCTATCTCGACGGATTCCAGCCGCGAGGACAGACCTCCGATCACCGACGCTTCACCGGTTCCGCGGTCAGGTTCTTGCCCATCGCCAGCTTCAAATAGACGCAAGCCCTCGTTCGACCCGACGTGGATGTGTTGCACGACGGATGGCTTGGCCGTCACGGGATTGCAAGCCATGCCGAACTCTCGGATGGCTCTGTAAGGAAATTTCCAAATTTGACAAACGTGTGCGAAATTGTAAGATAATTGTCTTTCCGTCGACGATAGGCGATGACAATGTCGATCCGCGAAGAACTGGCCAACACGACCGTGGCGTTCACCTCCGCGGAAGAGAAGATCGTCCAGGTCCTGCTCGCCGATTACCCGATGTCGGGGCTGGGCACCGCGACCCGGCTGGCACGGCGCGCTGGCGTCAGTGACCCGAGCGTGACGCGGCTGATGACCAAGCTTGGCTATGTCGGCTTTGCCGACTTCCAGGCACGCCTGCTCACCGAAGTCGAATCCAGACTGCATTCGCCGCTTTTGATGATGGAGGCCAAGCGTCCGGGCGGCTCCAGCGAAGGCACTGCACTTGCCTATTTCCATTCGGTTTCCGACAGCCTGGAGCGCACGCGCACGGCGGTGCCGGTGCAGGCTTATACGCGCGCCGTCAACATGCTGCTCGAGAGCAAGGGCCAGGTCGTCCTGCTGGGCGGCCGGTTCAGCCGGCATATCGCCTCCATGCTGGCCGGCTACCTCCTGCAGTTCCGCTCCGGCGTGCGCGACATCGGTTCGTTGAGCCCCGCCGATTTCGACCTGTTGATCGACCTTGGCAAGCGCGACCTCCTCGTCGTGTTCGACTACCGGCGCTACCAGTCGGACGTGGTGAGCTTTGCCCAGCAGGCCAAGGAGCGCGGCGTCTCCATCCTGCTGTTCACCGATGTCTGGCTGTCGCCGATATCAGAGGTCGCCGACCTGACCATGGTCGCGGCGATCGACGCCAACTCGCCATTCGACACGCTGGCGACGGCGGTTGCCCAGATGGAAACCGTGTTCGCCCACGCGCTGGAGGGCCATGGCGCCGGGGTGCGCAAGCGCATCGAGGACATCGAGAGGATCCGCAGCGCCAACGCGGTCACGCTCGATACCGCCCTGTCGTCATCGGCCGACGACGCCGCCAAGTCCAAAACCACAAGGAAATAGTGTCGTTGCGCCAAGTGCAGCGATGCAAAGCGCCCCGACGCAGAGAAGGAAGCGACAATGCCCGACAACCAGACCATCATCGATGCCGTGCAGGCTGAGATCGAGACCGATCGCGACTGGTTGATCGGCCTGACCCGCGACATGGTTCGCATCCCTTCGGTCAATCCCAAATTCGAGCCCAATCCGGCGATCAACCGCGAGGCGGATGTCCAGGCGCTGCTCGAGCCGATCCTCAAGCAGGACGGGTTCAGGACCGAGCAATGGGATGCCTTGCCCGGGCGGCCCAATCTGGTCGGCGAATGGGCGGGAGACGAGGATCGCAGCCTGATCCTGTGCGGCCATATCGACGTCGTGCCGGTCGGCGCGATGAAGGACTGGTCGGTCGACCCGTTCGGCGGCGAGATCGCCAATGGCCGGCTCTATGGCCGTGGCGCCGTCGACATGAAGGGCGGCGTCGCCGCTTGCATCGCCGCCGCGCGCGCGATCCGCAAGGCGGGCATCACGTTGCAGGGCCGGCTCGCCATTCACTCGGTCGTCGACGAGGAAGCCGGCGGCTTCGGCGCCATGGATGCGGTCAAGAAGGGCAAGCTGGCCAAGGCGGTGCTGGTCGCCGAACCGACCTGGGGCGATGTCCTGCCGGTCGAAGGCGGGCTCGAATGGGCGCGGGTGACGATCCGCGGGCGCAACGCCCATTCGGCGCTGCGCTACAACGAGATCTATCCGCAGCGCCACGACAAGGACCGGCTGGAGCCGGGCGTCAACGCGATCGAAATCGCCGCCCGTTTCATCGCCGCCGTGCGCCAGTATGAGCTGGACCGCACGCGGGCGAAATCCCATCCGCTGCTGCCGCTCGGCATGAACACCATCAACATCGGCGTCATGCATGGCGGCACCGGCCTTGGCGAACACGGCCTGCCGACTGTCATGACCAACCCGGCCATCATTCCCGATGTCGCCGTGCTCGACCTCGACATGAAATTCCTGCCGGATGAGAACTCGGCCGACTATCGCCGCGACTTCGAGGCTTTCGTCCATCATTTCGCGCAGACCGATGCATGGCTGCGTGACAATCCGCCTGCGATCCAGTGGGAACTCGGCGGCCTGTATTTCCCGCCGATGAACACGCCGGTCGATCATCCGCTGGTGACCTCGCTGATGAAGCGCAAGGCAATGGTCGGCAAGGCGCCGCAGGCGCGCGGCTTCGTCGCCGTCTGCGATGCCGCGCATTATGCCGGCGCCGGTGTCGACGGTGTTATCTTCGGCCCGTCGGGCGACGGTTTTCACGGTTCCGACGAATATGTCGAGGTCGAATCGGTGGTCGAGACCGCCAAGGTGATTGCGGCGTCCGTCATCGATTGGTGCGGCATCCGCTGAGGCGGAGCCGCTATTCCGAAACGGTCAGGCCGGGCGTTTCAGGCGTCCGGCGACGGCGCCCCATGAAGCCTTGATCATGCCGGCCAGTCCGCTCGGGTAGGCCAGCATCACGCCGATGATCAGCACCGCCGTGATCATCGGCCGCCACGCGCCGAAATCGGCCATCCATTCGGCGAAGATCGTCAGCACGAAAGAGGCGATGATGGCGCCGTAAATGGTGCTGGTGCCGCCAAGCAGCACCATCGACAGGATGATGGTCGCCAGACTCATGCCGAAGACGTCGATTGAGGCATTGCGCTGGTAGGCGGCATAGAAGGCGCCGGCGATGCCGGTGAAGAAGGCGCTCGCGGCAAGCGTCAGCATGCGCTGGCGCACGATCGAGACGCCGCGGCTGATGGCGTATTCCTCATTGTCGCGCAGCGCGACGATGCTGGCCCCGGCGCGTGAGCGCACGAACACGCGCAGGAACAGGGTGCTCGCCACCAGCAGCGCCAGCGCGATGTAGAAATAGGCTGACTTGCCGTCGCGGACCATGTTGTGGTCGAACACGTACAGCCCGGGAATGCGCACCAGCCCCTGCGTGCCGCCGGTGATGGCGGACTGGCTGATGATCACCTGCATGACCAGTTGCGCAAAGCCGAAAGTGACCAGGATGATGTAGATGCCTTTCAGCCGCAGGATCGGGATGGTCACCAGGATCGCTGCCAGCGTGGCGATGACACCGCTGGCAAACAGCGCAACCCATGGGTCGAATTCGGCCAGCTTGGTGAGCAGGCTGTAGGCATAGACGCCGATGCCGAACAGCGCCAGATGGCCGAAGTTGAAGACGCCGCCATAACCGAGGCTGAGGTCCCAGTTCGAGGCGACGATCGCATAGATGAAGGCCATGATCAGGATGTGGCGGGCATAGGTGTCGCCGAAGATCAGTGGCAGCAATGCCAGCAAGGCGAAGCCGAGCACGAAGCCGATGGCCTCCTGCTTCCACGGCGTGCGGCCTGGAGCGATCGGGGTTGCCGCCTCCGCGTGGCCAAGGGTGATCGGCGATGTCGTGTCGGTCATGCTAGGCCTCGGGAACGGCTGGCAAAGATGCCCTCGGGGCGCACCATCAGGGTCAGGATGAGCACGCCGAACAGCAGCGCCGGCGTCCAGTACAAGCCGAAATAATAGCTGCAGGCGGCTTCGAAGAAGCCGATCAGATAGGCGGCGAAGATCGGGCCGGATATGCTCGATATACCGCCGAAGACGACGACGATCAGCGCCTTCAGCAGCGGATCGCTGCCCATCACCGGCGACATGAAACGGTAGCCGCCCATGAAGATGCCGGCGAGACCGGCGAGCGAGGCGGCAATGGCGAAGGCCAGCCCATAGAGCGCGGTGACGTTCAGCCCGACAAGATGGCTGGCATCTTCATTCTGCGCCACGGCGCGCAGCGCAAGCCCGAGCCGCGTGCGGTTGAGGAACATCCAAAGTGCGGCCAGGATCAGCGGCGTGATGACGATGATGGCGATCTGGTGCAGGGAGACGCCGACGCCGCCGATGGTGGTGTTGCCGGCGATCAGCGCCGGGATCTGTTTCGAGCGCGGTCCCCAGATGGTCAGCGCGCCGTTCTCGATCAGCGACCCGGCTGCCAGCGTGGTGATGACGACGACCAGCACGATGTTGGGCCGGCCGATCAGCGGCCGCACGACGCTGGCCTGCAGGATCCAGCCGACGCCGGCCATGACGACGACGGCGATCGGAAAGGCAACCGCCGCCGGCAGGCCGAGTTCGACCAGCTGCCAGGCGATGTAGGCGCCCAGCATCATGAACACGCCATGGCTGAAATTGAACACGCCGATCGTCGTCCAGACGAGTGCCAGGCCGACCGCCATCATGGCGTAGAGCGAGCCCTGGAATAGGCCGCCGAACAGGATTTCCGCCAATGCGCTCATCTTCGGATTTTCCTAATGGCCAAAATACATCGACATGATCTCGCCGTGGTCGAGGCTTTCGCCCGGCTTGATCTCGGTCGCCACGGCGCCATGGTTGACGAGGTAGAGTTGCTGTGTCAGCTCCAGCAGGAATTCGATGTCCTGCTCGACGACGATGAGCGGCACGCCGCCGCGCGAAATGTCCATGACGGAGGCGCAGAGCTCGTCCTTGATCTTGGGCGCCAGCCCCAGCGTCGGCTCGTCCAGGATCAGCAGGCGCGGATGGCTCATCAACGCCGTGCCGATCGACACCATCTGGCGCTCGCCGCCCGACAATGTGCGCACGCGCTGGCGCCAGCGTTCCGCCAGTTTCGGAAACAGCTTGATCACCTTCTCGCGGTTCTCCGCCTCATGCGGCCGGGCCCGCGGCGAATAGGCGCCGAGCGCCATGCAGTCGGCGATCGAGAGATCGGGAAACAGCCGGTTGCCTTGCGGCACATGGATCAGGCCGGCGCCGACGATGGCGCGTGCGCTGTGGCCGGCAATGTCCTGCCCGTCGAACAGGATGCGGCCGCTCTTCGGCTGCAGCAGCCCGGAGACTGCGCGCAGCAGCGTCGTCTTGCCATGGCCGTTGGGGCCGAACAGGCCGACATTGCCGAAGCGGCCGGCCTCCATCGAGATATCGTGCAGCACGGTGACGCGGCCATAGCCGGCGGTGACGCCTTCGACGCTGAGAATGGGGTTCACGCCGCCGACCTCCTCGTGCCGAGATAGGCCTCGATGACGCGCGGATCGGCGATGACGGCTGCCGGATCGCCGGCGGCCAGGACGCGGCCATTGTTGAGCACCAGGAGATGCTGCGAAAGGCTCATCAGGAAGGTCAGCACGTGCTCGATCAACAGGATGGTGATGCCGCGTTCGGCGGTGCGGCGGATCAGGCCGATCGACGTCTCGATCTCGGGCTTGGTCAGGCTCGATGCCGGCTCGTCGAGCAAGAGCATGCGCGGCTGCATGGCGATCGCGGTGGCAAGCATCAGGCACTTGCGCTCGAACACGGACAATTCGCCGGCGAGCCGGCCGAACGACTGGGATCCCAGGCCGACGAACTCCAGCGCCTCGGCGGCCACATTGCGGGCCATAGCCGCCGTCTTTTCCTGCTTGCCGTAGCTGGCGCCGATCAGCGCGTTCTCGAACACGGTCAGCCCGTCGAAGCTGGTCTCGCGCTGAAACGTACGGGCAAGGCCGAGGCGCGCGATGGCGTGTCCCGATTTGCCGTTGATGGCATTTCCGTCAAACCGGATGTTGCCCCGGTCCGGGCCGAACGGGATGCCGGTGATGATGTTGAACAGCGTGCTCTTACCGCTGCCGTTCGGGCCGGCGAGATCTCGCCGGCCTCGACCTTGAACGACACGCCGTCGACGGCCTTTAGCGAACCGAAGGCCTTCGACACGTCGTCCAGTTCAAGCAGGGCCATTCCCTATTGCATCCAGGGCTGCAGCTTGAAGGCGCCTGTGGCGTATTTCTCCGGCGAAATCAGCGCGCGCTTGCCGTCCCAGATCTGGAAGAAGGTGATCGGGATATAGTCGTCGCCCTGCGTGGCAAGGTGGGTGGCGGGATCGAATTTCAGCCGCCCTTCCGCGACCTGCTTGTCGGTCTCCGACAGCGCCTTCATGATCGCCGCATGGTCGGATGCGCCGCCGACCTTCTTGACCGCGTCGAAATAGACATTGGTCATTTCGTAGAGGCCGACGCCGTAGGTGCCGCTCTCGACGCCGTATTTTGCCTTGAACTTGGCCGCCACCTCATCGGCGCGCGGGTTCTTCGGCGTGGTCAGCGCGCCGCCGAGCAGGTTGTAGATGACACCATCCGACTTCTTGCCGGTCAGCTCGACGAATTCCGGAACGCTCGGTGCGTATTGCAGGAAGACGAGGCTCTTGGTCGGCTGCTCGAGGAACTGGTTCAGGAACGACGCCGAATTGCCGGGCAGATAGTCGGTGTTGATGACGACATCGGGAACGTTCTCGCGCACCTTGGCGAGGATCGAGCGCCAGTCGGTCACTTCGCCGAAGGGCACGATCTCGTCGACGGTGATGGTCCAGCCCTTCTCCTTGAAGGTCTTCTTCATGCCTTCGGAGATGGTCTTCGAATAGGCGTTGTCGGACGAGATGATGGCGACCTTCTTGGCCGGCAGAGTGATCTTGCCATCCGCCGCGAGCTTCTCGACGAACAGGGTTACGTCGGTGTTGTAGGCGTCGAAGGAAGGCGTCAGCGACCAGCAGCACATATATTTGTCGGGGCTCGGCGCGATGATGTCCCTGGTCTGCTGCGAGGTGGCCGCCAGCATGTAGGGCATTTCCGCCTCGGCCATGTTGTCGATCTCGAAATTGGTCAGGCTGGCATAGCCGGTCAGCATGAAGTGCACGCCCGGATCGCCAAGCAGGCGCTCGACGGCGCTGGTGACGTTGCCAGCGGACTGATCCTTGACGTCGCCGACCACCAGTTCGAACGTATCCCCGGCAACGCCGCCGGCTGCGTTGGCCTCGTCGATGGCCATCTGCACGCCGCGCTGGAATTCCTGGCCGTCCGCCGCGGCAGGGCCGGTGAGCGGCGCAAGCAGGCCGATCTTGACGACATCGGCAAAGGCGGGGGCGGCTGATGCGGCAAACATGCCGATCAGCGTCGTGCTCATCAGCATATGGCGGATTCGACTTGCGGCGGATTTGGGCTTCATCGTGCTGTTCCCTGTTTTCCTCCCGTTCATCGGGAGTTGGATAATTGACAATCTACGCATAATTGTTCTTATTTGAAAAGGATTTTTCAACGCAACCTGGCCGGGAAGATGGTTCCCGCAAAGGTATGGAAGCCGTGGCGTTTTGCTGCGCAACTGCATTAAAACAGGCAATTCCCGACGGAGCGGACAATGACGATCTCGCAGAAGACCCTTGAAACCAGCCACGGCAAGATCGCTGTTCGCCAGACCAGCGGCCAGGGCACCGCTGTCCTGCTGATCCACGGCAATTCATCTTCCAGTGCCGTTTTCCGCAACCAGTTGGACGGCCCGTTGGGCGAGCGCTACCACCTCATCGCTCCCGACCTGCCCGGGCATGGAGCATCCGGCGATGCGATCGATCCAGAGCGTTCCTACAGCATGGAAGGCTATGCCGATGCTATGACCGAAGTGCTTGGGCTGCTTGGCATCGACAGGGCCATCGTCTTCGGCTGGTCGCTCGGCGGCCATATCGGGCTTGAGATGATCGACCGCTTTCCCGGCCTGCTTGGCTTGATGATCACCGGCACGCCGCCCGTCTCGCCCGAGGAGGTCGGCAACGGATTCAAGCCGAGCCCGCATATGCACCTCGCCGGGCAGGAAACCTTCACCGGCGCCGATGTCGAGGCCTATGCACGCAGCACTTGCGGCGAGCCGTTCGAGCCGTTTCTCATCGACACGGTGGCGCGCACCGATGGACGGGCGCGGCGCCTGATGTTCGAAAAGTTCGCGGCCGGCACCGGCCGGAACCAGCGCGAAATCGTGGCCGGCAAGACGCGGCCGATCGCCGTTCTGAACGGCATCGACGAGCCATTCGTCAACACCGATTTCGTCTCCGCTGTGAAATTCTCCAATCTATGGGAAGGCAAGGCCCATCTGCTCGACAAATCCGGCCACGCGCCGTTCTGGGATTCGCCGGATCGCTTCAATCCGGTCTTCGCCCGCTTCCTAGCAAGCGTCGACAGAGCGTAGGTCCGTCGGAAAACCGGCGCCACGGACCCGCTTTCGCGGTAGGTAGTGACAATCACGCGCATCTATCGTATATTGACATAAAGATATCCTTATGTGACATGAACAGACTTGTCGCCAAAGGGATAAGAAATGTCGCAGAATTCTGCCTCGCTGGACGCATTGTTCGGCCCCGTCGCGGCAAAGCCGGACGGGTCGGAGGTGCTTGCGGCGCTCACTGCGGCAGCACGCGAGCGCATTCTCATCCTCGATGGCGCCATGGGCACACAGATCCAGGGCCTCGGCTTTGACGAGGACCAGTTTCGCGGCGAGGCCTTCGCCGGCTGCGTCTGCCATCAGCAAGGCAACAACGATCTTCTGATCCTAACGCAGCCCGGGGCGATCGAGGAGATCCACTATCAATACGCCATCGCGGGCGCCGACATCCTCGAAACCAACACTTTCTCCTCGACCTCGATCGCACAGGCCGACTACGGCATGGAAGATGCCGTCTACGCGCTGAACCGCGATGGCGCGCGGCTGGTACGCCGCGCTGCTGTTCGTGCCGAGCAGCAGGACGGTAAGCGCCGCTTTGTCGCCGGCGCACTCGGGCCGACCAACCGCACCGCCTCGATGTCGCCCGACGTCAACAATCCCGGCTATCGCGCCGTGACCTTCGACGATCTGCGCCTCGCCTATGGCGAGCAGCTGCGCGGGTTGATCGATGGCGGCGCCGACATCATCCTGATCGAGACCATCTTCGACACGCTGAACGCCAAGGCGGCGATCTTCGCAGCGGAAGAGATCTTCATCGAGAAGGGCGTGCATCTGCCGGTGATGATTTCGGGCACGATCACCGATCTCTCCGGCCGCACGCTATCGGGCCAGACGCCGACGGCCTTCTGGCATTCGGTGCGCCACGCCAGCCCCTTCACGATAGGTCTCAACTGCGCGCTCGGCGCCAATGCCATGCGCGCGCATCTGGCCGAAATATCGGGCGTCGCCAACACCTTCACCTGCGCCTATCCGAATGCCGGCCTGCCCAATGAATTCGGCCGGTATGACGAGAGCCCGGACTTCATGGCCGCGCAGATCGAGGATTTTGCCCACGAGGGACTGGTCAATGTCGTCGGTGGCTGCTGCGGCTCGACGCCGGACCACATCCGCGCCATCGCCGAGGCGGTGCGGAAGTATCCGCCGCGCGCCATTCCGGACATCGCGCCGAAGATGCGCCTGTCCGGGCTGGAGCCGTTCACGCTCACCGACGAGATTCCGTTCGTCAATGTCGGCGAGCGCACCAATGTCACGGGATCGGCCAAGTTCCGAAAACTGATCACGGCGGGCGACTATGTCGCCGCACTCGACGTGGCGCGCGACCAAGTCGCCAATGGCGCCCAGATCATCGACATCAACATGGATGAGGGGCTGATCGATTCGAAGAAGGCGATGGTCGAATATCTCAACCTGATCGCCGCCGAGCCGGACATCGCCCGTGTCCCTGTCATGGTCGACAGTTCGAAGTGGGAGATCATCGAGGCCGGCCTGAAATGCGTGCAGGGCAAGCCGCTGGTCAACTCCATCTCGATGAAGGAAGGCGAGGCGGCGTTCTTGCATCATGCCAGGCTGGTGCGCGCCTATGGCGCCGCCGTGGTCGTCATGGCCTTCGACGAAGACGGCCAGGCCGACACCAAGGCGCGCAAGGTCGAGATCTGCACCCGCGCCTACAAGCTCCTGACCGAACAGGCCGGCTTCCCACCCGAGGATATCGTCTTCGACCCCAATGTCTTCGCGGTCGCCACCGGCATCGAGGAGCACGACAATTACGGCGTCGAGTTCATCGGGGCGACGGGCGAGATCACCGCGACGCTGCCGCATGTCCATATTTCCGGTGGCGTGTCGAACCTGTCCTTCTCGTTCCGTGGCAACGAGCCGGTGCGCGAGGCCATGCATGCCGTGTTCCTCTACCATGCCATCCAGCGCGGCATGGACATGGGCATCGTCAATGCCGGTCAGCTCGCCGTCTACGACATGATCGAGCCGGCGCTGCGCGAGGCCTGCGAGGATGTCGTGCTCAACCGTGTGCCCAAGGCCGGCGGCACCGCGACGGAGCGCATGCTGGAGATCGCCGAACGCTTCAAGGGCACGGCGGGCCAGGAAGCCAAGGAGCGCGATCTTGCCTGGCGCGAATGGACCGTCGAACAGCGGATCAGCCATGCGCTGGTCAACGGCATCACCGAATTCATCGACGCCGACACCGAGGAAGCGCGGCTGGCTGCCGAGCGCCCGCTGCATGTCATCGAAGGTCCGCTGATGGCCGGCATGAACGTCGTCGGCGACCTGTTCGGCGCGGGCAAGATGTTCCTGCCGCAGGTGGTGAAGTCGGCGCGCGTGATGAAACAGGCGGTGGCCGGCTTGCTGCCGCATATGGAGGCCGAGAAGCTGGCCAATGCCGCCAACGGCATCGACAATGGCGAACGCCAGACGGCTGGAAAAATCCTGATGGCGACGGTGAAGGGCGATGTCCACGACATCGGCAAGAACATCGTCGGCGTCGTGCTGGCCTGCAACAATTACGAGATCATCGATCTCGGCGTCATGGTGCCGGCGGCAAAGATCCTGCAGACGGCGCGCGAGAGACAAGTCGACATCATCGGCCTGTCCGGCCTGATCACGCCGTCGCTGGACGAGATGGTGCACATGGCCGCCGAAATGGAGCGTGAAGGCTTCGACATTCCGCTGCTGATCGGTGGCGCGACGACCAGCCGCGTGCACACGGCGGTGAAAATCCACCCGCGCTACACCAAGGGCCAGACGGTCTATGTCACAGACGCCAGCAGGGCGGTGGGCGTCGTGTCTTCCTTGCTGTCGAACGAGACCAAGGGCGGCTATGTCGACACGGTGCGCGCCGAATACAAGAAGGTCGCCGACGCGCATACCCGCTCCGAAGCCGACAAGCAGCGGCTGCCGCTGGCCAAGGCGAGGGCCAATGCACATCGGATAGACTGGTCGGCTTATGAGCCGCCGAAGCCGTCCTTCACCGGCGTGAAGGTGTTCGAGAATTGGGACCTGACCGAGCTTGCCCGCTACATCGACTGGACGCCGTTCTTCCAGACCTGGGAGCTGAAGGGCCGCTATCCAAAAATCCTCGAAGACGAGGCGCAAGGCGCCGCCGCCCGCCAACTCTTCGAGGATGCGCAAGCGATGTTGAAGAAGATCATCGCCGAGAAATGGTTCGCTCCGCGCGGCGTCATCGGTTTCTGGCCGGCCAATGCCGTCGGCGACGACATCAAACTGTTCACGAACGAGAAGCGGTCACAGGAACTGGCGACCTTCTTCACCCTGCGCCAGCAACTGACCAAGCGTGACAGCAAATCCAATGTCGCCCTGTCGGATTTCGTCGCGCCGGCGGATAGCGGCAAGCCCGACTATATCGGCGGCTTCATCGTCACCGCCGGCATCGAGGAGGTGGCGATCGCCGAGCGCTTCGCGCGCGCCAATGACGACTATTCCTCGATCATGGTCAAGGCGCTGGCCGACCGCTTCGCCGAAGCCTTTGCCGAGCGCATGCATGAAAAGGTGCGCAAGGAGTTCTGGGGCTATGCGCCAGACGAGGCGCTGGCGCCCGACGAGCTGATCGGCGAACCCTATCGCGGCATCCGCCCGGCGCCCGGCTATCCGGCGCAGCCCGACCATACGGAGAAGGCGACTTTGTTCCGGCTGCTCGACGGCGAAGGCAATGCCGGTGTGAGCCTGACGGAAAGCTACGCGATGTGGCCGGGTTCGTCCGTGTCCGGCATCTATCTGTCGCATCCCGAAAGCTACTATTTCGGCGTCGCCAAGGTCGAACGCGACCAGGTCGAGGATTATGCGCGCCGCAAGGCGATGCCGCTCGCGGAAGTGGAGCGCTGGCTTGGCCCCATCCTCAACTACGTGCCGGCGCACTATGCCGAGGCGGCTGAATAGCTGATGCCGGCACGCCTGATGGAAGCGACAGGCGAATGCCAATCGCTTCTCCATTGTCATCCTGGCCCGCTTCGATTCCGGTGGGCTATTGCATGGCGGACGGGTTCATCCACAGCAGCTCCCAGACGTTGCCGTCCGGATCTTCGATGTGACGGTTGAACATGAAACCGAGATCCTGCACCGGGTTGGGATCAGCACGACCGCCTGCCGCCACGCCCTTCTCGATTACGGCATTGACCTCCTCCTTGCTGTCGGTGGTGAGCGCGATCAGCATCTGGCTGTCGCGCTTGGGGTCGCCGATCTGCCGCGCTGTGAACTGGCTGTAATGCTGGTGCGTAAGCAACATGACCCCAATGGAGTCTGAGAACATGATCGAGCTGGCTTGGTCGCTCGAGAACTGCGGGTTCAGCGTGCCCCCGATCGCGAGATAGAACTTGGTCGCCACCTGCAGATCGCGTACCGGTAGATTGAGGAAGATCATTTTGGTCATCGGTCTAAGCCTTGCTGCCGTTGATGGGTACTAGTCAGTCTAGTACTGTAGCCATGGCTACCATGCGGGAACGGTACCGTCTAGTACTGGTTGAGAGGTGCTATGAAAATTGATGGTGAGACCAGGGCGGCTCGCAAGGATCGTGAAATCATCGAAGCGGCCACAGCCGCGTTCATCGCTAAGGGTTATGATGGAACCAGCATGGAAGAGATCGCCACCAAGGCGGGGGCTTCCAAGCAGACCGTCTACAAGCATTTCAGGGACAAGGAGACGCTTTTCTGCGAAGTCGTCGAGTCCACCGCGAGCCAGACCAACGATGTTGTCGAGTCCGTGACGATGCTGCTTTCCGAGGCGCAATTCATGGAGGGCGGTTTGCAGCAGCTTGCCCGACGCATGACAACGACGCTGATGGACGACGATTTGCTGAAGCTGCGGCGTCTGATTATCGCCAACGCGGATCGAATGCCGCAGCTTGGCCGCAGCTGGTATGAAAAAGGTTTTGAGCGCATGCTTGCCTCGGTGGCATCATGCTTTCAGAAGCTTACCAGTCGAGGCCTGTTGCAGACCGGCGATCCCCGTTTGGCAGCCAGCCATCTCTTTGGAATGCTTCTCTGGATCCCTATGAACGAAGCCATGTTCACCGGAAGCAACCCGCGCTCGAAGGCTGACCTTGAGCGGCACGCCGATGCTTCGGTCGAAGCGTTCCTTGCCGCCTATGGGGCGCGGTTGAAATAGTCTCATTCCTCTCCGCCAGCGATGCTTCCTGTGGTCGATTGTCCGTCCGCGCCTGTCGTCTTTTGCTTAAGGTGCCCGTCTACATCGGCTGGTATCTTGAGGAGATCTGCCGCGCCAGAAACAGCTTCAACTGCCAGCAAGCCGGTTTTGCACAGGCTGCTCGCTTACGATCCAAGGCTGCGATAAACCCAAGGCAGCCGTCTTTGCAGTTGGAGCGCCGAATGACTGTACTCACACGCCGCAGGCTTTTGAAAACGGCTGCGGTTGCCGGCGCGGGCGGGATCGGGCTTTCGGCCATGGGCCGGCTTGGCGGCTGGGCCGCCGCCACAGCTGAGCCTGTGGTTTTGCAGACGGCAAAAATCCAGGCGAAGCTGATGGATGTCGGCCAGACCAGGGATGTGCTGACCTATGGCAACGCTGGCATGCCGCCCGTGCTCAGGATGAAAAAAGGCGAGCCCTTTGCCGCGCGTCTCGTCAATGCCATCGACGACCCGACGACGATCCACTGGCACGGCATTCGCGTTCCAAACAAGATGGACGGCGTGCCGTTCCTGGTCCAGCCCTACGTCTACACCGGCGACCATTTCGACTACGCCTTCACGCCGCCTGACGCCGGCACCTTCTGGTATCATCCGCACTGCAACACGCTGGAGCAGATGGGCCACGGCCTGACGGGAGTGATCGTGGTCGAGAACCCCAGCGATCCGAAATTCGATGCCGAAATGGTCGTCAATCTGCGCGACTGGCGCCTCGGCGACGACGGCCAGTTCATCGATCAGTTCCGACCGCGCGATGCCGCAAGAACCGGCACTTACGGCACGGTGCGCACCGCAAACTGGCTCGATCAGCCGCAATATGACGCGCCGGCCGGAGGGCTGGTGCGGCTCAGGGTCGCCATCACCGACGTCACCCGGATCTATGCCTTTCGCGTCGATGGCGCCGAAGCGTCAGTCATCGCACTGGACGGCAATCCGGTGCCGCAGCGTTTTTCCCCCGATGCCTTGCTGCTTGGACCGGGACAGCGCATGGAGTTGGCCATCCGCATGCCCGACGACGAAGGCGCGATCGTCAGCTTGAGGGACGTCAGGGGCACCAAGCCAAAAATCCTGGCAACCCTGCGCGCGACAGGAAACTCGCTCAAGCGGGACATTCGTGATCTTGCTCTGCTGGAGGTCAATCCGGTGGCGGAAGTGGATCTCGCCAGCGCCCAACATATTTCCCTGGCGCTCAGCGCCACGGCGGAAAACGTCCCGAGCGATGGCATCTGCGGTTCGCTTGGCTACAGTTTTTGGGCCATCAACAAGGTGCCGTGGCCCGGCGATACGCCGGATCCGACCGCGCCGCTGGCCGAATTGAAGCTTGGCAGGAGCTATGTCATCGATATGGAGAACCTAACGCCGCAATCCCATCCGATGCATCTGCACGGCATGAGCTTCAAGGTGCTGTCGTCCTCGACGCGCCAGGTTCAGCCTTTCATTTCCGACACCTATCTCATCCAGCCCAACGAGAAGGTTCAGCTCGGTTTCGTCGCCGACAATCCCGGCGACTGGCTGCTGCACTGCCACATCATCGAGCATCAGAAATCGGGCATGACGAGCTACGTCACGGTGGTGTGAAGCCGCGTCAGCCTGCGCGTCGCGTCTGGGCCGTCACTTGCGCAATTGCGCCTCGATCTCGTCGAGCACTTTGTCCTTGCCGATGCCGGTGAGGAAGGCGAGGCCCTTGATGACCGGCTTGGTCACCGAAGCGGAGATCGGGGTGGTTGAGACGATGAAGTCGACATTGTCGGCCAGTCCGGGCACTTCGGTGGCCTTTGCCTGCTGGGCGTTGAAGGTGAGGCCGCGTTTCTTCATTTCCTCGGTGACGGCGACATTGACCGCGGTCGAGGTGGCGATGCCCGTGCCGCAGGCAAAGAGAATGGTTTTCTGTCTGGACATCTCTGCTTTCTCCTTGTTTCAGCCGAGTACGGCTCGCACGTCTTCGAGGGTTCTGGCCGCCCTCAAATCATCCAAGGCTTGCGGGTTCTGGATGGTGGCCATGACGGCCTGCAGCGCCTCAATCTGCTTGTCCTTGTCGTTGATGGCAAGCAGGAAGACGAAGCCGACCGGCAGCATCTCGTCGGGATCCTCCATATTGGCGAAGGTCACTGGTTGCTTCAATGTGCCCATCGCGATCCCAGGCTTCAGCACATGCTCCGGATCGGTATGCGGCACCGCGACGTTGTCGGAGCGTTCCAGCGGCAGTCCGGTCGGGATGGTCAATTCGCGGCGCACGACCGCGTCGGCATAGGAGCTTTTGACATAGCCAAGTGTCTCCAGCCGGCCCGCCAGGATGCGGATGATCTCCTCATTGGTCGAGGCATCGGATCCGAGCACGATCGCGTCGGGGTCCAGAAGCTGCATGAGGCCGTCGGACATTCTTTGCTCCGTCTATGAAATCGTGCGCCCCGAGGTAGGGCGCACGATCGGTTTGAAGGGTAGACGCTATCAGGTTCAGGCCGTCTCTTCGGCCGGCTCGTCCTCGGCGCCCGCGGCCCGTTCCCAGCCGAGCGGATTGCGGCGGTAGAGGACAAACAATGCCGCGATGACCACCGCGATCACGATGATGCCGACAAGTCCAAGCCCCTGGATCGCCTCGATGACCACGTAAGGCACCCACAGGAAGCCGTCGACCACCGAGGTGATCTGCAGCGCGTCCGCCGGCAGCTTGAAGCCCGACGAGACTGCTGCGCTTGTGAACAGCGGCGCCAGCGCGTTGGCGACGTAGAAGCCGATGGCCAGCGTCACCGTGCCGATCACCACCATGCGGAACACGTTGCCTTTGACCAGCGGCGCGGTCATGGCGACGATGAAGGGGATAACCGCAAGGTCGGCGAACAGGATGACGCGGTTGCCAGGCAGGATGATGGACAGGATGATCGCGATCGGCACCAGGATCAGCGACGACGAGATCGCGGCCGGATGGCCGATCAGGATCGCGGAATCGAGGCCAACAAGAAGCTCGCGATCGCCCGTGCGCTTGCGCACGAATGCCTGGGCTGCGTCGGAAACCGGCAGCAGGCCTTCCATCAGGATCTTGACCATGCGCGGTAGCAGCAGCATCACCGCGGCCAGCGTCATGCCGGTGCCCAGAACCTTGGCCAGCACCACGCTGAGATCACCCGCATTGTAGAAGGCGATCGCACCAAGCACGAGGCCGATGATGAGGCCCATCACGACAGGTTCGCCGAACACGCCGAACCTGCGCTCGATCGTATCGGTGTTGATGTTGATGCGGTTGATCCCGGGAATGCGGTCCATGATCCAGTTGAGCACAATGGCGATCGGCAGGATTTGCGCCGAGGCGAGATGCGGCACGGAAATGCCGGGCACGCCGTAGAACTGCTGTACCGCGCGCGCCGACCAGTCGGCGAACAGCAGCGAGAGTGCTGCGACAAGTGCTGCGACCGCAATGCCATAGGCCAGATTGTCGGTTGCGGCGACGACCAGCGAGCCGACAAAGGCGAAGTGCCAGAAATTCCAGACGTCGACATTGAGCGTGCGCGTCATGCGTGTCAGCAACAGCACGATGTTGACGAGGATACCGACCGGAATGACCCAAAGGCCGACCGACGAGCCGAAGGCGATCGCGGCCGCTGAAGGCCAGCCGACATCGATGATGTCGCGATGAATGCCGGTGTTGGTGACGATGGCCTTGGCGACGTCGCCAATCGACGTGAACATGAGGCCAAGCACCAGATTGATGCCGATGAAGGCGACGCCGATGGTGACGGCGGCGCGAAAAGCCTTGCTGACCTTGGCGCCCAGAACCACGGCGATGATGAAAATGACAATTGGCAGCAGGATCGTCGGGCCAAGCGTGTCGATGGCCCCTTTTAGGCCCGCGAGAACAGTATCCATTTTTCCTCCCCTGGAGCCGCGAGCCTTCGCTCGACGCCTCGCAATGATGCTCCATCCAGCCTTGACGCCGTGGCGCAAAGACACTCCCCAATTTGCCCTCGAGGTGAATGCTTCCCGACTGTCGCGTCGGTGAACATTTGCCTTTGCTGACAAACGAATGTTTTATTGGGGTTGTTCGCTGCAATGTCAATTGGTTGCGCTTCGGCCAATCGAGCCTCGGCGGACGTCCATTCCGAGACGATTTCGTGGGAAATTGCCGGTCGCGTCCGGTTTCGTTGGCAAATAGAGCCCGTTCCCTGCTATCCGACCCCAAATCACGAAGCTGTGGACATTCCTGCATGACCAACGTCGCCCTGACCGGGCTTGCCCGTGATCTCGCCAAGCGTGCCGCCGAAGGCCGCCCAGTGCGCATCGGTGTCATCGGTTCGGGCGAAATGGGCACGGATCTGGTCACACAGGGCATGCTGATGCCGGGTATTTCGGTCTGCGCCGTCTCGACGCGCCGCCCGCACACCGCGCGCGATGCCATCCGCATCGCCTATGGCGACGAAGCCATGGCGGTCGAAGCCGATACCGCGTCGAAAGTCACCGGCGCCATCGAGAGCGGCAAGCTCGCCATCACATCCAACGAGATGCTGGTCACCAACCCGCTGATCGACGTCGTCATCGACGCCACCGGCAAGCCGGGCGTCGCCGCCGATTTCGACCTCATGGCGATGGAGCACGGCAAGCATCTGGTGATGATGAACGTCGAGGCCGACGTCACCATCGGCTGCTATCTCAAGCAGCAGGCCGACCGGCTTGGCGTCGTCTATTCGGTGGGTGCGGGCGACGAGCCGTCGAGCTGCATGGAACTGATCGAATTCGCGTCGGCACTCGGGCTGACCATCGTCTCGGCCGGCAAGGGCAAGAACAACCCGCTTAACCACGATGCTGTGCCGGACGACTATCGCGCCGAAGCGATCCGCCGCAACATGAACCCGCGCATGCTGGTCGAGTTCGTCGACGGCTCCAAGACCATGGTCGAGATGTGCGCCATCGCCAACGCCACCGGGCTGGTGCCCGATGTGCCCGGCATGCACGGCCCCAAGGCCGACCGCGATGACCTCGCCAAGGTGCTGATCCCGCGCGAGGATGGCGGGCTTTTGCTGAAGAAGGGCGTCGTCGACTACACGGTCGGCAAGGGCGTCGCGCCCGGCGTCTTCGTCATCGTCGAGGCGACGCATCCGCGCATCATCGAGCGCATGGACGATCTGCATATCGGCCACGGCCCTTATTACAGCCTGTTCCGGCCCTATCATCTGACCTCGCTGGAGGTACCGCTGACCGCCGCCCGCATCGTGCTTTTCGGCAAGCCCGACATGGTGCCGCTGCCGCGGCCCGTTGCCGAAGTGTGCGCCATCGCCAAGCGCGACCTTGCCTCCGGCGAGACCTTCGATGCGATCGGCGAGACCTGCTACCGTTCCTGGACGATGACCGTCGGCGAAGCCCGTGCCCGGCGCGCCGTGCCGGTCGGCCTGCTCGAGGGCGGCAAGGTGCTGAAACCGGTCAAGAAAGGCGAGTTGCTGACGTCAGACAATGCGTCGCCCGACCAGACGACGAGGCTGTTCGCCTTGCGCCGGCTGCAGGATGAGATGCTGTACGGGGCAAGCTGAGGAATTTACTTCCCCAATTCAACCGACCTGAGCCGCGCAGCCTCCACCGCCTCTGTGAGAAGGCGCGTCAGCCGATCCTCGCCCATCAACACGTCCAGCGCCGCGGCCGTCGTCCCCTTGGGGCTGGTGACCTGCTGGCGCAGCACGGCCGGTTCCTCGCCGCTTTCGGCGGCGAGCGAGGCGGCGCCATAGACGGTCTGCATGGCGAGCAGCTTGGCGGTCGCCGTCGGCAGACCGGCCTTCTCGGCTGCCACGGTCAGCGCTTCGATGAAATGGAAGATATAGGCCGGCCCTGATCCGGACACGGCGGTCACCGCATCCATCAGGCCTTCATCGTCGATGGTGGCCACTTCGCCGCTTGCCGACAAAAGGTCGGCGACGAAGCGCTTGGTGTCATCGGACACGAGCTTGTTGGAGAACACCACCATCATGCCCTTGCCGATCGCCGCGGGCGTGTTGGGCATGCAGCGCACGATCGGCGCGCGGTTGCCCAAGATTTCCTCGAAGGTGGCGGCAGGCGTGCCGGCAGCGATGCTGACAAAGGTGGTGCGGCCGTCGCCGAAACGCTTGTAGGCGGCCGTGACGTCGCGGATTACCTGCGGCTTCACCGCGATGACGACGAGATCGGGCACGGCATCGGCCGGAATGCTACCGGCATCGGCTGATGTCGCGCAGCCCAGCGCTGCCGCGCGATTGCGCAGATCGGCATTGGGCTCGACCACGAAAACCGCCGACGGCGCAAGCTTGCCGGATTTCAGCCAGCCCGAGAGCATAGCGTAGCCCATATTGCCGCAGCCGGCGAGAACAAGCCTGATCGTCATCGAAAGCCCTCCGAATGAAGGCCTTCACATAGACGCTGGCGCTTCCCTGGGGAAGCCCTGTCAGGATCGCGAGCCACGATCGGGATCGCGCACCGCGATTGGCCGCAGCGACACTTGCCTGAGGCCGAGCACGCCGAGCACGAAGAACAGCCAGACCGGGTCGCCGCGATGGAAGAAGAAGCTTTCGAGGAAGGCGTTCAGCGCCGTGAACAACACCACCATCATGAAGAAGTCGCCGAGAAAGATGTTTTCCCTGCGCAACGGAATGCGCATGTAGTCGCGCAGCGGCGCGATGAGGAAGGTGTAGACCGCCACGCATAGTGCCGGAATGCCCATCAGCACGGCGATGTCGAGATAACCGTCATGGCCATGCACGATGGTTCTGATATCCCACGGCCGGTCGAAGGGCTGGTCCTGGTTGAGCAAGAGCGGCGTGCCCCAGAAGCTCTCATAGCCGTAGCCGGTCCACGGCTTCTTCGCCAGCATGCTGCCGGCGAACTCCCACAGCGTCGTGCGGCCGGTATAGGTCATGCCGGGGAAGTAGATCGCCGCCAGATGTTTTACCGGCGGCAGGAAGACGATGCCCAGCGTGCCGACCGCCGTGGCGATGATCGCCAGCGCAAACAGGATCGGCGTGCCGAGCCGCATGCCTATCAGGCTCGGGAACATCACGATCAGGATCGAGAACGGCACCAGGCCGGCGGTCGTCTTGGAGCCGGTGTGCAGCATGAAGATCATCGCCGCGAAGAAGATCCCGGCGCCCCAGTAGCGCTGTCCGCGCCGGTAGAGATAGAGGCCTGCGAAGCTGAGGCAGGCCATGATCGGCCCGGCGATGTTCTTGTGGGTGAACACGCCGCGCCACAGGCCGGCATGCTCGGGCTCCTGCGAGTCGGCGGTGTGCATTGCCTCGTGCGGAAAGACGATGAGGCCGAGATAGGAAAGGCCCATGATCACGACAGCGGTGAAGATGATCACCTTCGAGAAGGCCTCGGCGTCGCGCGGCAGCACCAGGATCGTCGCCATCGTCAGGATGCCGATCAGCGTGAAGGAGGCGGCGCGCATCGCCGAAGGCGGATCGGTCGACAGGATCACCGAGAGGAAAAAGAAGCCCAGCATCAGCACCCAGGACGGGCTGAGCAGCGAGCGCACCACGCGCGGATCGGCAAAGGCCATCAGCGAGAAGATCGACATGGCGCCGAGCGAACCGAAGCCAAGCTGGTTGACGATGTCGCCACCTTGACCGGTGAGTTCGGCGCCGCCCGGCTGGAACGGCCTGAAGGACACCATGATGACGGTGAACAGCAGCGCGGCAATGGCGGTGGCCACGCCTTCGCGCGTGAACGCGTCGCTGAGCGGCGCGCGCTCAGTTTTTCTCAGGCTGGCGGTATTGCTCATTGGCATATCCGAATTCGGCCAGCACGCGGCCCAGCGCCACATGGACGGGGTAGATGGCGATATCAGGCGATCCGGTCCGCGCCAGCCGGATCAGGCCGCGAAACGGCGAGGCGGCAAGCAGTGCCAGGCTCTTCAGCAACACTTTGGCGCCGGCCATTGGCGTGCCGGCGCGCTTCTTCTTTTCGACCAGTGTCGAGATGACGCCGTTGCGCAGGCTGCGGGCACGGATCCAGTCGGCTTCGATACGCCGCGCCGGAACGGTTTCCAGCACCTTGGCCTCGGCGCACCAACCCAGAACAAAGCCCTTTTGCGCCGACCGGCTGAGAAAGTCGGAATCGCCGCCGCCCATGAAGTTGAATCTGAGATCGAGAAAGGGCGGACCCATGGCGATCAGCACGTTGCGCCCGACCAGAAGATTGCCGGACGAATAGAGCGCCGGCACGCGTCCGGTTTCCCGATAAGGCGGCGCGAACACCGGATGCTCGGCCCATCGCGCATGGGCGGGGTCGGCAAACACGGGCACCTGTGGGCCGCCGACAATATCGGCGCCGAGCGTTTCGGCAGCCCGGCACATCCGCTCCAGCCACTGCGGATCGGCGATCTCGTCATCGTCGATGACCAGCAGATGCCTGAAGTTCGGGAATTGCAGGATCGCCGTCTGCCAACCGGCATTGTAGGCGCTGCAATTGCCGCGCTCATGCGCGATGATCACCAGGCCCGACATTTCGCCCCGCTCGAACAGCGGCAGCGCCGCCTTGGCGCCGGCCCGCGCCTCGGCTTCGTTTTCCATGACGATCACGGCAAAGCGCCTGCCGGTTTGCTGCGCGCGCAGAGACGCCAGCGTTTCCAGCACTTGCTCGGGACGCTTGAAGGTCGGCAAGGTGACGACGGCTTCGACGGCCTCGACGTCAAGCCGCGGCGAGCGTCCCGCGACCGATACCGAACCGTCCGATGGCAAAGGGATCATCCGTGTCCAGCCACATGGTGAGTTGGGCTCTGGTAGCACCACGGTTGATAAGGTTTCGTTAATCACCTTGCACGGAGAACGCCTGCAAGCAGAGGCTTTCGGTCGTCGAATGTGCTGGCTTAATCAAGGGTTCACCGCGCTTTGCTACCGGCTACACCACAGGATAGGTGAGATGCATCTGCTGTTCGCCACATCGATCGTGCCTGACGGCGCTCTCGCCTCGGGCTACGAGATCGCCAACGCTGCGATCATCGCTGCCTTGCGGCGCGCTGGCGCGCGCGTAACCGTCATCGGCTTCACCTGGCCGGGGAAGCCGGCGGCCGACCCCGAAAACACCGTGGTGCTGGGTGCCATCGACGTGCGCACGGACAATGCCTCCGCGCGCCAAAAGCTGGCCTGGGTCGGCAAGGCGCTGCTTTCGGGCCTTACCTTCGCGTCGGTCAAGCTGCGCGCCGTGTCCGACAGCGATGTGCTCGCTGCCATCGAGCGCGCTGGACCGGTTGATGGCTATGTCTTGAATTCCGTGCAGTTCGCCGGTGCCTTTGAAAAGCTTTTCACTGGGCGGCCTTCGATCTTCGTTGCCCACAATGTCGAGCATCTTTCGGCGCGGGAGAACGCCGCTGCCGCCGGCAGCCTCTTCCAGCGCCTGCTGTTTCGCCGCGAGGCAAGGCTGCTCAAGACCGTCGAAGAGCGTCTCTGCCGCCGGGCGCGCTTCGTCTTCACCCTGGCCGAGGAAGACCGCGCCGCTCTCGGTGTCGCCTCCGACAACCGCTCGGCGGTGCTGCCGCTGGTGACCGGGGTCCACGCGCTAACCCTGAAAGGCCCGCGCCGCATCGACTGCGACGCCGCCCTGATCGGCACCTGGACCTGGCAGCCGAACCGCATCGGCCTCGACTGGTTCCTGGGCAAGGTCGTGCCGCATCTGCGGCCCGATTTCCGCATCCGCATCGCCGGCCACATGCCTTCCGGCGTCGCGTCGAGGCATCCGGGTGTGGAATTTGTCGGCCGCGTGCCCGACGCGCAGGCTTTCGTGCGCGGCGCCGCCGTCATCCCGCTGATCAGCACCGCCGGCAGCGGCGTCCAGTTGAAGACAATCGAAACCTTCGAGCTCGGCCTGCCTTCGGTCGCCACCAGCCGTTCGCTGCGCGGCATCGACCACCGTCCGGCCAATTGCGTCGTCACCGACGATCCCGTTGCCTTCGCCAGGGCTCTCGAGGCTGCCGCGGCCGACATCCATGACGTTGACGGCAGCGCGTTCCGGGGCTCGCAGGTCAAGGCGCTCGACGCTGCCATCCGGCTCGGCCTCGAAAAGCTCGCACCCGTCAGGCAGGAGGCGTTTGCATGAACATGCATTCCGCCCGCGCCGCGTTCGGGCTCGACAAGCTGAAGACGATCCTTGGCATCCCGGTGGTTGCGGTCCCCTGGAACGATGCCATCGCCCTGCTGAACCGGTTGATTGCCGAGCGGCGCTTCACCAAGGTCAGTTTCCTCAACGCCCACAACGCCAACATCGCCTATACCGACCCGGTGTTCGCCCAAGCACTCGATGATTTCCTCATCCTGCCCGACGGCATCGGTATCGATCTGGCGGCGAGGCTCCTCTACGGGGCGCCGTTTCCCGATAATCTGAACGGCACCGATTTCGTCCCGGCCTTCCTGCAGGCCTCGACGACGCCGCTGACCGTCGGGCTGCTCGGCGCAACGCGCGTCAATGCCGAAGCGGCGTCGGTCAAGCTGGCGGCACTGGCCGTGCAGCACCGGTTCGTGGTGATCCATGACGGCTATTTCCCCGCTTCGCAGGAGCAGGAAATCGTCGACCGGATTGCCGCGCTTCGGCCCGACGTGCTGCTCGTCGCCATGGGCGTGCCGCGCCAGGAATTGTGGATCGAGCGCCATATCGACGCGCGTCATTGCACGCTGCCGATCGCCGTCGGCGCGTTGCTTGATTTCCTGAGCGGCGCGGTGCCCCGCGCGCCCTTGTGGATGCGCCGGCTGCGGCTCGAATGGCTGTTCCGGTTGGCTGTCGAACCGAGCCGCCTGTGGCGCCGTTATGTGGTCGGCAACCCACTGTTCCTGCTGCGCGTCGTCAGGCAGAAATTCTCGCTTGCGCCCGAAGCCGCGGGAGATACCAAATGAACAGCAGGTTCGTGCCAGGCGCCGCTGTCGAGCCAAGCCCGCTGCGGCAGACACCGACTGCGGCAATCGTGACGGCAAGCTACGCGCCCGACTTCGAGCGCTGCCGGTTGCTGTGCGAGACACTTGATCGCCATGTCTCCGGCGCGGCGCACCATTATATCCTGGTCGAACATCGCGACGTCAGGCTGTTTCGCCAATTGGAAACCGGCCGGCGCACGGTCGTCGACGAGCGTGAATTGCTGCCGCGCTGGCTGCACGCCTTCGACGATCCGCTCAGCCTGTTTCGCCGGCGCGTCTGGCTCAGCCTGAAGACCCAGCCCCTGCGCGGCTGGCATGTGCAGCAGTTGCGTCGCATCGCCATCTCGGCGCATGCCGGGGAAGACGTGCTCATCTTCTGCGATTCCGATGTTGCCTTCCTGAAACCTTTTGACTGCGGCGCCTTCTGGCGCGACGGCAAGGTGCGCCTGTTCCGCCGCGACGGTGTGCTGGCGGACGAAGGTCATGAGGAGCATCGCATCTGGTCGCGCAATGCGGGCTCGGCACTCGGCATCGACCCGTCCCGGACGTCGATCCATGACTATATCTCGACGCTGATCGCCTGGCGGCGCGACACTGTGCTGGCCATGTGCGGCGAGATCGAGAAGGTCCATGGCCGCGACTGGGTCGAGGTCGTCGGCTCGGCGCGCAAATTCTCCGAATGCATGATCTACGGCCGCTATGTCGACGATCTGCTGGACGGTGCCGGCCACTTCCACGGTTCCGAAGAGTTCTGCCGCGTCCACTGGACCGGCGAAGCGCTTTCGGATGACGAGTTCCGCCGCTTCGTTGCCGCCATGGCGCCGGAGCAGGTGGCGATCGGCATGCAATCCTTCATCGGCACCGATATCGGCCGCATCCGCCGCCTGATTGGGCTCGATCGCTCTTAGATAGCTTTCGCCGGCTTGCGCATCGCCGAATAGGTGAGCAGCGTCGAGGCGAGATACAAAAGCAGGAAGACGACATTGAGCGACAGCACCAGGTTCGGCGTGTCGAGGATGGTCGTCAGCACATAGGTCAAAAGCAGCGCCTTCAGTGCGGCGAGCAGGCCGAGGTTGAGCGCCCGCACCAGCGTCTGGCCGCGAGCGAACAGAAGCTCAGCCTGGTATTCGACCAGATTGCGCAGTCCCGGCACGCAGATCGCCAGCACAACCAGCGGGGCGGCCTCGGCGACATTCTTGCCGAGTGCGTTGGGGAAGAAATGCAGCACGATGCCGAGCGTCAAGAGCGCCAGCGTCGACACCGCGAAAACGCCGCCTTCGATGCCGCTCTTGACCGTCAGCCGTGACAGCAGTTCCGGCGCGCGCATCATGCGCTGCACCAGCATCATCGAGAAGGTGCGGATCGGAATGGCGGTCAGGTCGACCAGCCGCATGATGATGGCGTAGATGCCGGCCAGATGCGGGCCCCCGATTGCCAGCACCAGCAACTTGTCGAATTCCATCTGCAGGTAGAACAGCACTTCGGCGCCGGCCACATAGACGGAATCGGCCAATCGCCGAAGATACAGCGCGACGCGCAGCCGCAGCCTCTGGCGCGGGTAGAAGAAGCCGAAGGCAATCAGCAGCGAGGCGGCATTGGCGCCGATATAGAACCAGGACCATATCCAGACGCTGTGTTGTGCCCAGAACATGAACAGCACCGCGCCGAGCGCCCGCAGCGCGGTCGCTAGGATGGCCAGCAGCGCGGCGCGGCCGAACTTGCCCAGGCCGTTGTTGACGATCAGCGCCACCTCCACCGGCCGCCACAACAGCGCTTCGGCAAAGACGATTGCAGCAAACACCGACAGCGGCACGGTGTCGGCGAAGAAAAGCAGATAGACGCCGAACGAGGCCGCGGCCAGCAGCGGCAGCGACAGCACACCGAGCAGCAGGAAGCCGGCGGAAAAAGTGCCGATCAGATTGGGGCGGATGGTGGCGGTGCGGTAGAGCGCCGAGATGAACCCGAAGGCGAGGATGCGCGACAGCATGACACCGGCCGCCGATGCGGTGGCGAACATGCCGAATTCGGAAATGGACAGCGTGTTGGCCAGCGCGATGAAATAGGCGAGTGAAAACACCAGTCGTCCGCCGGCGCCGCTGATCGCAGAAAAATAGTCGCGAAGCAGCCCCCGTCGTTCGGCCAAAAAAGTGCCGATCCGGGCGAGGGGCCGCCTTTGCGGTATGTCACTGGCCTGCGTCATGTCTCATGGAGAGCCTAGGCCGGAAAACTTAACGTGCCGTTCTGGGGCCTAAGGTTGCGTCGAAAATAGATGCAACCGAAGAGGGAAATCGCAGCCCCGGCGCGGGAAAATTAACCTTTTGTTTTCCATGCCTGTTTAGCGTGGCTTAACGAATGGCCAATCGCCGTTTGCAGGTCGCCAAAGGTAAAGCTCCAGACGATGGTCGACAGGGAAAACCGCGAAGACTGGAAGCGCGAGCGCTCATTGCTGGCGCTTGGCCAGGCCGTGCGCGGCGACGAACCCGACGCGTCGCTGGTCTCGATAGGCGACCGGGCAGACCCGTCATGGCGCGAGGATGCCGCCACCCGTCATCGTCTCGCCCGCTCGCAGCGCGAGGCGCGCAACCCGAAACTGTCGGATCCGGTCGCGGCCGAGGGGGATCGTGAGCAAGCTTACCGCGCGCAAACCACGCCACGGACACAGCCTGGTGCCGCCGAAACCGCTGGCGCCCGTCGCGCCGATCGTGCATCGGAACCTTACGCTGCAGGCGACGCGTCGTTATCCCGAAACGACGGCATGGACAGCCAGCAGTGGAAGCCGCTGATCGATCCGATGCAGGTCGTGCGCGGTGTCGGCAAGTCGAAGCTGCTGATCGTGACGACGACACTACTGGGCGCCGCGCTCGGCGTCACCATCGCGCTGTCGACGCCGAAGAAATATGAGGCCACCACCGAACTGATCGTCGACCCGCGCGACCTGAAGCTAACCGATCGCGACCTCACCCAGTCGGTCGTCGCTTCCGACGCCACGCTGGCCATCGTCGAGAACCAGGTTCGGGTGCTGACCTCAGGCACCGTTCTCAATAAGGTCGTCGACAAGCTCAATCTGGTCAACGATCCGGAATTCAATGGGCAAGGCGGCGGCGGCCTCAGCGTCATGTCGCTCATCCGCTCCGTCCTGTCGCGCAATGACGGGCCGGGGGGTGTCGACGACACCCGCCGCCGTGCACTTGCTGTCGGCAATCTGGCCGAGACCCTTTCGGTCGAACGCGGCGGCAAGACCTTCGTCATCACCGTCAGCGCCACCACGCAGAATGGCGAGAAATCGGCCCTCATCGCCAACACGATGACGGATGTCTTCCTGCAGACCTTCGGCCAGATACAGTCGGACACCGCAGGCCGCGCCACCGACGAACTGACAGCCAGGCTTGACGAGTTGCGCAAGGGGGTCGAGGCGGCCGAGCGCAAGGTCGAGGATTTCAGGGCCACGCACGACCTCGTCGACGCGCAGGGCCATCTCATCAGCGACGACGAGATGCTGAAACTCAACGAGCAGCTGTCGGTTGCCCGCGCCCGCACGCTGGAGCTCAATGCCCGGGCCGCTTCGGCGCGGTCGGTCGACGTCAATTCGGTTCTCACCGGCACCTTGCCGGAGGAGATCAACTCCAACACGATGAGCGATCTGCGGTCGCAATATGCATCGCTCAAGCAGGAGGCCGACCGCGCTGCCATCCGGTTCGGCCCGCGTCACCCCGAACTCCAGGCGCTCAATGCCCAGATTGCCGGCGCACGCGACCGCATCGCCTCGGAGCTGCGCCGCATCGGCTCGTCGCTGCAGGTCGACCTCAAGCGCGCGGTCCAGCTCGAACAGGATCTCGCCTCTCGCCTGGCGCAGCTGAAGGTCCGCAGCGGCGACGTCAACAGCGACCTCGTGTCGATGCGCGAACTGGAGCGCGAGGCGACCGCCAAGCGTTCCGTCTACGAACAGTATCTGCTGCGCGCCAAGGAGACCGGCGAGCAGAAGGACATCAACACAGCCAACATCAATGTGATCTCGAAGGCCTTCGCGCCGCTCGAGCCGAACGGGCCGTCGCGGGTCGTGGTCGCGCTCGCCGGCCTGTTGCTGGGTTTTGCCTCCGGCATTGGCCTCGGAGCCATGCGTGGCGCCTATGAGAGCCTGCGTGACACCGCCAATTCGCGCTCGCGTCGCGACCATGGCACGGACGTACGCCGGACGCCTTACGAAGACAAGGCATATCGGGCAGCGCCGCCGGCGCCGCCACAACCACCAGCCCCGCAACCGTCGGCACCCCCGCCTGCGCCGCCACCGCCGGCCGGGCCACCGCCTGTCCAGCAAGCCGAGGTCTCGCCGGCCGAAGGTCCCGGCCGGATCGGTGCCTTGCTGTCGAGGCTGCACAAGTCCATCTCCCGCAGGCCATCCCGGGAGGAGCCGTTCGATAACGTCGAATGGGCCTCTGCCGAAAACGGGAAGCCAATGCAGGATCCGCAGTACCGCGCTTATCCCCAGTCGGCGCCGGCCTTCGAGCCCCGGCAGGCTGCCGCGACAGCATACCCGGCGCCGCCTTTCCAGCCCGGCGGCCATCCGCAGCAGACGGCGCAGCCGCCACTGCCGCCTCCCATGGTGACGCAGCGGCCATATTCAGGGCCGCAGCTCTATCCCTACGCGCAGCCATTGGGCTACGCGCAGCAGCCGGGCTATCCCTATCCGCAATCCATGCCGGCCGCCAATGCCGGGCAGCAGCCCGATCCGGCTCAGCCTGCTTCCGGGTCCTATCCACAGCCGACCCTCCCGCAGCAGCAGGCGCCTCAGCCTCATCAGCGATCGGCGGAGCCGTCGCGGGCCGTGGAGGATGCCGAGCAGCAAGCGCCAATCGAGGAAATCCGCGCCAGCCTGCGCGA
Organism: Mesorhizobium sp. M7A.F.Ca.US.006.01.1.1; assembly: GCF_003997935.1. Taxonomy (GTDB): domain Bacteria; phylum Pseudomonadota; class Alphaproteobacteria; order Rhizobiales; family Rhizobiaceae; genus Mesorhizobium. The sequence goes on from NZ_RZQL01000007.1 coordinate 65,551, forward strand.
ATTCCGCGAAGCGGTTCGCGAACTGACCGAAAGCCGCGCGCGCCGCCGCTACTTCTGAGCCACAAGAATCTGCGCGGTGCCGTACAAAAACATGCCGGTTTCGCGTAAACGGCATGGGACGGCGCTTTGGCGGGATTGCATGTTGGAATTTTCGTGAAAATGCCACGCTGTGAAAGATCGAAAAGCGCGTCGCTTTCGGAAGCGGCGCGCTTGGGCATTCTGGTGTTGAGGGTGGTCCATGGCTGAAGTGATTGATGGCAAGAGCGTTGCCGGGGACGTTGTGGGGGCGGTCAAGACCCTGACGGCTGAACTTGTCGCCAAGGGTAAGGACAGGCCCGGTCTTGCCGTGGTCATCGTCGGCGAGGATCCCGCCAGCCAGGTCTATGTCGCGTCCAAGTCGCGCACCGCCAAGGAATGCGGCTTTCATTCCGTCCAGCACACGCTGCCGGCCGAAACCTCAGAACCGGCATTGCTGAAGATCATCGGCGACCTCAACGCCGATCCGGCCATCAACGGCATCCTCGTGCAGCTTCCGCTGCCGGCCCACATCGACGCCGGCAAGATCATCCAGACCATCGCGCCGGAAAAGGATGTCGACGGCTTCCATTTCATCAATGTCGGCAAGCTCGGCACCGGTGAACTCGAGACAGCCTTCGTGCCTTGCACGCCGGCCGGCTCGATGCTTCTGATCGAGCGGGTGCGCGGCAAGGACCTGTCCGGCCTCAACGCCGTCGTCGTCGGCCGCTCCAATATCGTCGGCAAGCCGATGGCCAACCTCCTGCTTGCCGCCAATTGCACCGTCACCATCGCCCACAGCCGCACGAAGGATCTGCCGGCACTGGCCCGCACCGCCGACATTCTTGTCGCGGCCGTCGGCCGGCCGGAGATGATCAGGGGTGATTGGGTCAAGCCAGGCGCCACCGTCATCGATGTCGGCATCAACCGCATTC